>JBBIRM010000009.1:0-39280 GCA_037441765.1 Deltaproteobacteria bacterium | reverse complement strand
CCATCCCAACCATCGCCCCTCCTGCGTTGGAGAGGATTACCCTTGAAAAGGCATTCAAACCCAATATATCAACGACCGAATGCATCATTAATAGATCCTTTGTCCCCACATAAGTCCCAAACTGAGCATAGCCAGAGGCCACAGTGGAGACCATCAATTTTGGAAACCCTACTGGTAAGGCCCTCATTGCAGAAGTCCCTATCTCTGTCCCCTGGGCCCCTCCGAGACCGATGATCCCTGAAATCTTTCCCTCTTGGTAGAGTTTCTGAGTAATCCTTTTCGAACCCTCTGCCATTATTTGTATTGCCTTTCCTTTCTCCTTATTTCGAATAAGATCTTCTACCGTCGTTCCTCCTGCCTTTGCAACTTCATCACGAGAAATGTCAGGCTTAAAAGGAACTGATCCTAATATCCCTGTATCCATTACCAATGTCCGATGTCCCTTTTTCTCAATCAATGTTTTTAAATACTCTGTCTCAGGCCCCTTTGTGTCCAGTGTTGCAATGATTAGAATTGCCTTTAAAGGTTCATCTTTCATAACCAGGCCTTTGTATAGATGGCGGTTATATCCTCTTTTGTTAAATTCCTCGGGTTTGGAACGAAGAGTCGAGATTGCTTAATCCCACCCTCTACCAATTTGGGAATGCTTTCTTTCGGGATTCCATAATCTTTAAGGTGATAAGAAATATTGACCATTTCCAAAAGCCTTTTTACTGCAATGACACTTCTCTGTGCTGCCTCAAATGGATTTAGCCCTTCTATATATTCTCCCATGGCTTCTGCAATGGCCTTATACTTTTTAATATTTCCAATGAGGTTAAATTCCATCACATGGGGAAGGATGATCCCATTTGATCTACCATGATTTTGGTGAAACTCTGTTCCAATGGGGTAGGCCAAGGCGTGAACCGCTCCCAATCCACCACTTGTGATGGACATCCCTGCAAGCAGTGCAGCCAGTGACATATCATAGCGAGCGCTCAGATCCTCTCCTTTTGAGTAGGCTCGGGGAAGGCTTTGAGAAATCAACCGAATGGCTTCAATGGCTAAGAGATCTGAAAAGGGAGTTGCGTTAAAAGAGACAAAGGATTCAATGGCGTGGACAAGGGCATCAATCCCTGTGTCTGCAGTCACTTTGGGAGGCATGGAGACCGTCAGCATGGGGTCGATAATGGCTAAATCAGGTAAATTATAGTTACTATAGGAGACCTTCTTTATTCCCTCCTCTTCGTCCGTAACGACAAATGCTCGTGTGGCCTCTGCCCCTGTCCCTCCTGTGGTTGGGATGAGAATCTTTGGAAGCCCTCTTTTAGGAATAATATCCATTCCGCATATCCCTCGGACAGAACCCTCCCGTGTTCCCATAATTGCCGCCCCCTTGGCTGTATCCAGAGAGCTTCCTCCCCCTAATCCAATAATAAGATCGAACTTCCCTTTCCTAATAAACTCAGAACACTCATCGACCACCCTCACAGGAGGCTCAGCTTCTACCTTTCCGAAGACCTCCACTTCAATTCCCTCTTTCTTAAGTGGATCCATTACCCTATCAGCAAGGCCTGCGCTCAGCACCCCTTCATCAGTAACAATACAGGCCTTCGATCCTCCCAACCTCTTAGCCTCAACCCCTATCCTCTCAACCGCATTAAAACCAATGAGAATCATGGTTGGTGAGAAGAATGAACATATTCGGTTTTTTTGGGATTCTTCCATCTCTCTCCCCCATTGATCTTTCTGAAAGAATAAATAAGACTTAACCCCCCATCATCATCTGATTTAGTTCATAAAAATCCTCTTTGAGGTGGAGATAAACCTTTTTATACAACTCAAATAATTTCTGATATCTCTCATGGGCCTCTTTATTTGGTTCATAAATACTTTCAATCTTGACCACCTGGTCTGCTGCTTCTACCATATCCTGATAGATACCGACCGCAAACCCTGCGAGGATGGCATTCCCCAGAGCCTCGCTCTCTTTCACCTTGACTACATAAACAGGTTTATTGCACATATCCGCATGGATCTGAGCCCAGAGTCTGCTCTTCGCCCCTCCTCCTGAGAGAAAGAGTTTATCGATCTTAAGCCCCAACTCCTCTTCATAGATCCTTAAATTGTGTAAAAAGGAGTAAGCCACTCCCTCTAAGATTGCCCTTATTACATCATTTCGCGTATGAGAAACAGAAAGACCGAAAATGACTCCACGCGAATATGGATCCCAGATTGGACTACGTTCTCCTGATAGGTAGGGAAGATAGATCAATCCCTTTGCCCCAGGAGGGGATTGTTCTGCCTCTTCATCGAAAAGGTCAAATGGATTTCTTCCCAAAAATTTTGCCAGTGAGACCTCTTGCTGTCCAAAAAGGTCCCTAAACCATTTTATAGAAAGCCCACTTGAATCAGTGGCGCCCAATGTAAACCAGCAATTTGGAACCGCGTGACAGCAATTGATAAACCTCGAATCGAAAATTGGCTTTCCTTGAACCACACAGGGTCTTCCAACCGTTCCTATCACATGGAATGTCCTTCCCGGGGCAACTGCCCTTGTACCGATTCCAGCGGCAGGGGTGTCTGCCATTCCTCCTGTGACAGGGGTATGGGGAGCAAGGCCAGTTAGTTCAGAAGCTCTTTTAGTCACCTCCCCCACCACCTCCCA
The DNA here is from genome assembly GCA_037441765.1 of Deltaproteobacteria bacterium. Taxonomy (GTDB): domain Bacteria; phylum Desulfobacterota; class BSN033; order BSN033; family UBA1163; genus JBBIRM01. The sequence goes on along the minus strand of JBBIRM010000009.1, from coordinate 36,630 downwards.
GGAGGGACAGAGTCTTGGAAGCTTTTCAATGGGGATGCCCATTCCATTGCAAAGTTTCTCCGACCAGACCTGATTCTTTTTCGTATCGAAGAGACAGGTCCAACTCGCCCTTGACCACTCCATTGTAAACTCACCAGTCAACCTATGGACAATAAAACCACCTGGCCAGAGAAATTTATATGTTTTTTCGAAAATTTCGGGCTCGTTCTCCTTGATCCATAGGATGATCGGAGCAGAGGTCCCACCTGCTGCTGCCCTATTTCCATTAATCTCAAAGACTTCGTTGCCAAAATTTTCATTGATCCATCTTGCCTGCTCCACAGTCCTTTTATCGAGTTGCATGATCGCTTTTCGTAAAGGGGCTCCTTCCTTATCAACAGGCACAAGGGCATTGGTGCAACTGATGGAGACGCCTACAACCTCTCTTGGATCAATTCTACTCTCTGAAAGGACTTCTCTGATGGTCTCAACCGTTGCCTTCCACCACCCCTCCTCTGGATCCTGTTCCACCCATGAAGGCCTGGGAAAAAGGAGAGGATACTCTCGATAGGCCTTGCTGACAGAATCCCCTTCAATTCCAATCAGTTCTGTTTTACACCCTGTTGTCCCTACATCGATCCCTAAAAGGTAGCGTTTATTCATAATTGAGACAATTTCTTTTAAACCCTTCTCAGGCTGAAAGCCATCCTCCATCGACTGGAATAATTTGTCCTGTGATATAATCAGATGCCTCTGAACTTAAAAAGACCACAGTTCCTGCTAAATCATCAGGGACCCCAGTCCTTCCCAATGGAATTCGGCCAAGGATCCATTTCCTCCTTTCTTCAATTTTAAATAAAGCCTCTGTCATTGCGGTTAGATAGTATCCTGGAAGGATGGCATTGACATTGATGTGATAAGGGGCCCATTCAACAGCGAGGGCCTTTGTCAATTGAGCCACTCCCCCTTTGCTCGCCCCATAGATTGAGATATTTGGTAGCCCAATCACACTTGTCAAGGAGGCTACATTGATGATCTTTCCCTTTCCCTGTTTTACCATCTCCCTTCCCACTGCCTGGCAGGCGAAAAAGACAGATTTCAGGTTGATAGACATCAGGCCATCCCAATCCTCCTCCGTCATTTCAAAGGCAGGCTTTCGAACCTGAGTCCCCTGACTATTGATCAGGATATCGATCTTGCCAAAGGTATCGATCACCCGCTTCACCACCTCTTGGATCCCTGAAGGCTTAGAAATATCATAGGGTAAAATTAGGCACCTTCGGTTTAAACCCCTCACCTCTTCACCAAATGCCTCCAAAGATGAGAGGGTCCTTGCGACAAGGGCTAAATCCGCTCCTGCTTCAGCCAATGCCTTCGCCATTCCTTGACCCAACCCTCTACTTGCTCCAATGACAATAGCAGTCTTCCCTACTAATGAGAATTTGTTTAATACCATAATTCTTGTTCCCTTTAAAATATGTTCTGTATATCAACCATTCCCTCTTTTGTAGTGTCGTATATAAATAATAAAAAATCAGCTCGTTTTAGATAATTAATCAAAACGGTCTAAAGGTTCTATTGACGTATTCTCTGTTTTTAATCTCCACTTTGATTTTCTTTACCTCCTCTAAAAACTCGGCCATCAGTTTCGCCTTTGCATATATGAGTTTTTCCCCTTTTTCCGCAGAAGCAGTAAATGGATTTCCTGGAAAACCGATCAGTCCTGTATCGCTATATTCCTGATGCTCCATTGGCACCCATGCCACATCCTTTCCCTTCATTGTAAGATAAGGAGAACCATTCACCTTTGTAAACTTATCGCTGACCTCTGTAATCCACTTGGGCGGATGGGTGTACTCTTTTTGAACCCTTTCTAAATGGACCAACTTTTTCCCATATAACCTCTCAAAATAGAGGCACTCTGAGGTCTCCACTTCGCTTCCATGCCAGCCCGGGGCTTCGAGGGGGGGATTCTCAATAATCCCTTGATCCCCTAAAAGGGCAGGGACTGCCTCTGCATCGTTTCGATAGCAACAGACAAAGCAGTTCGTCTCATAACGCAATGCCCTTAGGGCAGGATCCACCACCTTCATGTTTGAGGTGTGTCCGGTTGCATATACCAATTTATTAAATCCATTATGAATCAGACAACGACCGATTTCATAGATCATATTCTGATAGGTCGTGGCGCTGAAACTAACCGTTCCTGATCCGATCCCGGGTGGATGAAGATGTTGAGGAGAATAGCCAATGGGGATCAGGGGCATATAGGGAACATTCGCCATCTCAGCGGCTATTTGGCAAGGAAGTTCTGTTGCAATGCTATCGGTACATACCGGGCAATGCCTTCCATGTTGCTCCATGCTTCCCAAAGGGATGATCACAATGTCTGTTTCCTTCAACCACTCCCTCACCTCAAGATAGCCACAACGAAAAAGGTTATAAATCTTACCCTCTTTAACCTCTTTTTTTAGTTCATATTCCATATTATTCCTCCTAAGGTTTTAGAGAAGCATCCGTGCCCTACTCTATTCTCTCACAATGTTTTCCTCCCTTACCTTTTCAATCGATTGGAGGAGAAGCATCCGTGCCTCTTCGACGGTAACGCTTTTAAATCTTGCAAAATCCTTTGGCTTTAGCTGTGCCATTCGATCCATATCCACAGTAATCAGACAGGCAATCTTCACATACCCACCCATGGTCACACCATCTGGCCCCAAGCAGATAGGTTCTTTACCTGCAGGGATCTGGACCGCTCCAATGGCATTCCCGTCATCCACGATATTGGAAGGATCAAGCCCAGCATCTCGCGACTGGGGTCTCTCTTTAAAGAAGAGTTGAGGCCCCTCAAACCGATAACCTACCCTATTGGAACGGAGTGAAACCCGATAAGGCGTATTCAAAAAGACTTCTATGCTCTCCTGCTTTACATGGTCATCTTGGGGTCCGAGAATTACTCTTAACTCCCTTTCAGACCCCTTCTCAGGTAAAATAGATTCCTTAACCTTTCGACCTCTTAAGGAATCGAGAGGCGCTCTGGGAACGCCCATGGGAATGAGGTCTCCCCTCTTTAATACCCTACCTCGAATCCCTCCCAATCCTCCCAGGGTGTAAGTGGATTTTGATCCCAGAATGGGCGGAACATCCAACCCACTTGCTATGGTTAGATAACCTCTCCAACCATGGTTTGGCTTCTCAATGGAAAGAAGATCATCTTCTTTTAGATATACAGTCTGCCATAGAGGGATTGGATTCCCATTCAATTTGGCTGAGAAATCCGCTCCTGTCAGGGCAATGACGGTCTCTCTTAATACCCTCACTTTCATTCCTATGGCGGTCATCTCTATTCCTGCTTCATCCAGGGGGTTCTTTACGAGCAGGTTTCCCATTCGAAGGGCAAATCTATCCATTGCACCTGAGGGAGGAATTCCGCTTGCAAAGTACCCTTTTCTCCCTAAGTCCTGAATCGTTGTAAAAATTCCAGGTTCAATCACCTCAAAAACCGGCTGGCTCACCAACTCCTCCTATAAAGAGAAGACTTCCTGTTTAATCTTATACTCATAACTACACTCCCAGACCTTCTGACGGATATAATCGAACTCCTCCATATCGACTTGAACAAATTTTATCCTATCTCCGATTCTCAGTAAGACTGGAGAGGTTTCAAAAATGGAGAGGCTTTGAAATCGGTCGTAGATGGGAACAGGGGTAAGCCCCATCATCTGGTAACCTCCAGGGCTGACCACAGGATAGATGGCAGTAATACTTCCTCCCAGAGCGATCGTTCCCATAGGTGTATAAATTCGAGGAGAGGTATATTTGGGGACAGAAAGTAAGAGGCGTGGTTTTAATTGCATCAGTTGGGGGGACCCTGGTGTAAATCCTACCATCCCCACCCAGTGAATTGTCTCCGAGTGGATCTTCACCACTTCCTCTGGGGTGATATTATTACTTTTTGCAATAAAGTCAAGATCAGGTCCCCACCTTCCCCCATATTTGACAGGTAATTCAATAAGTCGGGATGGGACTTCCCTGACCTCTGGAATCTCTTCAACAACCTTTTTTAACTCAGAGATAAGATCTTTAGTGCTGATTAATGTGGAATCATAATGAAGGAGAAGGGATCGCCATCCAGGAAAGGTTTCGATAAACCCTTTAATTCTGGCCTCTTTAATTGCCATATCGAGGGCAATGACCTTAAAATTGGCTTCCAGGGTCATCTCATCGCCAATCTCAACCGTAAGGTATTGGTCTCCTGAATAGAGATATCGTGGCGATTCATAAATCATTGATGATAACCTTTCTTTAAGGGTTAGGGATATTTATGGTATCGAAGGGGTACGATCTTTACCCCATTTTTTTCTAATTCTCTTCTTACCTTCTGAACGATCTCAGGGCCTCGGGGGTTGTCTCCATGAAAACAGACGCTCTTCCCTTTTACCTCTATCTCTTTTCCATCAGAGGCAGTCACCTTTCCCTCCAAAACCATCTTCAATACCTTTTTAACCGTAGCCTCTGGGTCTATTTCTCCGTGAACCTTTTTAATAAAGGTAGTTCCATCTGGAGCATAATCGAGGTCTGCATAGTACTCGCCTGCTACACGAATCCCTTTTTCGAGCGCCATTTGATAGGGAATCGTATTATAAAGGGCTAAAAAGATGGGCTCGGGTTTGATCTCCTGGATCGCCTCCACAATCCCCTGTGCCAGTGCCTCATCTTTCCATGCCATATTATAGAGTTGACCATGGGGTTTGACGTGCTGGAGTTCAATGTCTACTGCTTGGCAGAAGGCTTTTAAAGCACCTACCTGGTAAAGAATGTAATCTTTCGCTTCAGCAGGTGTCACCTCCAATCTTCTTCTGCCGAATCCAATCAAATCTGGATACCCAGGATGCGCCCCTACAGAGACCCCGTATTTCTTAGCCAGATTGACCGTCTTCCTCATTACATGAGGGTCCCCTCCGTGAAATCCGCATCCAATGCTAACCGAAGTTACGTATTTCATCATCTCCTCGTCATTACCAATTTTATAAATTCCAAAACTCTCTCCCATATCGCAATTGAGGTCAATTTCAATAGTCATATCATACACTCCTTATTAAAATTATTTAATTATTAGACCGCCATCAATGGTAAGGGTAATTCCATTGACAAAATCGGATTCATCAGAAGCCAGATAGACTGCGCCTGGGGCAATATCTGAAACCCTTCCAACTCTTCCATAAGGGGTATTTTCAATTCGTGACTTCAGGTATTCAGGATCTCTCAGGAGGTGTTCATTGAGTGGCGTTTCAATATCCCCGGGGGCAAGGTCGTTCACATTAATTTTCAGGGGTGCCAGTTCCATGGCCAGTGCTTTGGTCATTCCCATAATCCCTCCTTTTGAGGCGCAGTATGCAACACTATTCGGGAAACCAATCTGCCCTGCAATAGAGGCAATGTTAATAATTTTACCCTTTCCTTGCTTCAACATCTCTGGAACAGCCCTTTGAATGCAGAGAAAGGTTCCCTTTAGATTGATATTGATCGTATCATCCCAGATCTTCTCAGTGTGGTGGGCGAGATCAGCGCTGAAGAGAACCCCTGCACTATTGACCAAGATGTCAAGTCTCTTAAAGGTATCCACCGTGGTCTTGACAATCCTATCAACATCCGATATTTTTGAAACATCTCCAGAAATTGCGATGGCCTCCCCCCAATTCTTCTTGATCTCATCGACCACCTCCTGTAATTTCTCCTTTCTTCTACCGGCGACAGCAACCTTTGCACCCTCTTTCGCAAACTCCAGGGCAATGGCCTTTCCTATCCCTGTCCCTCCCCCTGTGACCAACGCTACTTTTCCTTTCAATCTCATTTTTTACCTCCTATATATAATAATTTGTTCAATCGTTTGAGCAAAAAAAAACCTTTTCCCTTAATAAAAAAGATTAGAGTTTTAAGAGGATAATAAGAAAGTTTTAAAAAAATTCAAGCCTTCCCCAAAAAAATTTATTTAACTATTTTAAATTATTAAAAAATTTTTATTTTATTCAATCTCCAGCCAATTCTTACTTATACCATTTCAAAATTATTTATCTTCATTTTTTATTTTTGTCAACAATTTTTTTCTTGACATTTAAAATTTTTTATGGATTAATTGTGCTAACGTTTGCACAATGGAGGAGGCCCTAATGAAAACTGGTCGCCACGAAAACTATTATGAGAAATTCAATTTCGCTGAAGCCCCCAAGATTACGACCCCACCCCCAGGTCCAAAGGCCAAGGCCCTTTTGGCGAGGCAAAAGAAGGTAGACTCAAATGTCTTGGTCTACCCTTCCCAGATCCCATTAGCCCCTGAAAAAGGGTTGGGGGCAACGGTAATGGATGCAGACCAGAATTATTATATCGATTTTAGTGGAGGGGTTGGAGTGCTCAATGTGGGCCACTCAAACCCTGAGGTAGTGGAAGCCATCAAAACCCAGGCTGAAAAATTGACCCATGCCTTAGAATTCCCGGGTCTTCCACGGTTATTGCTTTCAGAAAAATTGGTCGAGATAGCCCCAGGGGAACTGAAAAATAGGTCCAGGATATTTCAGTGTGGACCAACAGGTGCAGACGCAGTTGAGGCAGCCATTAAATTGGCAAAATATCATACAAAAAAGCCTGGGGTCATCTCCTTTGAGGGGGGATGGCATGGAGTGACAGGAGGGGGTCTTGCAGCCACTGGTAAGAGAGGTTCCAAAGAGAATTTTCTCCCATTAATGCCAGAGGTTTATATCATTCCCTATGCCTATTGTTACCGCTGTGCTTTCGGGTTGAAATACCCTTCCTGTGATCTTCAGTGTGCAAAATATCTTGAGCATGTGGTGAGAGACCCGGATACGGGGGCAACCCGGCCAGGAAGCCTGTTGATTGAACCCATTCAGGGAGAAGGTGGGATTGTTGTGCCCCCTGATGGATACCTTCAAGAGGTAAGACGAATCTGTTCCAAATATGAACTAATACTCATTATTGATGAAATTCAGACTGGCTTTGCAAGAACAGGCAGGATGTTCTGCTGTGAGAATTGGGATGTAACTCCTGATATTATGTGTATATCAAAGACGATGGGGGGTGGCCTTCCGCTTGCTGCTCTAATTATTAAGGAGGAGTTCGATACCTGGAGTTCAGGTGCACACGTTGGCACTTTTAGAGGGAATCTGCTCTCCTGCGCTGCAGGTCTTGCATCGATCAATTTTATCGAGAAGAACGAGCTATCCTCAAGGGCTAATGAATTGGGCCAAAAGGCAATGGATCGTTTAAAGGAAGTGGCTGAGAAGAGTAAATATATTGGCGATGTGAGAGGAAAGGGGCTCTACATTGGTCTCGAATTTGTGAAGGATAAAAAGACAAAAGAACCTGCCCCAGAAATCTTAAAAGAGGCCCAGGAAAGATGTTTCCAAAAAGGGGTGATTTTATGGAAAGGGGGCAGGTGGAATAACGTTGCCCGATTCATGCCTGCCTTGGTCATTACAGAGGGACTTCTTGAGCAAGGGATCGATATTTTTGAAGAGGTGATTCAATCTTTGAATAAAAGATAGGATGTGGGTGGCAATATGGTAATATGCACTTCTTTAAGTATTGATTCAATTTATATAATTATGATAATAAATAAGTCAGAAAAACAATGGAGGGAAGACCATGAACCCTAAAAAATATTTCGACCCTGAAATAGAAACCATGGATAGAGAAAGGTTAGAAGCCCTTCAACTACGACGTTTAAAAATCCAGCTCAAAAGGTGTTATCAAGGATCAGAATTCTATCGTAAAAACTTTAAGGAAGCAGGCATTAAACCCGAAGATATCCGTTCCCTAAACGATGTCATCCACCTCCCTTTCGTTACCAAACCAGAACTTCGAGAAGAACAACAGGCTTATCCACCCTTTGGAAGATATACCCTTGCCCCTCCTAAGACATGGGCAGAGCTACATCCCTCTACGGGTACAACAGGAGCCCCTGTCAATACCATCTGGTCCTTTAAAGATGTAAAGAATATCTCCCACTGGACAGCCCGAACCATGTGGACCTTTGGTGTTCGTTCTGGTGATATTATTCAAAATGGTTTTAGTTATGGTCTCTGGGTAGCAGGCATGTCCACCCATTATGCAGCAAGAGAATTGGGCTGTTTTGTCATCCCCATTGGTGCGGCCATGACAGAACGTCAGATCGATTATCTCCTAAACCCAGGCTCTACGGTTCTTCTCTGTACACCTTCCTATGCCTTACATATCGCTGAAAGATTGAAGCAAAGAGGAATTTCACCTGATGACCTACGACTGAGGATTGGTTGTTTTGGAGGTGAGGCAGGAGCCGAAGTCCCTGCCACTCGAGAAAAGATAGAAAAAGGGTTGGGGATTGAGGCCTATGACTATTTTGGTCTGGCAGAGATAGGTCCAACAATCGCCTCAGAATGTTCCTACAAAGCAGGAATCCATTGGGTGGAAGACCACCTCCTCATTGAAATCATTCACCCTGAAACCCGAAAGCCCTGTAACCCTGGTGAGGTTGGTGTCTTGGTCATCACACACCTTACCAAAGAGGCTACCCCCATGATCCGGTACTGGACTAATGACCTGGCAATTTTAGAAAAAAAGAAGTGCAGATGTGGTCGAACCCATGCCCGATCTGTCGGTGGTATCTTAGGAAGGGCGGATGATATGATCATTTATAAAGGAGCAAAATTTTATCCTGTTCAAGTTGAGAAGGTGGTGAGAAGCTTTGGCCAACTTTCTGACGAATTCTGTATTGAACTGACCACTGATCCCCAATTGGGGACGGATATGGTTACAGTCGTTGTGGAAGCACAAAAGGAAGAAGACATCCCGAATCTAACCCCTCTTTTAAAGAATCGATTGAAGGAGGAGTGTTCGGTTACTCCTGAGATTCGTTTTGTTCCTTTTGGGACACTTGAACGAACAACCTTTAAAGCAAAGAGGATTATTGATAAGAGGGAGAAGAAAATTCCTTCCTAATAGGAAAGATTATAATCTGCCCCTCAGCAAAAAGGAATGAAGAGATGTTCTCTTTAAATGGGAAGACAGCCATTGTAACAGGAGCAAGCAGAGGGATTGGTAAAACTATTGCTGTAGGGTTTGCAAGGGCAGGTGCGGATTTGGTATTAGTCAGTAGAAACCTTTCCGCCCTTAAAGAGGTGGCCCTAGAGGTTGAATCTCTCGGTCAAAAGGCCCTGCCCATATCTGTAGATATTGGAAACCCTGAGGAGATCAGAAAGGGTGTTGAATCCACCCTAAAAGTCTTCCCAAAGATAGACATTCTGGTCAACAACGCAGGGATAAGCCCTGTTTTAAAGAAATCTGAAGAGATGGAACTGAAGGAGTGGGAGGAGATCATCAGGGTCAATCTGACAGGAACATTCCTCTTCTGTCTGGAGGTGGGCAGGGTGATGATCCGGCAGGGAGGGGGTAAGATTATCAACATGGTCTCCGTGGGCGCAGTCGTTGGTTTTCCCAGACAGGTTGGATACTGTGCAAGCAAGGGTGGAATCTTGCAGATGACCAGGGTACTGGCCTTAGATTGGCAGAGGTACAATATTCAGGTCAATGCCATTGGTCCTGCTTATATCGAAACAGAATTAACAAAAGGAATGAGGGAATCGAAAATCATTTCTGAGAGCCTCCTCCGAAGGACCCCCATGGGAAGGTTTGGCAAACCAGAGGAGGTGGTGGGGGCAGCGATTTACCTCGCCTCAGATGCCTCAAGTTATGTGACAGGCCAAACGCTCTTTGTTGATGGGGGATGGCTTGCTTATTAGATTTTCTTTATGAAATACCGCCACACCACAATCAAAGACATTGCAAAGGTAACCAACCTATCCCCTTCAACGATTTCGAGGGCCCTCAACAACCATCCCCGAATTAGCCAGAAGACAAAAGATGAAGTTCTGAAGATCTCAAAACAAATGGGTTACACACCCAATCTTTTTGCACGTGGCTTGGTCAAAAAGAAGACCTATCTGATCGGACTGCTGGTTTATGACTTTTGTAATCCTTTTTATGCTGAACTCACACGCTCCATTCAAGAGACTTCAAAGGAGTTTGGATACTGGATCATACAAGCCAGTACCGATGACGATCCAGAAAAAGCAGACCTCCTGATCAATTCCATGATCAAACTGGGCGTCGAGGGAATCATCTTTGCTTCCTGCAAACTTCATGATCGATCCGTTGAGAAGCTTATCGATGACAATTTCCCAGTAGTATTGTTGAACCGAAGATTGAAAAAGGAGAAGGGGGATTACATTGTTCTTGACAACCTGTATGGGGCCTACCTAATCGTCAACCATTTGATTCATCTTGGTTACCGAAGAATTGGAATGATCGGAGGCCCTCGAAATGTCTCCACAAGTGTTGATCGATATAGGGGCTATATTAAAGCCCTTAAAGAAAAAGGTCTGGAGTTAGAAGAGGACCTCATCCGACATGGTTACTTCTCACAGGAAACCGGATATAAGTTTGCCAAAATGATGATGAATCTTTTCAGGCCACCTGAAGCAATTTTTTGTGGAGATGATTATATTGCCTTAGGTTCAATGAAGGCCCTTGGCGAGATGGGAGTGAGGGTGCCTGAAGATGTGGCTCTTGTTGGATTTGACGATTCTGAGATCTCATCTCATCCCCTCATTCAACTGACAACTGTGAGCCAGAATGTGAAGGAGATGGGAAGATTAGGGGCTAAAACCATTATCGAGCGAATCGAAGGAAAGTTGAAGTCTCCACAAAAAATCCTTCTGCAGCCCCATCTGGTTATTAGAAATTCTTGTGGTTATAACCTACATTCAGGGAGCCCTCGATTTCAGCCTTCCCCTACTGCTGGAAAGACCTCAATGTCCTGGGATCCTTTTTGAAGGCCTTATTTAATAATAACGGAATTCACCTCTTCCATTGTAAAGGAAACTCCAAGACCGCACCTCTCTCCACTGGCCCAACCAGAAAAGGATAAACCTTCCCCAAAAAACCCTTTTCAAAGGGACGGTGGGGAGGTTTGGGTTTGATTCGAGTCTTCATCTCTTCTTCTGAAACCTCAACTGTGATCTCCTTTCGGGGAATACTATAATGGATAATATCTCCATCTCGAAGAAAAGCGATCGGACCTCCATCAGCCGCTTCTGGTGAAACATGACCTATGGCAGGACCTCGGTTCCAGCCAGAAAACCTTCCATCTGTCACCACGGCCACAGACCGATCCAGTCCCATTCCACAAAGGATGGTTTGAAATGTATACATCTCTCGCATCCCGGGCCCCCCCTTAGGTCCCTCATATCTGATGACAACTACATCTCCAGGTAGAATCTTATGATTTAAAAGTGCCTCCTTTGCTTCATCCTCACTATCAAAGACCTTGGCTGGTCCACGATGTTCAAGCATCTCCCTAACCACCGCTGTCTGTTTAACCACTGCTCCATTTGGGGCAAGATTCCCTTTGAGTATTGCAATGGAGCCCTTTGGAAAAACAGGATCTTTAAGAGTTCTAATCACCTCAGGATTCAAGTTGATACTCCCTTTGATGTTCTCCCCTAATGTCTTACCTGTAACTGTAAGGACCTCCTGGTGAAGAATCTCCCCAAGTTCCTTCATCACTACTGGGATGCCTCCGGCCTCATCTAAGTCTCTCATCGTAAAATTGGAATCTGCTGTAATATTGACAAGGTGGGGAACCTTTTCTGAAATCTCGTTCCAATGTTCTAAGGGCAACTCCAAGCCTAATTCACCTGCGATGGCTGGAAGATGAATCACTGCATTTGTAGATCCACCTATGGCAGAATGGATGGCCATCGCATTCTCAAATGCCCTAAAGGTCATAATGTCCCTGGGCCGGAAATCCTCTTTAATCAACTCAACCACCCTGCGACCCGCAGATTTTGCCAATCTTAAAAGAGAAGAAAGGGCAGCACACTGGGTTCCATTAGTTGGAAGTGACATGCCCAATGCCTCTGTCAGACAACACATGGTATTGGCTGTCCCCATTGTGCAACATGCCCCCCAGGAAGGACATGCACCATCTTCAATCGCCTTAAATTGGGAATCGGAGATAAGCCCCTCCTTCCACAGTGGATACTGCTCGTTAATGGATTGGGCTTCAATGGGCTGGCTACCACATCTTCCTCTGATCATGTAACCTCCTGTGACCATGATCGAAGGGAGATTAATTCGTGCCAAAGCCATCAGCTGAGCAGGAACGATCTTATCGCAGGTGGAGATGGCCACAATTCCATCGACTCTCTGCGACTCCACCATCATTTCAATCGATGCAGCAATGATATCCCTGCTCGGAAGAATCCAGTGCATTCCCACATTCCCGTCAGCCAATCCATCACATGCCCCAATATGATTGAACTCAATGGGCATGCCCCCTGCCTGCCAGATGCCAACCTTTACTGCCTCACTGATAGAACGTAAGTGGTAATGTCCAGGGATGAATTCATTCCAGGAATTTGCGATCGCAATAAAGGGACGGTCTAAATCTTCATCATCAAAATGCATTGCCTTCAGAAGAGTCCTCCTCTCATAATAGGAGTCCTCTGGAACCTGACGGGTATTCAGTCTCTTAAGGTCAAAATCTTTTCTCATTTTTAATGCCTCTAAATGAGAATGAGACCACACCTTCCTGATTTAAGCGGTATATCCACCATCTACCAAAATGGTTGTCCCACTCACATAACTGGATGCGTCAGAGGCAAGGAAAACCGCTGCCCCAATTAAATCTTCTGGTTCGCTATGGCGTCCAAGGGGAACACCCTTCAATTTCGGTTCATAGAACTCCTTCTTCTGGGCAAATAGGGGTTCATTTAGAACAGTATTGACAAAACAGGGGGCAAGTGAGTTGACGCGAATTTTATATTTTCCCCACTCTCTGGCTAAGACTTTCGTAATACTATAGAGGGCAGCCTTACTTGGACAATAGGCGCCTATATTTACCTCTACCTTTTGAACGACCTCAGAGGTGACATTGATGATGCTCCCACCCCATCCTTGCTCGATCATAACTTGACCAACCTTCTGGGAGAGAAAGAAGGCTCCTTTTGCATTGGTATCCATCACCAGGTCCCAGCTCTTCTCATCCACCTCTAAAGCAGGGGCTACAAGAAGAGCCCCAGCGTTATTGACAAGGATGTCAATCCGACCAAAATTCTTTTTCACCTCCTTGACGAAACCCTCAAACTGTGAAACCTGGGTTAAATCGAGAAAGATTGGCAGTGCCTTTCGTCCTATCTTTTGAACCTCCTGGGCCACTTGTTCCAACTCTGCCATAGAACGGGCGCAGAGGACAACATCCGCTCCATGCTGGGCTAAACCGACTGCAATGCTTTTACCAATACCTCTACCTGCCCCTGTGACAATAGCCACCTTTCCCGTCAAATCGAATAATTTATCAGACATCTTCCTCCTCCTTTTTAAAAGATTTCAATCCTCATCCCTGGGAATTAATATTGATGAAATAATTACTTTACGCTTCCTCTGAATCTTTCTATTCCCTTCATAATATGAATCTCTATTATCATCCTAACTCCCCCTTTGGTGAAACCCATTAAGTTAAAGATGGCAAAACAAGATCAGAGGCCCCCTTAGGAGAACTTTTGAGTGAAGGGGCATATCTATCCATAATCTCATAAATGATGGAGGCTATTTTCACTTTTTCCTTGATAAATTCCTTATGCCAGGCTTCTGAAACCCATGGTTTGTAAATCTCCCCCTCTGAACTACCTGGTTCGATCTTAAAATAGCAGGGTGAGGCAATGCGTCCTATTTCAGGGGCTTCATAAGCCCTGAACATTCCTCCAAAGGAGTCAACCACAATCAGGTAAACATCCAGAGGGATGTTTACGGCCCTTCTTATGCTTGCTAAAATGGGGAGTGAGATGTCAGAGGAAGGGTTCAAGGTATTTGCCCCAAGCGATTCAACAAGCCTTGCTCCTGCTGCACTGCAGTATCCACCAAAGACTGAAAATTTAAAAATCGTCTCTTTAGGAATAAAACCCTCCTCCCTCATCTTGTCAAGAATGAAGAGCAATCCCTCATCATAAATTAGAAACCCCCTGAAACCAGCCTCAATATTTCTCATCATATCTGCGATCCAATATGAAAGATGATCTGAACCCCTTAAACGAAAACCTTGCATGGCCCCTTCGTGGTGAGAGGCCTCCTTTGACCCTGGATCCCATGACTTCCTTGGACCAACACTAACGATAACCTCTATCTTTTCTTCATGGGCCATCTGTGCCATTGCCTTTAGTTCTTCAAAATCACAAAAGGTTGACCCCCCAACCGTTGCAATCGCCCTATGGATCTCAACTCCTCTTCTCCTTGCCTCCTGAATCATCGCCTCCATCGTTGTAGCCCTCTCCAGCCCAGCAATCTCCATCCGATAGTTTGCCCCATCAGGGAATCTCTTCTCAGAGCTCGGGAGGTCATAAAGATCACGACCAGGAATCCCCCATCTCTCCATAAAATTTCGAATCTTCTCCATCATTCCATACATAAGTGATCATCCCCTTCCCTTAACCTCTATATCCCATCTTTTTTGAAACCCCTAAAGATGCTTCCAGTAATGGCCCTTTGAGTTCTCTCATCTTCTGCCTCGTTAACCTAATGGCAGGAGCAGAAATACTGATGGCCGCGATTACCTTACCGCTTACATCTCTGATGGGGGCACCGATGCAGTGGATCCCTTCACTAAGTTCTTCCAGATCAGTTGAATAGCCTTCTCTCCTCACATGTTGGATCTCCTTTTCCAACACCTTTGGATCGGTAATCGTCTTTTTGGTATATGGAATTAATCTTTCTGATTTTAAGTAAGTTCTGAGTTCCTGATCACTCAGTCCCGAGAGAAGGGCCTTCCCCAATGCTGTGCAATGGAGTGGATCCGTACTCCCAATGGGCTGATCAAGTTTTAAATAATGAGGACTTTCAATCTTCTCAATATATAATACTTTTTGCCTATACCTCACACCGAGGTTAACATTCTCCTTACACATCTCAGCAAGTTTCACCATGAATGGCCTGGCCACTTCGGATAATTGATTTCTTTGTGGAATGGTGTTCCCAAGAACAAATACCTTAAAACTTAGGCGGTATTTTAAATCTTCATCCCTTTCCAGGTATCCCATCTTCTGAAATGTTGATAAAAGGCGGTAGACATTACTTCTCGAAAGTGTGGATTGATTGAGTATCTCTGATGCCCTAACAGGTTGCCTCTCCCCAATCATCTCTAAAAGCCTCATGGCCTTCTGTACAGTGGTGGATATTGGATAAGAAGGAAGTTTCATTATTTAAGATAATCTCCTAAATATTAATATTTCCTTATTAACCCGCACCAAACCATTTGTCAAGAATTTTTTAGGAGATCTATGTTTGAGATTCGTTTAATTTCTCGTAGGGCAAGCCCTTGTTGCTTGCAGAGCCCTCTTGTAGGGCAAGCCCTTTAGCAAATGGATGGGGAAAGATTTCAAATATCTTCTCAGGGTCTCTTACAGAACTCTAATTCTTGAGGGTTGATTTTTTGCTGGATTATGTGCAACGATGAGGGTCGATGAGAAAAGTTGAATTTCAGGGGTACCTATACATCCTCATTGGATCAACCTTGTGGGGGGTCTCAAGCGTAGTGGCTAAATCCCTCTTTAACGTCGGACTTCCCCCTGCAGAACTTGTCCTTATTCGGCTCATCCTCTCAACCCTTACACTCCTTTCCTTCCTCCTCCTCTTCTCCTCCAAACGCCTCTTGGTCTCGGCCAGAGACCTTCCCTATTTTCTCATCTTAGGCCTGATTGGTGTCGCTGGGATGCAATATGCCTACTATTTCACAATCAGCAGGATCCAGGTCGCTCCAGCCATTCTCCTCCAGTATCTTTCCCTTATCTGGATTTCTATTTATTCCTATCTCTTTCAAAAGGAACCTTTCCCCAAGAGCAAGATTCTCTCACTCTTATTGGCTTTATTAGGATGCTACATGGTTGTAGGGGGATATCAGATCAATCTATTAAGATTAAATAAGATTGGGATCATAAGCGGTCTAATCGGTTCTCTTTTCTTCTCCTTCTATATCCTTTTCGGAGAAAAAGGGTTAAAAAAGTATGATCCCTGGACGATCATCCTCTATGGGTTTGGGTTTGCTGCCATCCTCTTTTCCATTATTATATCTCCTGCAAAGATCATAAAAGACGGACATTCTTTTAAGGTTTGGCTTGCCTTTATTTATATCTCCATTTTCTCAACCCTCATCCCTTTTGGACTCTACCTTAAAGGTGTTGAGTGTATCCGGGCAACACGGGCAAGTATTACTGCTACATGGGAACCTGTGGTGGCGGGAATAATGGCCTACGTTTTCTTAGGAGAAGTATTGTCTTTTCTTCAGGTATTAGGGGGGACAGGAGTTATCGTTGCGATTGTAGTTCTTCAGATGGTCAGAGAGAAATCTGCTCCTCCTCCCCCTGTAGAGGTCCGCCAATCCTTATATGACTGCTCAAAAAGCAGTGGTGAAGGATAAGTTTGGTGAATGATGATCTATAAACTTCTTGCAGATGGGGTAGTTTCAATCCATTTCCTCTGGATTGTATTCCTCTTCCTTGGGGCAATCTGGGGAGTTAAAAATAAGGCAATCAAGATTTTTCATCTCTCTGGCCTCGCCTTTGCCTTTGTGATCCAGATATTTAATTGGTATTGCCCTCTGACCTACCTTGAAGTCTGGTTAAGATCAAAACACGATCCCACATTGGCCTACACAGGCTCCTTTATCATCCATTATGTCGAAAAAATTGTTTACCTCGAACTTTCACGCCTGCTCCTCGTGATTTTTACTATTCTTCTTTGCGTCTTTAACTTATGGATCTATCTTAAAAAGAAGAGATAATAAGAACTATCTCAGGCCGTCTTCTTTTTTAGCCTCCTCTTTCTTTAGACCACCAATTCTCGGGTGGGGTCTGCCAGAATCTGTCACAACAATGGCGACAACGATTTCATCAGACCTGGGGGCATCACCGACCCTGATGCTCATTGCGTCGAAATGGGATCGAACAAAAGCTGCATCCTTATAGTGAATGGGAACATCGATCTCTGTCCCAGGACCTCCCATCTTTTTTGCAGAAGGGATGATGGCCTTTCCTCCACCCACTGCTTCTCGAAGGGGGGTCCCCAGTTTAGGGTGTAAGATGGCAGCAGCATGTTCCAATTCCCCATCTGTTCCGACGATGGCTGCCTTTCCATAACTTTCCACATTTTTGGGAGAGATGTTCAATGCCTCCACTGCCCTCTTTCCAAGTACCCCTCCTAACTGCTCACCGATATCGATCAGGGGGGTCAAATCCTCCACATACTTTCCTGCAAAAGGATTCTTAATGACCGCAATGGCTGCTGCCTTTCGTGTCGGAGGATCAACCTTTCTCCCTCCCTCGATTGCCGTTTCTTCAACGATAGTAACAAATTTTCTGACTTCCATTTTTTCACCTCCCACAAATTTGCATAAAGCATAGCGCAAAGCGAATAGCGAAAAACTATAAAACTGTTAACCAAGAATTCATTGAATCGGTCCAGGCTACCCTCCCCTGAACAGCAATTAATGCCCCCTTGATGAATCCCCTCTGGCATATGGTTTCTGCTTTTGACAGACCTCTTTCCAAAGCCTCATCAATCTTTCCCTGAGATAACCTACCTACTTTAAGTGTGACCCATTCTCCTCGTATATCGGTATCAGGGTAGATCTTTTCAGCAAGAGCCCTTTCAATATTTGAATCTTCAACATTAGTAAAGTTTCCCACAACCGTAGCGGAGGCATCAGCAAGTGATGCGGTTTTTGAAAGAACCGTCACCGCTGATGCAATCCCCTTTGTAAAACTTCTTCCTCCAAGTCCGCTTGTTGCTATTCCCCCCACGCCTGCATCCGAACCAATTGAAATAAGATATGAAGGTCCCTTCGCATAAATCTCTGTCTTCACCCCTATTTTGGCTACCTCTCCCTTTTTTAATCGGAGAGCAATGTCTCCCCCATTATCAACGATAATCTTTGTCCCCCCCTTCTGAGAAATAAAATCAGCAACCAAATCAGAGGCTGCCCCTGCCACTGCCGCAAGAGGGGTCAAATCAGGCTCTCCAATCATTCTTGTTACCTCAATCATTCTTCTAACTACATCTGGATAACCTTCTTCGTTTATCAATTCCTTAGATCTTCTTTTTATTACCGGAAGAAATTCTGCCAACTCCTCGAGGATTCCCATCGCAAAATAGGCACCTTCTTTGGCCAAATTGATGATAGGTTTCCCATTTTCAAAAGCACTAATAAACATATGCATGGGACCATAATCCACGAGGATGGTTCCATTCTCTAAAACCTGAAGAGGAGCAGATTTGTAGATTCCTTCCACTAATTGCATTTTTTAAATCCAATAAACCCTAACCAAAAATATTTGAATCTTTTCACTCATATCCGAATCTTGTAGGGCAAGGCTTTAGCCTTGCCTTTAAATGATATGGAAGCCTAAAGGCCTGCCCTACAAAAATTGTTAGAATGAAATGGTCTAATAATCAAATTCCTATCTCTTTAAGGACATCTTCCAGTTTTCGAATATTCTCCTTATGTCCACCGATCTCGATATATTCATCCATTCTCATTGTATATTCGAGAGGGACAACAGTTGCAGGGGTTGGCACGTATGTGAAGGCCCTTACCATCACCTTCTCCACATCCACTAAAAAAGTTATTCCACCACCGGGAAGAATATAGGTAGGTGCCCCTCCAACCGTCAATTTTGCTCGTTTTTGATTAATTGCTTCATTCAGTTTTATGGGAATCTTCGTAACCCCTGCCCTTGCACTACCCCCTGCCCCTCCAATGAATATTGCAGAAACCCTTGAAGGCTGGCAACTTGAAGCCATCATCTCAACTGCTCTTTTAGCACCCGGGCTCAACTCAATCTCTTCAAACCTTCCATTCTCATTAAGACGAAACATAGAGGCCCTTTCCCCCGTTGTCTCTGTGATGAGTATGGTCATTCCAGGTTTGGTAATCTCTGGATCAAACCCTTCGATAATATCAAGTGGATTTTCGATTGGAGTGCCTCCCCATCCCTTTCCATGTTGACCAAAGTAACGGCCATCAGTAGATTTTCTCGCTCTCAATTTTATCCCACTATATCTTGCACCTAATTCCTTTCCTGCAGGATGCTCAGTGAATTGCCCAATCAGATGGGAATCGAGCACAATCACCTCATCTGCAGCATCTAAATAAAACCTTCCGAAAAGCCCCATGGAGGCACTCCCACAACCAACCCTCATCCTGGTACCTATCTTGCCATCGATGACAGGAGCCTTCCCAACCTGAAGTATCATTTCCGCTCCATCCTCCACCTTAAGATAGACTTCCCTGCGGTTTGCAATCTCTGTAATAAGCCTGGCCACTCTGAGACCATCCTCGCCAGTTAAAAGATTTACGCCTCCAATGGAAAGAATTTTGGACCCATACTCCTCGGTGCAGAGATGGCCAACCTTTCTTTTTCCATTAAGAACAGGAGATCCCTCTTTACCGATATCTATATCCGTATCAATCTTTACCTTGATTCCGCTATAACTGAGAGGTGCCTCCGTGACCACCGTGACCACGTCAATTCCATCTATTTTAGATTGAACAATATAGGGAGCAGGTTTGGTATCAGGATAGGTAGTCCCTGCACCAATGCCTGTAATAAGTGGTTTCCGAATAACCTCTTCATAATCCGTCCCAACGATCTCCTTGACATCTTCAAATCTTTGAAGAGGGATATTACGAATCAATTCTCCATTTCGATTTATAAATCTCTGGCAGGCCCCGGTATAGCCTTCTTTAATCAGACAGTTGATGGGGCAGGAGAAACACCTCGTTCCTTCCTCTTTAGGTAGGGTCTCTAAGGAAATCGCCTCCTTAGGGCAGACCTTCAAACAGGCTTTACAATCCACGCAGTGTTCAGAGATAGTGGCCTTCTTCCTTTTCCCCTTCTCTTTTACTAAAGAGATGGCCTGAAGGGGACAGGCCTCCACACAGAATCCACACCCAATGCAGGCTTCCCAATTAATAATCATCTTAAAACATCAGTTACGATCTTTCGATTCGGAGGAGGTGTATTTCTACTCACCCCAATCTTCATTATTCCATCAATCAAAACACCTGCAATCCCAGGAATATCTCCTGCTTCAATTGCAGAGAGGGCATCTTCTCCAACTGAGCCCATTGGAGCATCCATGATAACAAGGTCTGCCTCTTTGCCTACCTCAATTATGCCTCTATTTAGTCGAAAAACCCTTGCGGTATTTCCAGTGGCCATAGCAATCGCCTCCTCAGGTTTTACATCGCAGAGGGAGGAAAGAAAGTTGATCATCCTCAGGATCCCGAGGGGGATAACTCCTGTTCCTGAGGGGGCATCATTTCCAATGATGATTCTTGGATATGCCTTTATTTCCTTCACAATCTTCATCACCTCTACAACCATCTTTGGATTCCCACAATGAACAATCTCCAACCTTAGAGAGGTTTGCCGAATCAGTTTCTCAGCCTCTTTTATGGGGATGGCGGTTGGACCTCCATTTATATGGGAGACAATGTCTGGATCGGTGGCAATCACATCCTCAGCAGGAACGGTGGTGCTACCGGGGATAGATGTCCCCCCGGTGTGCATCATCACCACCATCCCATACTTCTTTGCCCATTGAACCATTGGGCCTGCCTCCTTTGGGCTCTTCACTGCGCCCAAACCGATCTCTCCTACAACCCTGACTCCCTCTTTGGCCAACTCCTCAAAATCCTTCTCCTTTAGCCCTGGCTCAAGAATCAGACCACCCCCCAGAACTTTTACTCCACCAGGCCTTGCGCTTGCAAAGGATTTTGCCGAAAGGATAGCCAACGCCTTTGTCCCCGCAACATCTTTTGGCCTCCCAGGAAGATGAACCTCCCCTGCTGAGATCATTGTTGTCACCCCTCCATGAAGAGAGGATTCGATAAAGTCAAGCATCTTTTGCCTTGGGGTAAAATCTCCGATGACAGGGTGGCAATGAGAATCGATGAGCCCCGGAGTGAGAGTCATCCCCCCGATGTCCATTACCTGATCTACTCCTTTCTTGTCAAGATCCTTCTCAAAACCAATGCCTTGAATCAAACCCCCTTCTATAAGAATTGCATCTGCATTTAAAATGGGATTGGAAATATCACCTGAAACCAATGTGCCAATATTTTTGATCATCAGTTTAGCCATATGGATCCTCCCTATATCGCTATGTGCTTAACGTTGTTTACTTTTTTGGGCCGCCTCCAAGACCCTCTCTAAGTTTGCTGGAAGATGATAAATCCTCTCACCAATTGCATCGGCAATTGCATTCAAAATGGCTGGGGCAGAGGGAATGAGGGCAGGCTCCCCCACCCCTTTTGCACCAAAAGGACCGCTTGGCTCATTATCCTCCACAAGAATGGGAATCACTTCTGGAACATCCTTTGAGGTAGGAACAAGATAGTTAACAAAAGAAACCGTTTGTCCTGGAATATACTCTTCCATTAGTGCAAATCCAACTCCCATAGCCACACCCCCAATGATCTGACCTATAACATTTTTAGGATGAATGACCTTTCCAACATCATGGCAGGCAATGACTCTGAGGACCTTTACCCGGCCTGTGTCTATATCCACTTCCACTTCGGCGAGATGAGTGGCAAAGGCATAGGTGGCATAAGGAATTCCTTGTCCAGTGTCTGGATCGAGTCTGGTGGTCTCTGGATTGAAAATACCTTCTCCTCTGATGGTTTTCTTGGCCCTTATTGCAACTTCTTGGAGAGGAATGGCGAGACAGAGTTTCTGCCGGTGTTTCACTTCCCCGTCTTCAATAAAAAGATCTCCTTCATTTTCATTGAGAAGGTGGCTTGCCTCTTTGATCACTTCCTCCTTCAAATTCTTTATTGCCCTAAGGATGGCATTGCCTGTAATATAGGTCTGTCGACTTGCCGAAGTGGCTCCAGCATCCGGGGTAAGAGAGGTATCTGCCCTGATCAATTGAATCTCACCGAGTTCAGTGCCTAAGGATTCAGAAGCAATCTGTAAGAGAACTATATCGGAACCCTGGCCTATATCCGCTACTCCAATGTAAAGTTTAACTTCCCCTCTTGGGTTCAATTCTATCCGTGCGGTAGAGGGATTTGCTATTCCTGTATTGCCAATTCCATACCACATCGACCCAATTCCAATCCCTCTTCTTACGTATGGCCTTTCTGGATCTTCTTTTAAACATGAAACCTTATCTCTCCACTCCTTAATCCTCTCCAGTGTTTCACCAATACCAACGCTTGCTATCAAGGTTTGGCTTGTAGCAGTTTCACTTCCCACTCGAAGGGCATTCTTCTTCCGAATTTCAATCGGATCCATCTTCAAGGTCTGGGCAAGAAGATCCATCTGCGACTCATGGGCAAAGGCGATTTGAGGAACCCCGAAACCTCTCATCGCCCCTGACCATGGATTGTTGGTATAGGCCATTCGACTTCGGACTTTTACATGAGGAACCTCATAGGGACCTGTGGCATGAACTGCGGCCCGAATAGCCACCGTTGTGCCATATGAGGCATAGGCACCTGTATCTCCTAAGATATCCACTTCGACAGCGGTAAGAGTCCCATCCTCTCTTGCCCCACTTCGATAATGAATCTTTAGAGGATGGCGTTTTGAAATCACTTGAAACACTTCTTCCCGAGAATAAACGATCTTCACAGGTTTTTTTAGGTGGAAGGCTGCCAGAGCAAGAAAACACTGAATCGTGATATCTAACCTCCCTCCAAATGCCCCACCTGTAGAGGCTTGAATAATCCGCACCTCCTCCAAGGGTAAACCCAAAAAGGAGGCGACCTCCCTCTGGTCATAATGAACATTCTGAGTAGGACAGATTATCGTCAACCTACCATTCTCATCCCAAAAGGCAATTCCTCCATCTGGTTCCAGATAGGCATGGTCAACCCAAGTGGTCGTGTAGGTTTTTTCAACAATAACTTCTGCTTCTTTAAATCCTTTCTGGATATCACCTTTAATTATATTGAATTCAATGAGCAAATTTCCTTTTTCATGGATTAGAGGGGCAAAAGGTTGAAGGGCCTCTTCTGGAGAGAAGATTGGTGGTAGTTCTTCATAAATCACATTTACTTTTTGAGAGGCTTCTTCAGCGGCCTCGATACTCCTTGCCGCAATAAGGGCAATAGGATCTCCAACATACCTCACGCGATCCAAATTCAGGACAGGTTGGTCCTTCTGAATAATTCCAACCAGATTCCTCCCTGGAATATCATTTGCGGTAAAGATTCTTTCAACACCTTTAACCTTTAGTGCTTCTTCCAATTCGACTTTTATTATCTTAGCATGGGGTCTATTACTTCGAACTACCTTGAGATGGAGGAGATCTGTAAAAGAGTAATCCCCTCCATATTTTGAGGCTCCTAATACTTTCTCCAAAGCATCTAACTTTAATACATTTACTCCAATCTTCTTCATTAGATCTTCTCAAAGGCCTGCTGAATTGCTCTCATTACCAGGGCTTCTACGACAGGTGATTTATAAGAAGTGGAGGGACGAACTCCACTTCTTAAAACCATCTCTGAAGAAATCTTCTTAGACGCAATTCTTACCCGCTCCAAATCAAAGGCCTGATTTTTTAATATAGATTCCGCTTCTTTCATCCTCTGCGGAGTTGGAGTGATAGCCCCTATAGAGATCCTAACCTCTTTCATTCTATTTCCCTCTCCTTGGAGTAAAACAGCGATGCTCATTCTGGCTATAGCCATCCCCTCTCGCCTGGTCAACCGGATAAAAGAATCTTTCATTGGGAATGGAAGTTTTTTAAAGGAGAGAGAAACTAAAATCTCATGGGGAAGGAGTGCACTCTCATAAGGGCCTCTAAAAAGAGAACCCAATGGAACCTCTTTTTCCCCTTCTTTGGATACCACTCTCCCCATCTCCTCCAATACCATCAGAGGGGGAATGGTATCTGCCGCAGGGGAGGCATTGACAATATTTCCTCCTATCGTTCCAATATTTCTGATCTGGGGAGATCCTATCTGGGAGGCTGCCTCTGAAAGGATTCTCCCATAGGTGTTTATGATAGGGGATGAGGCAATCTCTGAATGGGTGACCGCTCCTCCGATGGAAATGGCCCCATCTTTCTCCTCTATTTTTCTAAGTTCCGCAATATTGGTAATATCAATAAGAAACTCAGGCCTAAGGAGTCCATTTCGAAGAGCAATGATCAGATCCGTTCCCCCTGCGATCACCTTTGCCCTCTCTCTGTAATCCCACAAAAGATCGCAGGCCTCCTGAAGGTTTTTCGGAATTTTATACTGAAATGGAGGGGTCATCTATTTCCCAACCGCTTCAATTGCTTCCATGATCTGTTGGTATCCTGTACAACGACAAAGATTTCCTGAAATAGCCTCTTTTATCTCTTCTCGGGTCGGCTTTGGGTTTTTCTCCAATAAGGCTTTGGCAGACATTAACATTCCTGGGGTACAAAACCCACACTGAACCGCTCCATTTTCAACAAATGACTTCTGCAAAGGATGAAGGGATTCTCTACTTCCGAGCCCTTCCACTGTCTCAACCCGCCTTCCTTCAACTTTAGGGGCCAAAATGAGGCATGAATTAACAGGCATTCCATCCAGTAAGACCGTACAGGCTCCGCATTCACCGATTCCGCAACCCTCTTTTGTCCCTGTCAATCCGAGCTTTTCTCTAAGGAGTCGAAGAAGCGTCCAGTGAGGAGGTACCCCCACTTCTACTGGTTTTTTATTCAATATGAATTTTAGTGTTATCTCCACTTTTCTATTTAAATCTTAAACAAAACCCTAACCATCAAAAATCCCAATCTTCAAATAACTTCCAATTTCCAAGTAATTTCCCATAACTGTTTTGTCACCCACGAACAATGAAAATCCCTCTCACCTTAATCCTCTCCCTCCTGGGAGAGGGAAGGGGTGAGGGGTAAAAATTATTTTCAAAGTAACAAAACGATGAGTTTTATTTCTTCCCATATTTCATGGCAAAACCGTCATCCAGGGTCTTCGCAACTCCGCCAAAGGCAGAGTGCCAACGGCTGATGATAACCTTTTTATCTGTATAGAAATCAATCGCTTCATTAGCCCTTCCTCTAATATCCCCAAACATAGAAATCTTCCTTCCTCCTACCGGGAAATATGCAATCGGTGCAGGTGTCCCAATATTAATCCCAACCTGTCCCACATTAACAAGACGAGCAAACTCTCTTGCCCAGCCTCCATTTTCAGTATAGAGATTGGCTGTATGTCCATAGGGGCTTCTATTGATAACCTCCACTCCTTCCGAAAGGTCCTTTACCTTTTTTAGACATCTAACCGGCCCGAATATCTCTTCTTGAAAAATCCTCATTTCAGGTTCAGCCTCAAAAATGGTTGGGCCAATAAAATATCCGTTCGGATACTTTTCAACCCTTGGATTTCTACCATCAAGGATTAACCTGGCACCCTCTTTGATAGCCTGATCACATTCTTTTAAAATCTCTTCCAACGAATCTCTTGAAACCACAGGTCCCAAAGTAACCCCTTTATCCATACCATAGCCCAGCACCAATTTCTTTGAAAGTTCAATAAATCTCTCCTTAGCCTTCTCATAAATCTTCTCTACCACCAAGACATTCGATACTGCAAAACATCTCTCTCCAACATGTCCAAAGCAGGAGTCAACCACATTCTGCATTACTTCCTCTATAACTGCATCCTCTGCAATCAGCACATGATTTTTCGCTCCCCCCTGACATTGGGCCCTTTTGTTATGGTTGATTGCAGTCTTATAAACATGCTCGGCAACCTTTGAGGATCCAACAAAGGTAACTCCCACTGTTCCTGGATGGGTCACCAATGCCTCTCCCACACCACTTCCTGAACCATGAAGAAGGTTGATCACCCCTTTTGGAAATCCACATTCATCTGCAATTTCAATGATTCTGGTAATGGTCATCGGACAGAGGCGACTGGACTTGATGATTGCTGTATTTCCTGCTGCAATCGCCCAGACAAAGTAGAGCGCAATCATACCGGGGAAATTAAATGGAGGAAGAAAGACGAAAGGCCCAAGGGGTTCCCGAATATAAAAAGTATCCACACCAGTCCCCACATCCTCAGCATGAGTCCCCTTCAAGAGCTCTGGACCTGCACAGGCATGCTCCACATATTCCATAGCCCTGGTCATCTCTCCTCTTGCATCAGCCAAAGTCTTACCATTCTCATTGACGATGAGTTCGGCTAACTCTTCTTGATGTTTTTGAAGCCTCTCATGAAAATTGAAAAGAATTTTTGCACGTCTTGGGGGAGGGGTATTTCGCCAACCCCAAAATGACTGTTGGGCAATTCTCACAGTTCGATCAATCTCTTCGAGAGTAACTTCTGGACAGATGGCAATCACTTCATCTTTTGCCGGATTCCTTACCTCTAACCATTGATTAGTCTTCGACTCCACCCACTGACCATTGATATAGTTTTTCAATCTTTTCACTCCCATTGTATACCCTTCCCATAAGAGTTATCATAAAATCATCATCGATGAAGAATTTAAAGTATTATTAATTTTGAATATCCATAAAACCTACCTCCCCATCATTCCTGGAAGAAAAAGAGCAATTTGGGGAAAAAGGGTTATGAGTATGACTACCATGATCATGGGGATTAGGAAAGGGATAGCCCCTCTGAAGATCGTCTGCATGGGAATATCCTTAACCACCCCAGCAAGCGTATAGATATTGAGCCCAACAGGGGGGGTAATCAGCCCTGCCTCCATCATTATCACACAGATCACCCCAAACCAGATGGGGTCGAATCCCAATGTCTTTATGACCGGGAAGATTACAGGCATGGTTAAAACCATCATGGAGATTGCATCCAAGAAACAGCCCATAAATAAATAAATAAGAACAATGATAGAGAGGATTAAATATCGGGAGACCTGAAGTCCAGCCATCCAGTTGGAGACAGCCATTGGTATTGTGGAAAGGGCAAGAAAGTAACTGAAGACATTTGCCCCAGCGACCAAAAAAAGAACAAGGACAGAGATTCTTGTTGCCTCTAATAAAGAGACTGTGAGATTTTTTAAGGTCAATCTTTTCTTAAGTAAAACAATCACAAAAAGGGCTGTGGCACCGATCGCCCCTGCCTCTGTAGGGTTAATAAAACCAAGGTAGATCCCTCCCATCACAATGAAAAATACAAGAATGGTCTCCCAGATTCCAGAAAAGGCAAGGATTTTCTCCTTAAAACTTATATCTCCAGGGGTTGCCGGGGCTAATTGTGGGTTAAGTTTTACCTGAACGACTATGATGATGATGAATGCGACAGAGAGAAGGATTCCTGGTAAAATCCCTGAGATCAGAAGTTTTCCAATTGATTGTTCAGTCAGCATCCCATAGACCACAAATCCCAAAGAAGGTGGAATTAGGAAACTAAGCGTCCCTCCAGCTGCCACCACTCCGACAGCAAATTTTGGCGCATAATTGAACCTTCTCATCTCAGGAATTGCAATCGTCCCCATGGCTGCTGAGGCAGCCACCGAAGAACCACTCAGTGCAGCAAAAAAGGCACAAGCAGCAATGGTTGCAATTCCCAATCCTCCTGGCATCCTTCTAAACCATTTGTCAAAGGTCTCGTAAAGTTCACGAGTGATGCCAGCACTTGAAGCAAATCCACCCATCAAAATAAAAAGGGGAATTATGGTATAGGGATAATGGGATGCTGTCTCATAAACAGTTTTGGCCACCACAGGCAATGCGGCATGGATAGAGGTCAAATAACTGATCCCCAGGAATCCAACAAACATCATGACAAAAGCAATGGGCATTCCTAAAAATAAAAGAAAAACCAATAGTACACTTCCCAAAATCCCTGCAGTAATAGGGTTCATGGGATTCCCTTCCTTCTGAGTTTTCCAATTAAATTAAAGAGGTCAATCAGGAGTTCCAGCCAGAGAAGAAAACCCCCTATTGCCACGAGAAGCCTGAAGGGATATTGAGGAATTCTCAACATATCTGAAACCGTGCGTTCCCTAATCCCCTCTAAATATCCATACCAGATGAGGATCCAAATGATGAATAGACTAAGCAGGGTGGTAAGAATTTGGCAAATTATCCTGAGACGCGGATTTAGGCGAAAGGTTAAAAAATCAACTCCCACATGACCTTTAACCTGCTGGGTATAGGCAGCCCCCAATAGAATGAAGACAGCCAATATGTATTCTGACAATTCAAAGGTCCCTGGGATTGTCTTTGAAAGAAATTTCCTTCCTAAAACATCGCCGGTTGTAAGAAGCATCAGGGGGAGGAGGAAAATCATTCCAATCACACAGGCATAATAATTGATTCTCTGGATCCATTGTTTAACCTTCATGGATCATCCTCTTCTCCCCCAAAATAATGACTCCCTCATGCCCATTCTTTCGGGAAAGCCACCACTTTAACTCCCCTCTTCTCACATTCCTGATTATACATCTTCACTACATCCTTGGCAGGTAGTCCCTTTGCCTCAAGATCAGCGACCCACTTTCTTGTCACTTCTCTGAACCCCTCATACCACCGCTCTGCCTCTTCAGGGGGAAGGGTGTAAAGGCTCACACCTTTGTCTGTAATCTCTTTCATCATCACTTTATAAACCTCTCTCGTCAAGCCGCCTGTGGTTTTAAAGGGGTTTCTGCTCACAGACTCAATGATCTTTTTCTGATCATCTGGAACTTTCTTCCAGCTCTCAAGGTTCATCACCACCCCTTCGGTTACACACCCAAATGTTGCAACCACACCATGTTTGGCTACTTCGTGGAGTTTAAATGCGAGAACCAGTGGAGGGCATGTCACCAAACCATCTATAGTTCCTGTTTCCATGGCCATGTAGACATCTCCAAGGGGCATAAATATGGGTTCTGCTCCAAGGGCTTTAATATAATGGGTTTGATGTCCACCGGGTGATCTCACCTTCAATCCCTTTGTGTCAGCCAAAGAGCGAATGGGTTTTTTTGTCCACAAAAAAGATTGAATACAACCATTCAACTCTATCATCTTTACATCTTTAAACTCACGATTCAGGATTCGTTCATACATTGCATTGCCGATATCTACTGCGAGGTCCTTTCCATCAACCCAGGCTGCCAATGAGAGGACATCAGAAAGAGGAAATCGGCCCGGTGTCCAGGTGGCAGTAAAATAACCCATATCAGAAAGACCTTTGGCAACAATATCAAAATGTTCAGGACCCTTCCCCAGGGCCGCCCCTGCATACATCGTGTAGGTGATCCTCCCTCCACTTTTTTTCTTCATCTCCTCAAGCATTGGTTCCCAGACCGTTTTTACCTCCCTGCTCATGGGAGGATGCCAGGTGCTAAACCTAATGTTTGTTGCTTGGGCAAACGACAATTCATAAATCCCAGCCCCCATTCCTAATGCCATGCCACCGATAATAGAACTTTTCAAAAAACCTCTTCTCGTAATTCCTTCACACATTTTCTTTTCCTCCTTTCTTTCCCTACCCAATGGGATAGGTCAATTTTAATAACAGGATACTCTCCTCTTTATTTAAGGATTATCCAATTTATAAAAATTTTCAAGATAAAATTTTCTCCCCTTATAATCCCCCACTCATCAGGGGAATCGGTTAGGTATGTCGGATATATCAACCTATTTTTTTAACCATAAATAGTCCAATTTAATGTTGGAGATCGCTCTGAAGATATTCCCCTTAATCTTTGGATTCGATTTTTCCAGAGTCCTGATCCAATCCTTAATCTCTCCCCTCTTCGTTTTCCCTGAGGCTGGGCAACCGCTTGGACCAAAGGGTAGGTTCCTCTCCTTTGCAAATCTTTCAATCTTCTTCTCCTCTACTAATACTAATGGACGGATCAGGGTTATCTTCCCTTTGAATAAGGGTTGGAGAGGAAGCATGGTGCTAATTTCCGCGCTATAAAAAATGTTAAGCAAAAGCGTTTCAACTATATCGTCCTGATGATGGCCAAAAGCGATCTTATTACATTTGAACCGGTGGGCAAGATAGAACAATCTTTTTCTTCTCTCCCACGAACAGAGAAAGCAGGGGTTCTCCCGATTCTCGGGGCTATTGGCTCTTAGGCCAATATCTGTATATTCGATATGGTAAGGAAGGCCCTCTTTCTCAAAAAAATCCTTTAAGATCTTTGACCGAGTTGAATCAAATCCGAGATCGATATGAGCGGGAATCAATTCATAGACCACTGGTACCCTCTCCCTTCGCTCATTAAGAAGACAAAGAAGTGTGAGGCTATCCTTACCTCCTGAGACCCCAACCAAAATTCTATCCCCATCCTGTATCAACCCATATCGATGGATCGCCTTTCCTACTAAACTCCGAATCTCTTTTTCCCAATAAGCCATGATTTACTGTAGGGATTGGGGATTAGGATTTTTGAATCTGACTAACCCCTAATCCCCAACCTCTAACCCCTCTTATATGCCCTTTAATGGACATAGATCACATTTCGGTATCTTTCTACATAAAGTTTTTCCAAGATGAACGAAGAGCGCATGGTATTCATTGAATAATCTTTCCTCATGTCTGAGATTATCCATGAAAAGATTTTGAATTTCCTCATAGGATGCCTTCTGAGAGATAAGACCATGTCTTAAAAGGATTCGTTTTGTATAGGCGTCCACCACGAAAATGGGCTTTTTCAATCCATAGAGAAGGATGCTATCCGCTGTCTCATGGCCGATCCCTTTTACTTCAAGAAGTTTTTCTCTCAATACCATAAACTCCTCTTCCTTCATCCTCTCGGGATCGCCTCCATAATTTTCAAATAGAAAATTTACAAAAGACTTCAGGCGTTCTGCCTTGATCCGGTAATAGCCTGAAGATTTAATCAACCTGGCCAATTCAGATCTTTTGAGATGATAAATCCCCGAAGGGCTTAAAAGACCCTTATCTTTTAATTTTTGAATGGCCTTCTCAACATTTGTCCAGGATGTATTCTGCGTAAGTATCGCTCCAATCATTACTTCAAATGGCGTCTCACCTGGCCACCAGTGCCTTGGGCCATAAGTCTGATAAAGGATTCGATAAATTTTCATAAGGAGAGACCCCATCAATCCTCCCTAATTTCATAATTCATTTCTATTTTAGTCTTTTCTGGAATCTTAAAGAACTTAAGACAATGGTCGCCCCACCTAAAATAGCCAGTGCCACCATCTCAGGCCACAGGATTTCTAACCCATTTCCCTTCAAAAAGACACCCCTGATGATTATGATGAAATACCTTAACGGGTTGATATAAGTGATATATTGCAACCACTGAGGCATATTCTCTAATGGAAAGGCAAAACCTGAAAGGATGAAGGCAGGGTTGGCAAAGAAGAAGGTTGATATTTGGGCCTGTTGTTGGGTTGAGGAGATGGTAGAGATAAAGAGGCCAATCCCTACAGAACTCATTAAAAATAGGACATTTCCTAAAAGAAGGATAAGAGGGTTCCCCCTCAGAGGGATTTCAAACCAGAAGACACCAATGAGCCCAACGAGGATGGCATCTAAGAGGCCTATTATGGCAAAGGGAATTGTTTTTCCCAAGATCAACTCCCAGGGGCGTATGGGAGTCACCATTATCTGCTCAAGGGTCCCCATCTCCCTTTCCCTCACAATGGCCTGGGCAGTGAGGATAATGGGGATGAGAAAGGCAATCGAGGCTATCACTCCAGGAACATAAAAGAACCGACTCTCCAGATTTGGATTGAACCAGGTGCGGTTCTCCAGCTCGACACCTGCCTCCTCAAAATCGAACATTCCTTCCCTGTTCAATCGCCTCACCATCACCGAGCCTGAGTAATCTGACAGTAGCCTACTAACATAACTCAAGGCAATTAAGGCAGTGTTGGATTCTGTCCCATCGATGATTATCTGAATGGTTGCGGTATCTCCTTTTTTTAACTTTCTTGAAAAATCACTCGGTATCTCCATACTTAGTATAATTTCTCCCTTGGTGATAAGAGCGTTAATCTCCCTGGGGTCTTGAGGATATGAGACTAAATCGAAATACCTTGAACTGCTAAATCGAGAGATGAGATCACGGGAGTCCGGGCTTTGATCAAGATCTCTTATCGCCATTCGAATATGCTTCACATCCAGATTCGCAGCATATCCAAATACTATCAATTGAAAAATGGGGGGGAAGATAAGGGTCACCCGAAGGCGTTTATCTCTGAGGACCTGAATCAACTCTTTGACAAATAGAAATCGAACCCTTTTAAACATTCCTCACCTTAACTCCTTTCTAAAACTTCTTGTTGCCACAAATATCCCTGCCATCCCCATCCCTATCAATACCAATGCCTCCTTCCAGAGAAAGGAGAGATCCACCCCTTTTAAAAATATCTCTTTAAGAATGGTCACATAATAACGTGGGGCGATCCCATAGGTAACAATCTGGAGCCAGGGGGGCATGTTGGATATGGAAAAGGTGAAACCCGAAAGAAGAAACGTGGGGAGGAAGCCAATGATCATAGCAAGTTGATTTGCAAAAAGTTGGGTGCGTGCAATCGTGGAAATGGTCATCCCCAATCCCAAGGCTACCAAAATAAATATGGAGGAGAGAATAAATAGAAGGACAAGGCTACCCCTCAAAGGGACTTCAAACACCCACTTCCCCACCCAAACCGCAAGGATGAGATCAATCAGACCTAAGAAGAAATAAGGGAAGATCTTTCCGATCATCAATTCCCATTTCTTGACTGGAGTTGATATTAGGAGTTCCATGGTCCCTCTCTCCCATTCACGGACAATTACCTGTCCGGTCAGAAGAACACCGATGATCGAAATAATTACCGCCACAAGCCCTGGGATAAAATAATTCTTTGACTCCAGTTCTCCATTGAACCATATCCTCGTTCTACCTTCGAGGGGAAGACTCAGCTTCGTCAATCCCATCCTGTTTACCTTCAGGAGGGTCTTCTCCTCATTATATTTTTGCGTGATCGCCTGGACATATCCAAGTATGATATTAGCGGTATTCGAATCACTTCCATCCAGTATAATCTGAACCGAGGCCTTCTTCCCCAATTTGATGGTTTTTGAAAAATCCTGTGGAATCACCACTCCCAATTTTATCCTTCCCTCATCGATAAGATCCTTTAACTCCTTTTCCCTCTCCAAAAAGAATCTTATTTGAAAATATGGAGAGCCACTAAATCGATGAAGGAATGAGAGGCTTTCCTGACTCTTATCGTAATTTAGGACACCCATGGGAACCTTCTTCACATCCAGGGTGACCGCATACCCGAAGAGAAGCATGAGCATGGCTGGCATCATGATGACGAGAGCCAAACTTCTCTGATCTCGATAGACGTGAATGAACTCTTTGCGGGCAATGGCCCAGGTGCGAGAAGCCTTCACTTCTTCTCCTCTTTTTCAATCAAAGAGACAAATACATCCTCCAGGGATGGCTGTATTCTATCGACCTTTGTGAGGGTGAGGCCATGCCTCTGTAGGATAAGAGCAACCTCCCGTTCTACATCAACCCCTTCTCTCCCAATCAGATGGATGCTGTTTCCAAAGATGGCCGCCTCAGCCACCCAGGGTTCCCTTCTTAATATCTCTAAGGCCTTCATGAGAGGTTCTGCTCCAATTTCAAGGACACCTTGATAGAGGGTCTCCAATTTTAAGTCGGAGGGACTTCCAATTGCCACAATCTTTCCCTTATAGATCAATGCCAATCTATCGCAATATTCTGCCTCATCCATGTAGTGAGTGGTCACAAAGGTGGTTACACCTTTTTCGCTCATTCGGTGAATCAAGGACCAGAAGTCCCTTCGCGAGATTGGATCAACCCCAGAGGTCGGCTCATCTAAAAAAAGAATAGAGGGTTCATGAAGGATGGCACAGCCAAGGGCCAGACGCTGTTTCCATCCGACCGCAAGGGTATGGGTCATTCTATCTTTATGCTCTTTGAGACCAATCATCTCTAATACTTCTCTTTCTCTCTCCTTCTGAAGATCTCCTGATAAACCATAAACCCCACCAAAAAAATGTAAATTTTCGGAAACGCTGAGGTCCTCATAGAGAGAGAATTTTTGAGACATATATCCCACAACCTTTTTGATCTTTTCGGGTTCTTTCATAATGTCAAATTCTGCGACTCTTCCCTTCCCTGAAGTGGGCATCAAGAGGCCACAGAGCATCCGGATGGTTGTGGATTTACCTGCCCCATTGGGACCAAGGAATCCAAATATCTCTCCCCGATTCACCTTGAAATGGATGTGATCGACTGCTACAAAATCACCAAATTTCTTTACCAGGTCTTCTACTTCAACCGCAAAGGCCATAATCAGGATTAGGTTCGGCACTTAATGCCAAATAAAGGATGTCCCGATAAACGATGCCGAAATTAAATCTCCATCGGGTATCTATCTCTTTCCCTGACGATTGAGACAAAGGCATCTTCGAGCGTAGGCCTTACTTTCATTAAACCCAAAACTTCCATCTTCAATCTTTTCATCCTATCTCTAATCACCCTCTCTCCCTTCTCAACATTATCTACAAGAAGGTGGATTTTGTCTCCTGATAGAACAAGGCTCTTGATTCCCTCAAGACCTTCAAGGGCCCTTATGGCTTGTTGGTTATTGGCTGTTCGGAGCTGAAGAATGGTTCCCCTGATCCTGGCCTTGACCTCAGCCGGGGTTTCAGCCACCAATAATTCTCCTTGATGGATGAGGCCGACCCTGCTACATCTTTCGGCTTCATCCAGATAGGAAGTAGAAAAGAGAATGGTTACTCCCTCTTTTAACAACTCATAAAGGATAACCCAGAAATCTCTTCGAGAAAGGGGGTCGACCCCTGTTGTAGGTTCGTCCAGGAGGAGAACTTGAGGCCTATGGATCAATGCACAGATCAGACCTAACTTCTGTTTCATACCTCCAGAAAGGTCTTGGGCCTTTCGCCTGACAAATGGTTCAAGATTGGCAAACCTTAAAAGCCGGCAAACCCGCTCTGCCCTCTCACTCCTTGATACCTGATAAAGATCTGCATAAAACTGGATATTTTCATCAACGGTCAGATCTCCATACAGCCCGAATCTCTGAGGGAGGTATCCAACCTTCTCTTTGATAAGCTCTCTATCCTTTCGGATGTCCAACCCCTCCACCCTGGCCTCTCCTCCATCAGGAGAAAGAACCCCACAAAGCATTCGAATGGTTGTGGTTTTCCCAGAGGCATCCGGTCCAACAAGGCCAAAGATTTCTCCTCTTTTGACTTCTAAATTTAATTTATTTACAGCAATTAAGGTTCCAAATGTCTTGGTCAAGTTTATGGTTTCAATGGATAGCATTTGAGATTTGAACTTATTAGGATATTTAAGACATCAAGGCCTCATTTCTTCTTACTATTTCTCTCAGGAGACAAAGACTCTGACCCGAGAAGAATCCTTCCCTCTGCTGGCATCCCCGGCTTTAGTTCACGCTCGGGATTGGGAATCTCTATCTTGATCCGATAAACCAGGGTCACCCTCTCTTTCTCAGTCTGAATCTGTTTGGGAGTAAATTCAGCAGAGGACGAAATGAATGAAATCCTTCCTATATACTCCTTCTTAGGGTAGAGGTCTGTAGTCACCCTCACCTCCTGGCCCCATTTGACCCTCCCAAGGTCAGGTTCTGAGATGTATGCCTTTAGCCAAACCCTTTCAATCTCAGCCAGGGTAAGAATCGATGTTCCTGGGTTAACTACCTCACCCACCTCTGCAGATTTTACCAGCACAACTCCTGAGATAGGAGATCTCAGGACTGTGTAGCTGAGTTGGGTCTCGATCAATCTCAAATTTGACCTTGCCTGTTCTACCTGAGCCCTTGCGTCTTCTATGTCCTCCTTTCTTGGTCCTTCCTTCACCAATTGATAATTTTCAGTAGCCCTCTGAAGGACTGCCTTTGCAATCTTAAAGGCAGTTTCAGAATTATCTAAGGTTTCCTTTGGCACAACCCCTTTCTCAAACAGAGACCTCATACGCTCATAATGGGCCTGTTTATTCTCGAGATCAAACCTGGCCTGTTGAAGGACCGCCTCTGCCTCTCTTAGCTCCTCTGGCCTTGAGCCTGCAAGGAGTTTATTCAGACGTGCTTGAGCAGATAAGAGTGTGGCCTTGGCCAAGGCCAAGCGTTGTTTAAGGTCTTCATCTTCAAGCCTGGCTATCACCATTCCACGCTCCACCCATTGCCCCTCCTGAACAGGAAGGCTTATGATTCTCCCTGAAATTTTAAACCCAACATTGACCTCTGTGGTCTCGATGTTGCCTGAAACCTGAATAAAAGAATCTTTTGTATCTTTTTTCTGATTAAAAAAATAGAGAATTGACCCTGTCACTATGAATAGGAAAAGAACCAAAAAGATCCATTTTTTCATTATCAACCCTTTTTGAAAAATTTAATGCCTAAACATTATAGGTCTTGACCCGATTTTTGTCAAAAATATAAAGGGAGATCTCTGAAAAAGTATTTAAAACGAGTTATATAGACTGGGGAGGTGGGGTGGAAAAGCCTTCGAGCGGATACCTTTAAAAAGTTTGCCACTACTAATTAATTCCCTGAAAATGTTTGTTTTTCTCTTAAACGATTGTTAGCGGCAAGGGA
>JBBIRM010000008.1:0-46479 GCA_037441765.1 Deltaproteobacteria bacterium | reverse complement strand
GAATGTTGAATGAAAATCTTAATTCTGAATTCCGAGATGCGAGCCATCGTGTCGTAATCACAGGCTTGGGAATCATCTCCCCTATTGGGATTGGAAAACATGAGTTTTGGAAGAACGGCCTTCACGGGATGAGCGGGATTAAACCGATTCAGAGGTTTGATGTAAGTTCTTACCGGTCACGATTAGGGGCAGAACTTCCAACGCTCGACTTTAATAAGTTTATCAAGCCTCTGAATCTTAGACGGATGGATCGTATCGGAAAGATTATCGTTTCTGCGGTGAAAATGGCTTTGGATGATTCAGGACTTGATTTAAGCAAAGAGGATCCCCATCAATTGGGGATTTCCATTGGCACAGGTCTTGGAAGTTCTGACACAGTGGACCAATTTTTTCGATCCTTATTAAAAGATGGTCCGAGTGGGGCAACACCTCTGCTTTTTCAGACTGCTGTTCCTAATGCAATTACAAGTCATTGTTCCATAGAATATGGGTTCAAGGGGGTGAATCTTACCTTTTCCCATAAAGAGACCTCCACAGAGATGGCCATTGCATTTGCCTATCATCTCCTAAGGGAAGGAAGAGCGGATGTTATCCTTGCAGGGGGAGGTGATGAGTTAAGCGAACCTCTTTATCATGTCTACTCGATGCTTGGTGTCCTATCCCCTAAAGGAGGGAAGGGTCAGGAAGGGATGAGGCCTTTTGATAAAGATCGGAATGGGATTGTCTTGGGAGAGGGGAGTGGGGTTTTGGTACTTGAGACCCTTGAGCATGCTGAAAGGAGGGGAGCAAGGATCTATGCAGAGATAGGAGGGACAGGTCTTTCAGGTAGCACAAATAGTCTCTTAAAATATGACCTTAAAGGAGATTCCATTGCAGATGCAATTTCTCTTGCAGTCAAGGATTTTTCCATAGTTAATTACATCTCCACTTCTGCTAATTCCACGCTGGAACTTGACCAGGCAGAAAGCAGGGCAATCCAGAAAGTTTTTAAAAAGAGAACAAAAGAGATTCCAGTAAGTAGTCTTAAATCGATGATTGGAGAGTTTGATGGGTCGGGAGGAATAAGGGCCTGTGCTATGGCATTGACATTTTATAGTGGAATGATTCCTCCTACAATAGGGACAAAGAACATAGATCCAAATTGCGATTTGAATGTCATCCTTGACAAACCTCAAAAGAGGGAGATAAGGTCTGCCCTCCTCAACGCTTGCTCCAACGGTGGATCAAATATATCTCTTTGGTTCAGGCGTTATGACCCTAAGGGTCTTTGAAATTCAAAAGTTTCTTTTTGCCACTCTTTTCTATTAGATTTGCTTAGTTGGAAAAGGTTGACGGGATAGAGTGGTGAATTTATAATTTATTATTAAAGAAAAATTGGGGGTTTTCTATGTGGGAGTATTCAGACAAAGTTAAAGACCATTTCTTAAACCCGAGAAATGTTGGAGAGATTGAAGACCCGGATGGGGTTGGGGAGGTGGGTTCACTTGCCTGTGGAGATGCCTTGAGGCTCACATTTAAATTGGATGAGAATAAACGGATCAAAGATGTGAAGTTTAAGACGTTTGGTTGCGCAAGCGCCATTGCCTCCTCTTCTGCTCTCACGGAGATCATTAAGGGGATGACCCTTGAAGAAGCGGAGAAGGTGACCAATCGGGATATTGCAAACTATCTTGGTGGGTTACCGGAGGAGAAGATGCATTGCTCGGTGATGGGCAGGGAAGCCCTTGAGTTAGCCATTGCAAATTATCGGGGACAAAAAGTAGGAAAAGAAAATTTTGAGGTGGTCTGCAAATGTTTTGGGGTTACGGACCGTGAGATTGCTAAGGCGGTTCGCGAGAACGATCTCAAGACAGTAGAGCAGGTGACCTACTACACTAAGGCGGGAGGAGGGTGTGCGAAGTGCCATCCTAAGATTGAAGCGATTATTGAAAAGGTTAGAAAAGAGATGGAAAAAGAGGCTCCTCCTGCTAAACCGGAAAAGAAGAAATTGACAAATATACAGAAGATAAAACTCATTGAAGAGACATTAGGGAGGGAGATTGTTCCTGCTCTTAAGGCCGATGGAGGGGACTTAGATTTAATTGACATTGAGGGGAATAAGGTCTTTGTTGCCTTGAGGGGAAAGTGTTCCTTCTGCCCAAGCTCAGGGGTAACTCTCAAACAGTATGTCGAAGCAAAGTTAAAAGAGTTCGTTAGCGATGATATCGTTGTGGAGGAGGTTAGGCCGTGAAGATTGTCTATGTCGATAATAATGCAACGACGAAAGTAGCTCCAGAGGTGGTTGAGGCCATGATGCCTTATTTTTCTGAACTTTATGGAAATCCCTCAAGTATGCATTTTTTTGGGGGTCAGGTTCAAAGAAAGGTCAATGAGGCCCGGGAACAGGTGGCTGACTTTTTAGGTGCAGATCCCTCTGAAATTGTTTTCACCAGTTGTGGAACAGAGAGTGATAATGCAGCCATCTTTGGCACACTAGACTCCTATCCTGAAAAAAGACATTTCATAACAACCCGTGTCGAGCACCCCGCAGTGGGCAATGTCTGTACTTATTTGGCGAGAAAGGGATATCGGGTAACCGAACTTTCAGTTGACCGAGAGGGTAGGTTGGATCTGGATGAATTAAGGGAGTCCATTACAAAGGATACAGCGCTTGTTTCCATAATGTACGCCAATAATGAAACTGGGGTGATCTTTCCGATCGAAGAGATTGGTCAGATTGTTAAAGCGGAGGGAATCCCTTTCCATACTGATGCTGTCCAGGCGGCAGGCAAAATCCCTCTCAACATGAAGAATTCAACAGTCGATATGCTATCCATATCCGGGCATAAACTCCACGCACCTAAAGGGATTGGTGTTCTTTATATCCGAAAAGGGACAAGGTTCTCCCCATTCATCATCGGTGGCCATCAAGAAAAGGGAAGGAGAGGCGGGACAGAAAACGTTCCTTACATCATTGGTTTGGGGAAGGCCTGTGAATTGGCAAAAAAGAATCTTGATGAGGAAAGGACACGGGTGAGGGCATTAAGGGACTACCTTGAAAAGGGGATATTGGAGAGGATTCCAAACACTTTGTTAAATGGAGATCGGGAAAATCGCCTTCCAAACACCCTAAATGTGAGTTTCGAATATGTGGAGGGGGAGTCCATACTTTTACTCCTTTCCGATCTTGGCATCTGTGCCTCCTCGGGCTCGGCATGCACCTCTGGCTCGCTTGAGCCCTCCCATGTACTTAGGGCAATGGGAGTTCCTTTTACTGCTGCTCACGGATCCATCCGTTTTAGCCTTTCGATTTATAATACAAAAGAGGAGATGGATTATATAATTGAACATCTTCCTCCAATTATTCAAAAACTTAGAGACATTTCACCTTTCTGGAAGGATTATCTAAAATCCCAGAAGAAAGAGTAAAAAAAAGACCCCAGTTTTTGCTGGGGTCTTTTTTTAAGGTTTAATGCAACTTTTTAGCTCACCAAGACAACCTTGGTTGCCTGAGGACCTTTAGGACCCTGAGAGACCTCGAATTCTACCTCGTCGCCTTCATAAAGGGTTTTAAATCCATCCCTTTGAATGGCTGAGAAATGAACGAAGACATCATTTCCATTGTCTCTGGAAATGAACCCATAGCCCTTCTTTTCATTAAACCATTTTACACGACCTTTGGCCACTACAACTCACCTCCTTTCTAAATTAGACTTTTATGGTAAGTTGTAATAGCCCTTGGTCAAAAAAGAAGGCCATAAAAGTTCTAAGAAGCACTTTTATGACCCCTTGTCGATCCAAACAGATACTTCTTACAACCTACAAAATTAATATGCCATTTTATTTATAAGATGTCAAATAAAATTTATGAGACGAATTGACTCATATTAAATGTTACCCAATTGATGAGGGGAAAGGTATCGTTGACTCATAATTGATGTTACCAGACAATCCTTCTTAGAAAGGAGGATTGTCATGAGTCCACGAGCCAGAATGGAATATCTCAAAGCCATCTACTTAAGGTACAAAAAAGTATCAGGTCTTCCTTTTTTCATAGGTGACCCCATCTTTTATCCCTAATTTGAAATCTAAAATCTTTATGGGAAGCAGGTATGCTTAAGCGTTGCTTCGACATTGACTAAATCAAAAATGACGGCCTGGAGTTTTGGAAATGAAAACTGCCCTGGGTTGATAGATAGAGTCTTTCCAATACGGTCAAGAAAAATTCCAGAAATTTCGGGTGATTCATGGATATGACCATGAAGTGTGAGAAGTGGCTGTTTTTGCTCGATGAAGGCCTTGATTGAACGACTTCCAACTTGATTTTTTCCATGGGTTAAATCCAATTTTGTTCTAAAGGGTGGGGAATGCATAATGTAGATTGCCTTTTGAGATTCAAGGGGGTTTGGGAGTCGAGACAAATCCTCCCGAATCGTTTCTTTCTGATTTAAATAGATGTATGGATCAATTGGAGTGAGATTACCATTTTGATTGGTGGATAGGATGTAGGATGGATTCTTCTGTGGGGGCCACGGGGCATCCTTGTCATCCCTCTTCTCATAATTTTTAGGCCGAAAGGGGGTAGGAGGAACTATCGAATACCCAATCAATTCATAACCGTTTTCCAGCCGATAAATGACCCTATCGAGATCAATTACATTTTTAATTGGGTTTTTTAAAAGATAAAAATAACCCAAATCCCAGTTTCCAGGGATGAGGAAGATCTTTTTAACAGGGGTTTTGTTTAAGAGTCTATTAAAGAATGGTAAAAGAAATTCTTTAATAAAGGTTTGTTGGTAAGTGATCATATCCTGATATTGCTTTGTAGGAGGAAATGAAGGGAGGAGATCCCCTCCTAACAAAACTATTTCTGATAAAGAGGCAGTGGCGAGTGAATAGAGTTCTTCAAAAAGGATGGTTTCCCCGTGAAGATCCGATGTGTAGAGAAATCTCATCTATTCTTCAAAATCCTCTGTTAGGACCCATTTCCCCTTTGACCTGATCAGTTTAAAGGTCACCTTACAATATGAACAAAGAATCAAATCGCCAGGTTTTTCGTTGCCTTCCAATGGGATATCTGCTTCACAGATCGGGCATTCTAAGTCTTTTGCCATTGATGGACCCCTTTAGTCCCTTGTTATGAATTCAATAAAGAAATTTATCAGAAAAATCAAGTTGAATTTTTTCCTTGCATCGGAGTCTAATATCTTATAAAAATAGTAAATAGAAAGGAGGACAGTTTATGAGTCGGAGATGTTTAATCATCGGTCTTCTTGGCACCATCGCTTTGACTGCTATTCTCTTATGGGGGTGTGGGCCTCCAGTAGTATATGTAAGGCCTCCTGAGCCGATAGTAGAAGTGTATGGTCCCCCTCCTTATCCTGAGGCGGTCTGGATTCCAGGTCACTGGGAACATCGAAGAGGAGAATGGGTTTGGATACCTGGACATTGGACAAGACGTCCAAGGCCTCACGCCCATTGGGTTCCTGGTCATTGGGAGCCAAGGGGAAGAGGTTGGGTCTGGGTACCTGGTCACTGGGAATATCGTTAAAAACTTGAGTTTGGAGGATGGAGTCGGGATATGTTTGGTTTGGGTTTGCCAGAAATCGTTATCATTTTGGTTATCATCTTACTTCTCTTTGGAGCAAAAAGGCTTCCTCAAATTGGTGAGAGTTTGGGGAAAACGGTTAAAGAGATCCGAAAGATAAGGGACGAAAGAAAGGCTGAGAAGGAAAAGAAGGAAGGCAAACCCCAGGGCACTCTGGTATCCGATTTAAAGAAGGAGGTGGAAGAGATCCCTGGGGTGAAAGAGGCAAAAGAGATTAAAGAGACGGCAAATAAAGTCAAAAACATTACAAAGTTGTTAAAATAGTTATCTTACCTCTGAAGAAGGGACATCCTTGTTTTTCCTATCACCTCTTGATTCACAACAGATTTTGGCCAGTTCCCTGTAAGAACCGCTGAGACATTCTCGGCGGTTCTACGTTTAAGTTCCATTATCGATTCAACAGAATAGAATCCAACATGCGGTGAAAGAATGACATTTTCCATTTTTAGTAATGGATTTTGGATATCGGGAGGTTCCTTTTCCAATACATCAAGGCCTGCCCCCGAGACAAGACCCTCTTCTAAAGCCCAAATGAGGGCCTTTTCGTCGATAATTGCTCCACGCGAGGTATTTATGAGAATAGGTTTTTTCTCCATTTTTTTAAATTCTCTTTCTCCGATAAGATGTTTGGTCGACTCATTTAAAGGGCAGTGGATAGAAATGAAATCTGATTTCTTTAACAAGGTATCAAGATCTGTGAGTTCAACTCCTTCACCTCCACACTGGAGGTAAGGGTCAAAGGAAATGACCTTTACTCCAAAAGCAGAAAATTTTTTCGCAACTTCCAAACCAATTCTCCCACATCCAATAAGCCCCAGGGTCTTGCCTTGAAGACGTTGGATGGGCATTCCCAATCGAAAATCCCACTTATTCTCTTTTACCTTTTTATCAAAGAAGACGGTTTTTCTAACTAAACTCAGAAGCATGGCGATGGTTTGATTTGAGACTTCATCAATACAGTAGTCAGGGACGTTTGCAACAATAATTCCAAAATCAGTGGCTGCCTTTAGATCAACCGAATCGACACCCACGCCATATCGGGAGATGACCTTACAATGAGGGAGGTTTTCAATTACCCTTCTTGTTAAGGGAGCGTATTGGATGATCAACCCATCTGCCTCTTTGCAGGTTTGAATAATCTCTTCCTCCTCTCGGACTTGAGCAAGAATCAACTCGGCGCCAATTCGATAAATCTCCTCCATTTCCTCTTCGATGGATCCATGATCGCAATCTGTGATGACGACTTGAAGTTTGTTT
Source organism: Deltaproteobacteria bacterium (assembly GCA_037441765.1). Lineage (GTDB taxonomy): Bacteria > Desulfobacterota > BSN033 > BSN033 > UBA1163 > JBBIRM01. Next base: position 39,635 of record JBBIRM010000008.1, on the reverse strand, counting down.
TTTTTCATCATCTTCTCTTTTTTAAGGGATCAATATCACTTTTGCTGCCTGCAGGTTTTCTAAGAGGTGGAAGGCCTCTTCCCATTTTTCGAGAGGAAGTCGATGCGTGATCAGTTTTTCCACAGGAAGGATTCCCTTAGAGATCATTCCAAGAGCCTTATCCCAGGAACTCCAACTGCTGGAGAAGCAGAAATCATAACGAATGGCCTTAAAGATTCCTCGATCATATGGAATAGGAACCTGTTCCTTCCCTGAAATTCCAATTGCACAGATTCTTCCCAATCTTCGAACCATTTCAAAGGCCTGATAGATGGCTTTTCCACCTCCTGAGGTCTCGATCAAAAGATCCACTCCCAATCCATCTGTCATTTCCAAAACCTTTTGGACAGGATCCTCTTGGTCTACATTGATGGTAAAATCCGCTCCCAATTCTCTTGCCTTTTCAAATCTTAAACCCTCATCCAGACTCCTTCCAGTCATCCCGATCATTCTTGCCCCGGCTGCCTTGGCTACCATTAAAGAGATAAGACCAATCGGGCCCGGACCTGTAATGACAACCGATTCCCCTGCTTGGAGATTTGAACGCTCAAGGATTGATGTGATACAGACAGCCAGGGGTTCAGTCACTGCCCCTGCTTCAAAAGAGACATTATCAGGTAGGTGATGAAGAAGATGTGCAGGTCCAGCTACATATTTCGTGTAAGCGCCATCGATCCCAATCCCAAAGGGTCGCTTCTGTTCACAGAGCTGAGGGTAACCCTTTAGGCAAACATAACAGGAACCACAGGCACCTGTACGTGTTTCAGTAACAATCCGATCTCCTATTTTCCATCCTTTGACCTCCTTCCCTACTTCAGCGATGATTCCAGAAAACTCGTGGCCTAAAATGACTGGAGGCCAGTAGGGGTGAGTATCATGATAGATATGGAGATCGCTTCCACATACCGAAACTGCTTTCACTTCGATCAAGACCTCGTCCTCTTTAATTTTCGGCACAGGGACCTCTCTCATTTCAACCATCCCCTTGCCTTTTCCATACTTGACGACCGCTTTCATTTTAATCCTTTTCGTTATGGCTCTTTGCAATATCTAATAAACCCCCACAATCTCAAGGACAAATCCAAGATTGTTTCGATTCCCTCACAATGAGGGTTCCTGAATTGGGATCTGGGAATCATTTTCGCCTCGTCAGCGGTGAATGCCGAGGCTATATCCCTCTTATTACTGGAAGAACCTCACCCCCTCTCTGAAGTACGGCGACCTTAGATTCAGGGCCTAATAGCGAAAATCCAATTTCTAAAGCCTCTTGCGGTTGTCGGGCATAAAGGAATCCAAGCCTTTCAGTTTCTTCCTTAGAAATTCCAGGACATACTAAAATTCCTTTTGCTCTCTCCCTGATTACTCTACCCACGTGGACAAGGTGGGCAGCGACGGTCAATTTTTTTATCTTCCCCTGAGAGATGAATCGATTCACCTGTTCAAAAGTTTGATAACCAAACTCAATCACTTCGGGATGACTTGGGGAGACCCCTTCTGGGCAAGGAGTAATAAGGATCACAACCCCTTTCTCTCTCACCGCCAACTCCGATGCATAGATGCCTTTTGCTGCAAGCCAGAGGTCTGAATCATAGGGGTATGAGTCAGCGATAACAATGTCCGCTTCCTCTGGGAGTTCGGTTTGAAAAATTTTTTTAGAAAGGGTTGCACCGCTCCGATAAGCAAGGATTGGATCTCCAGTGACTGCACCCACCAATCTTTCAGTCCCATCTTGAATGGTGTTGAGAATCCATCTCAGCCCCACTTTCTGGGCTACCCTTTCAATTTCATCTTTTACAGGATTTTGGATCTGGCCCAGGATTTCTTTCCCTTTAAACTGGGCGCTTAGCCAATGGGTTTTTCCAGTCGTTTCCTCACCACAGATTCCAGGCTGAATGATGTTGCCTCCTCCGCTGAACCCAGAGACCCTGTGAGGAACGATCTGGCCAATTCCGATGATACAATCTGCCTCTATGGCAAGACGGTTAACAAAGACTGGAATTCCACTTTCTGTCCTTCCTAAGTCCACTAATTGTAGGACATCCCACCACTCATGATTAAAAACAGGGTATTTCTTGGGAATATCTTTTCCAAATTTATTTACAATCTCGTCTTCAGACATAGGCCGGTGTGTGCCAAGAGCAACCAAGAATTGGATTCCTTCAAGGTCGATCCCTGCCTTCCTTAACTCCTCAAATAATATGGGTAGAATTTTCTGAACAGGTGTGGTGCGTGTATAATCGTCCACAACGATCAAAATCCTCCTACAGCCTTTTAATATTTCGGATAAAGGGGGAGTCCCAATGGGATGGGAAAGAGATTCTTCTATTATCTCCTCTTCACTTTTATCCAACTGGACCCTGGAGGGGGAAAAAATTCCAATAAGGTTTTGGTCAGGCACCTCACAGGGATTGATTTCAGGATAAGGGAATAAAATTTGCACTAAAGACCTCAATTTCAACTCAGGGAAGTATCTAAATCATTATAGATGAAAAAATAAATTCTCAACAAACATTTATAAATGGATAATTGAGAATCGAGAAATAGTAATCGGTAATTTTTTAACTCCCTCTCGCTTCTCGAATAACCTTGAGAAAGGCTCGTGTATTTTCAGTAATAATATTAAATTTCCTCTCCTTGATCGCCTTTTTATCAACCAATTCTCCACCCACACCAAGGGCTGCCGCACCTGCCTTAATAAAGGCCCCTGCATTCTGTAGGTTTACCCCGCCTGTAGGAATGAGAAGAATTTGAGGCAGAGGTCCTCTCACTGCTTTGATATACTCAGGCCCTCCCACTTGGGCAGCGGGAAAGACTTTCACCATATCTGCCCCTGCGCTCCAGGCTGTGAGCATCTCCGTGGGACTCATGGTTCCTGGAATGACCACCGCGCTATATCGATGGCCGATTTGAATGAGGTCGAGGTTGAGGATTGGACTTACAAGAAAGCGAGCACCTGCAATCAGCGCTGCTCTTCCTGTTTCAGCATCTAAAACAGTCCCAGCGCCCATTATAATCTCATCTTTGTATTTTTGAGTCAGTTCTTTGATCACATCGATCGCCCCTTGCACACTCATGGTGATTTCAATGGTGTGAACCCCTCCCTCTTTGAGGGCATCCGCCACATCCATTGCCTCCCTGGCATCAGTGACACGGACGACAGGGATTAAGCCCTCGCTAATCATTAGTTCAAGCACTTCTCTTTTTTCCATTTTTTCTCTCCTTTTTGAGAAATGATTAATGACAAAAGGGTCACCTCGATATCCTCAACCCTGCGCCCTTTAATTGGGCTTCCACCTCTTCCAATGTAGTCCAGTTAAAATCTCCAGGGATTGTATGTTTTAGCGCTGCAAAGGCGTTTCCATACTGGAGTCCCTTTTCGATATCTTTCATTTTAAGCCATCCATAAAGAAAACCTGAGGTAAAGGCATCTCCTGCACCCACCCTATCCACAATCTCCACTTCATATTTTCGATCTCGAAATATCTTCCCATCCTGATAGGCAATTGCAGTCCAGTTATTTTTCCATACGGAAAGATCCTCTCTTAAAGTGATGGCCACTATTTTAAAATTGAAGACCTTTGCCAATTTTTCTGCCACTGATTCATAGTCCTTCTCTTTAATTCCAAACACCACATTGGTGTCCTCTTCTGTGGTTATAAGGATATCGACCTCTGACATCATGGGTTCTTGAACTTTTTTAGCCTCCACAGGGGTCCATAATTTTTTTCGGTAATTGAGGTCATAGGAAACAGAACAGCCAGCCTTCTTCGCCGCCTTCAACGCCTCCATCGTTACCTCTGCAGCAGAAGTACTCAGGGCAGGGGTGATTCCGCTTGTATGAAAATGTTTGGCTTTAGAAAAGATATTTGCCCAATCGATCTCCCCGGGTTTCACCATACTGATAGCAGACCCGGATCGATCATAAAGAACGCTCGAGGCCCGAGGGGATGCGCCAAATTCCAAAAAATAGAGACCCACCCGCCCATGACCTGACCATACGATATGGGAACAGTCAACCCCGAACTCCTGGGCTCGATTACGGATCAAATGGCCCAGACTATTATTTGGAAGTTTTGAAACCCAGGCGATTCTCATTCCAAAACGGGATAATCCTACTGCCACATTCAATTCCGCTCCACCTACGTGAAGATCCAGATTTCTTGCTTGTTCCAATCTTTGAAAGTTTGGAGGTGAAAGTCTCACCATTGCCTCACCAAAGGTAACGATGTCATACATAATGATCCTCCCTTTGATTTTCAACTTGACCCTTCTTTTTTTAGATCCACCCTTTTACCAGTTTCTGCTGAGAGATAGGCTGCATAGATGACTTCGACTGTTTCATAGGCCAGGTCAAGACCCGAAATCGGAGATCGGTCTTCAATAATAGCACTGATGAAATCTTCTAACTCCTGGGGATAGCCTCTCATCCAGTCCTCATCCGGGCTCGGAAACTGCCATCCTGCTTTGGTTTCAACCTTTTCTGTGATATATTCCGAGCCAAAAACATCTCCTTCAGGAGAGTAAACCATCAGGCTGTTGTTCGGGTTAATATTGATTTGAGCGACTGCGTTAGAGAGGTAAACACTTATTAGATTCTTCACCCCTCCCAGACTGACATCCGTGGAGTGGACGGTTGCCTTGGAACCATCCTCAAAGGTGATCAGGACTGCTGACCAGTCTTCAACATCCACCCAGGAGTCAACCATCCATTTCTTGGCCTCCTTACGGAAGGCCTCCATCTTTGTCAAATGACCAATGTCCCCAATGACAGATTTGGCATGTATGGGACGGCCAAACTTCGTCACCCCCTCGTAATGCTTCAAATGAAGGACTGCTCCAATGGGATGAGAGCCCAATCGCATCAGAGACCCTCCTCCAGAGGTTTTCCACTGGCGAGAGTAAACTGCATGAGATCCGGAATGACTCTCCTCTGCACGAATATCGAGAATCGTTCCCTGGCAAGCCTTCATTAAATTCTTCAATTTTTTGACTGGCGGAGCATAGACAAAGTTTTCAGCATAGCAGAATTTGACTTTCGCTTTTTCAAACGCATTTAAGACAGCGGATGCATTTTTTAAGGCCTCCTCCATCATCCTCTGGCGAGGGGTTTCTCCTTGCCCAAAGTAACCTGTAAGTGGTTTCTCGCAGATCACATGTTTTCCTGCCTCAGCGGCTTTAATGGCCATGATATGGTGCAGGTCAGTGGACATACAAAGGTCTACCACATGAATATCTTTTCGTTCGAGCATTTGACGGTAATCCGTATAAACATAGGGAATATTAAACCTTTTTGAAAAGGCCTCTGCGCTTTCACGATTTTTTGAACAGACGGCTAAAATTTCAAGTTTCACTCCTCGGAGTTTTTCATAGGCCCGGACATGAAGATCTGCAGCGAAACGAGCTCCCACCATTCCAAGGTTAATCTTTTCCATTAAGAAACCTCCTCATACAAATATTTTTGGAGAAAGTACGTTAGGACTATTTAATTCCTATAATGCCACAACTTTCTCAAGCGAATAAAATAACAGGGAATATCGCCTTTTTAAAAATTAGAACCCCTCTATTAGTCGGAAGAATCATAGGGCACCGTGCATAATTCATAACCCTGAATTATCCACTTATTCCTTCTCCAGTATGTCCGGCCGGGTAAATGAAATGCCAGCCACATTTATTGAAAGAGTTGGGTAGAGGATCGGATAAGTGATCATTTCTGGACCTTTTGGGGTTGCAAGGATTGTGTCCTCTGATTTAGTCCCTGTAATTGATGGATTCCAGGTAAATGGTTGATTCTCCTGGATAATGTCTGGGGTTTTGAAGTTAACCCTGTAATCTCTTCCGGTATATCCGATCGATCCTCCCTGATGATGAAGTTTCCAGTCTACTGGGAATCCTTTTTCTCGATATGCCTCAATTGCCTTTTGTAGAACTTCTCTGGCCGGAGCACCAGGGCGAGTATGAGCCATCATGGTGCAATCTATAAAGACATTGGCTTCATACTTTTCCCTCAATTTTTCAGGGGTTTTGCCAAAGTGAATAAACCGGGTGAGGGATACGATCAGCCCCCATTTTCTTGCGTTTACAGAAACCATCAGGTATTTTTCAATCCTTTTCTCAGTGGGGATCGGGTGGCGAAAGTTAAAAACCCGCTCATCTGCAGCGGACATTAATGTAATTGGATCGATTCTATCCTTCCATAGTTCCTTACAGAGCCTCCCAACAACTGCGGATTCTTTTTCCCCCTTTTTCGTTTTAATCATGGTTTTTTCTAAGGCAAGGGAAACCCTTTTGCCTAACCAACGATATCGTTTTATTTCCTCTGGGGTTAAGGAATATCGAAGACTTGCAATTTCCTCTGTAAAGACAATTGCCCCGGGAAATGGGATGTCACTCCCCAACGGTCCTTCCCCGACAATCTCCTTTACAATAGAGACTTCTTGGTCTTCATGCCAGGGGAAGGTTTTTACAATAAAGCCCTGTTTTTCGAGCCCCTCTTCATCGACCATTCGAGGGGCTTCGATATTGTTTGAGATCACAAATTTTGAGTTTTCTGTTATAAGTAGTGTGGTGGCTCCTATCTCCGTTGTAATTCCCACCAGATTGAGGCCACCACAAGTCATCCATGAAAAATTGGCCTGACGTTTGAGAAGCAAACCTTTCAAGCCTTTCAATTTAAGAAAGTCTCTAACCCTTCTTTCTTTCTCTTTGATTTCGTTTTTTAGTGCCATCGTCTCTCCTGAATGCATCTGGAATAAGGGAATGATGAAACATTGGGAAGTCGGAGGACAAAATTATTGAATAATTCTTATCCTTCCGTTCTGTGATCTTTACTCCGTTAGAAAGAAGAAGATTTTCTAACGGAGGTTTACTTTTCTCAGTATTGCAATGTCCCAACGTCCCATCATTCCGTTTGCAGGATGTTATTGAGCCAAAACCTCTGCCCAAGTTGTCACAGTCCATTGGGTCTTAAAAAGTTCTTCAACAGCAGGTTTGGCCTTTTCTCTAAAGGAGTTTGCATCTGGAATGACGACCTGCATGCCCTTTCTTTGGAGATCTACTAAGATTGCCGCTTCACCGGTTTTAATCTTGTTGTTTGCCCATTCCTCTGTCTCCTTACCTGCCTTGACAATTAAATCCTGGTCTGCCTTGGAGAGTTTATCGAAGAAAGGCTTATGGATCAGGATCCCTGCGGTCTGAACAAGGTGATTGGTAATTATCAAATGGCTTTGGACCTGGTAAAGTTTAAATGATTGAATCTGAGGAAGGTCCCCTTCAGATGCCTCGGCCTTTCCAGTCTTTAGGGAATTGTAAAGTTCTGGTAAAGGAACACCAACAGGATCAGCACCGATCGCCTTCCATACAGCCATCCAGCTTGGAATTGGAGGAAGTCGCAGTTTCAGTTTATAGACATCAGCAGGTGTATAAAGCGGTTTTTTCGCTGTCGTCTGTCTGAGACCACGGTAAATGGTGGCTAAGTATTTGAGGTCATTCTTCTCAAGTTGGGCCCGGGCTTGTTGGCCGAGCTTACCGTTCCAGGCACGCATGTAATGATCAAAATCTTTCATGACATAAGGACCGGTGAAAAAGTAATACGGAGGGGCGTAAAATTCCAGAAATTGGGTTCCGTTCGACTGCATTTCAATTTCTCCATTCCTATTCATCTTGGCGATATCGGCTTCGCTTTTGGTTCCGGCATCAATCATTACCTCAATTCGTCCTCCGCTTCCCTTTTCAACAAGTTCCTTGAACTTCTCAGCCGCCTCCACAACAATGCCCCCTTTAAACGGGCTTGCAATACGGATGGTCGTCTTCTTCGCCGGTTCAGTAGGCTTTACCGCAGGACCCATCTCTGCACAGGCAAAAAGGAAACAGATTAAAGCAACTGTCAAGAGAATGAAGCCTAATTTTATCCCTCTCATCATTTTTATCCTCCTTTCTATGAGCTCGTTTCTTTTCCCCCTTAACACTATTGCAGTGCAAGGGGGTTTTTCGCAATGATGTAAAAAAGATTTTTAAGAAAAAATTTATTTTTTAATTTCTTTTACCAATTTTCCATAAAATTCATGATCTTGAGCCATTAATTTTCCAAAATCCTCTGGACCAAGGTATGAAAGATTTACAACCATATCCTTTGCATTCTTTATAAAGATAGGATCCTCCATTCCTTTTTTGAAGGCATCGTGAAGTTTTTTAATGACATCAGGTGGAGTGCCTTTGGGTGCGGCTAATCCCCGCCATTGCCCCATGGTGAAATCGATCCCTTGTTCCTTAACGGTAGGAACATCAGGGAATAGTTCGAATCGCTTTTCTGCAAAGAGGGCGATAATCTTCAACTTCCCTGCCTTCACATGCTCGATCCCTTCAGGGGGAGAAACTGAGACAGCATTAATATGGCCTCCAAGAAGGGCGGTGACAGATGGTCCCCCACCTGCAAATGGTATGTGGTTAAATTTAACTCCGGCTGTCTTTTCGAACGCAAGGGCAATAAGATGAACTCCTCCGCCTGCACCTGAATTTCCAACAGTGATCATCTCTGGGTTCTTTTTAGCATAATCTAAAAATTCACTGAGACTTTTCCACGGGCTATCCGATCTCACTAAAAACATACCCGGATCTTTCACCACATTGATAATAGGTTCAAAACTTTTGTAGGTGAATGTGGTCTTAACCTGATGTGGAAGGATGGTAAGGGGTGTAATTGCAGAAAGCAGGGTATAGCCATCTGGTTTGGCTTGGGAGACTTCTGTAACTCCAACAGTTCCCCCACCCCCTGGCCGGTTGACAACAATTACAGCCTTCCCGAGATATTTCCCTGTCGTTGCAGCAAGGGCTCTAAAGATAAGGTCTGTTGCCCCTCCTGCTGCGTAGGGTATAATGATCTGCACCTCTTTGGTCGGAAACTCAGCTGCACTGATGGGCAAACTAAATAAAAGGATTAAACTTAAAAATAATCCGATAATTACTTTCCTATACATTATCACTACCTCCTTTCGAATTTTTAATCTTAAATTTTGAATATTGAATTTTTAATTTCGAATTCTAAATCCCCCCTTTCTTTTTTTAATGATCACCCGGATGATTGGAACCGTAAGGAAAACAACTGCCGCAATTAAGAAGGCCATAGAAATGGGACGGTTAATAAAAACTCCAAAATCACCATGAGAGATCATCAAAGATTGTCGGAAAGCAACTTCCATTTTTGGCCCAAGAACCAGGGCCAAGAGTAAAGGAGCACCTTCATAAGCCCATTTCCTCATTAAAAATCCGGTCGCTCCAAAAAGGAGCATCATCCAGATGTCAAAAATGGAATTATTGACCGTATACATTCCAGTAATACAGAAGAGAATTATTAAGGGTAAAAGAATCCTTTTGGGAATTCGGAGAATATTGGCGAAGAAAGGAACAAAGGGAAGGTTGAGAAGTAATAGAATGAAATTTCCAATATACATGCTGGCAATAACCCCCCAGAAAAGTTCGGGATGTTGACTGATGAGTAAGGGACCCGGGGAAACACCATGGATGAGAAGGGCACCGAGGATAATGGCGGTGACTGGGCCAAAAGGGATACCGAGAACGAAAAGAGGAATAAAGGCTGATTGGCAGGATGAGTTATTCGCTGATTCCGGTCCTGCTACTCCCTCGATTGCTCCTTTCCCAAATTCTTCAGGATGTTTGGAGATTTTTCTTTCAATCATATATGAGGAGTAAGTTGCAATCACAGGTGCAGGTCCAGGGACCAAACCTATCCCAAATCCAATTCCTGTTCCCCTTAGAATTGCTCCAATCGATCTTTTTAGATCTTGGAATGATGGATAGAGATCCCGGAATCGTGGAACAATGGCCTTCTGATCGAGTAGCTCGGGTGGTTGATGGACGTTCATAAGGACTTCACCAATTCCAAAAAGTCCAATGGCAACGGCCACAAATTCAATCCCACCCAAAAGGGAGACAGAACCGAAGGTGAATCGAGCATCACCTGTTACCGGATCCAAACCAATTGTTCCGATGATTAAACCGACGGTAGCCATCATCAAGGCTTTAAGCAATGAGGTTCCGGTAACATTACTTAAGACAATAAATCCAAAAATCATCAAAGAAAAATATTCTGGGGGACCAAAAGCCAATGCAGCTTGGGCTAAAGGAGGAGCCAGAAATACCAATCCAAAAATACCAATAGTACCCGCGATAAAAGATCCTATAGCGCAAATAGCCAGGGCAGGACCAGCCCTTCCTTTCTGAGCCATCTGATAACCATCAATACAGGTGATCACAGAGGCTGTTTCCCCTGGAACATTGAGAAGAATGGATGTGGTGGAACCTCCGTACATTGCCCCATAGTAGATGCCGGCAAGCATGATTATGGCCGAGGTAGGATTAAGCCCGAAGGTTGCAGGAATAAGAAGGGCAATTCCAGCAATTGGACCTATTCCTGGGAGGACTCCAATTAATGTACCTACTATTGCTCCTATTAAGCAGTAAAAAAGGTTATGGATTGTGGTGGCAATTCCAAACCCATTTACCAGATTTTGAAGGGATTCAAGCATCTCATTTATCTCAAGACATAAAGTTTGAACAATGGACGATCGCTATAACCAAGAATTATTTATTTTTTACTTTAACCTCAAGTTTTACTTCCCTTTGCCCCAAAGGGAAGAAGGGAAGGGTGAATAATTATAATCCTATCCAGCCTTTTGGAAGAGGGATTTTCAACCATTGGACAAATAGGAAATACGAGACTACTGCTGTGACAAAAGATAGAAGTAGGATGAAACCCCAATTTTTTGTTCCGAGAGTCTTTAAAAGTGCAATCATTAATAGAAAAGAAGTAAGTGGATATCCCAATTGGTTTAAGAAGGCGGTAGCCAAAACCATTGTTCCAAAAAAAAGTATAAGTTTGATTGGAAATAATTGTGTTAAAGATGGAAAATTTTTCCCGAAGGCAGTCTTTTTATTCTGATAAAAAAGTTTCAAGATAAAGAAACCTGACAGAACCATCAGTAGGATTCCTAAAATTAAAGGGAACATTCCTGTCCCAGGCATTCGAAATGTTCCAATGGGCATTTTTAAAGAAATGAGGAAGGTCAAACACCCAAAGATAAACAGCACGCCCCCTCCTAAAAATTCATCTCTTTTCAAAGATGCCTCCTTCCACGAAAGCCTAATCGTTGGGAGATTTGAAGAGCGGTATTCATCACCTCTCTTTTAAGGGTATCTTGGATTGCCCTTTTGGTCACTTTGAAGGCAGGACCTGAAATACTCACGGCAGCCACTGCCCTACCTGTTCCATCACGGATGGGAGCGGCTACACATCGGATCCCTTTCTCGTTTTCCTCGTCGTCGATTGCATATCCCTGTCTTTTTACAATATTCAGATGGTCCTTCAATCGGGTTGGATCAGTGATGGTATTTTCAGTTCTTTTTACGAGGTTCCCCTTTTTTAAAAAAAGATTTAGGGCTTCTTCAGAAAGGTCTGCCAAAAGGACCTTTCCCACCGCACAACTATGTGGTGGATTCCTTAGCCCCACCCTCGAGGCCATCCTCAGGCCACTGGGATTATGGTTTGTTTCAACCTTATCGATGTAAACGATCTCGTTCTGGTCGAGAATAACAAGATGAACAGTCTCCTTCGTCTTCTCGGCAAGTTCCCTGAGGAAGGGTTCTGCCTCTCTTCGAAGGTCAAGTTGGTTAAGGAGGAGGTTCCCAAGGTCAACAAGCTTAAAGCCTAAGAAATAGTTCTTGGTCTTAATATCCTGGCGGACATAACCATAATAAGAAAGGGAGGAAAGTAGACGATGGGTCGTTCCTTTCGGTAGGTTAATTTTGGCTGATAAATCTCGAAGACTAATCCCCTGAGGACTTTGACCTAAAACATCAAGGATAGCAGCCGACCTTTCAATGGTCTGTACAAGTTTAGTAGGTTTTGACCTTTCCAAAGGGATCATTAAATACGTTTCATAATGTGGAATGATGTTTCAATATTTTATATATTACTTTAATTTTGAAAATTGTCAAGACTTTTGTCGATACTCTGAAAAGAGATTTCTGAAAAATTTAAATAAATGAGATCTGTTGGTATGAGCCCCTCACCCTAACCCTCTCCCCAAGCGTTGGGAGAGGGGAGGGTGAGGGGGATAATTGTAAAGATTTAATTGCTCCGAGTAATAATTCGGGGTGAGTTCCGGATTTTTCCCCAATGAGGCTCATAGCAGGAAAAAATTATTTAAAGTGGAGGAATTCTTCGAGGGGCTTTCTGTTACCCTCAGGAGACTCATCTGGAATTCCAATTGGAACCAGGGAGACAATACGAGTGGTTTCAGGAAGTTGAAGGAGTTTTTGAATGGCCATTTCTGCCTCGGTGCCCCAGACTCCAATCCAGCCAGCCCCTAAACCCAAACTATTGGCTGCCAAGGTGATATTCTGCGTGGCAGCGGCTCCTGCTTCAATGGCATATAATGGATCAATCTTTCGATCTACGGAGACAATAATGACCACAGGGGCTTCTTTAATTCCAAGATGGAGCACACTCTCTCTTACCGCTATAACGAGTGTATTTTTCAAACTTTGATTTCTAATGACAAAGAATCTCCATGGTTGGAGATTACTGAAGGAAGGGGCCCATCTTCCTGCTTCGAGGATCAGATGAAGTTTCTCATCATCGATGGGATCCGTTTTAAATCTTCGGATCGTTCTACGATTTTTAATGGTTTCCAATACTTGATTCATAGATCACTCCTTTAGGACGAGGCGTTTGTCTTAGAATAGTGGAGAATCGAAAATAAGTCAATCCTGAAAAAGGAAAATGATCGATAATGTCCCACTTATCTGAGTAATCGAGCAAGGAAATGCAGGATATATTAATAGATCATTCTGGATAAGAATCCTTCCAGTTCTTTTCTGAAAGGGAGAGATGGTTGAGCGCCCAACTTTGTAGTGGCCAGGGCACCAGCACCATTGGCAAATCTTAACGCCTCTCGGATCGATTTGCCTTCATAGAGACTACAGGCAAGAGCCCCCAGAAAGGCGTCTCCTGCTCCTGTGGTATCGATTACTTTCACTTTGTATGCCTTCATCCAGATCTCTTCGCTTTCATTCTTAAAGAAAAGGCCTTTAGGGCCTAAGGTGATGATCACATTCTTTGGTCCCATTTCTATCAGCCGGTTTGCAATTCTCGTAATGTCATGTCTTTTCCGCAATTTTATCCCTGTAAGGATTTGTGCCTCCACTTCATTAGGAACCAAAAAATCGATAAGGGATAAAATAGAAGGGGGGATCGAAACCGGAGGGGAGGGATTGAGAAGAGTGAGGGCATCATGTTCTTTTGCCAACTTTATGCCTTTTTTTACTGTTGAAAGGGGGATTTCCAATTGAGTAACGAAAACCTTTACACCCTTCCAGAAGGGACTGAGTTTCTTTAAGTCGGTTTCCGAGAGAGAACCGTTTGCCCCCAATGAAGCAATAATTCGGTTCTCACCCTTTAGGGTTAATTCAATCACCGCCATCCCTGTTGGAAGATTTTTGTCTCTATGGATAAATCTCGGATCGAGTCCATTTTTTATAAGTTTTTGGCGATATTCAATTCCATAATGGTCGTTACCCACTTTGGTTAAAAATAGGACATCAGCGCCAAGACGTTTTGCCGTAATTGCCTGGTTGGCCCCTTTACCGCCGTAGGCTGTAGCAAAACCTTCGGCCAGAATCGTCTCACCAGGACTATGAAACCTTGGAATTTTGAAGATTAGATCTATGTTGGAATTGCCCAAAACGAGAATTTTTTTTCGCATGGAATCACCCCAATCTGGATATGAAGAGTTCGATGAAACTTTTAGCATTGACGCTCAAGCATACATCAACATTTAAATCTCCTGAAACCTCCAGCGTTTTTCCAAAAAACTCCCCATCTTCAGTCTCCACATCAACCGAAAGTCTCTCCTTTTTCACTAAGGAAGGATCGATTACTACTCCTACCGCCAGGGGGTCATGGAGGTGTATGAGCTCTCGGTTCCTAAACTGATGGTTAGTGGAATTATAACCAGTTGCTTCAGCAACGAATCTTGAGAAGGGGTTGTTAATTGGTATCACTTTTTCTTCCATCCATTGAGGGGTTAGATTAACTTGGTTGGTCACATCCAAAGGAACCATTGTAATGGGGAGCCCTGATTTTAACAGAATTTTAGCGGCCAAAGGATCTGAATAAATATTGAATTCAGCATGAGGGGATATGTTTCCTCCTGTTCGGAGGGCCCCTCCCATTATGACGATCTCCTTGAGTTTCTTCATCCCCTCAAAATCATTCTGGATCGCTAAGGCCAGATTAGTGAGAGGGCCTGTGGCGATTAGAGTCAACTGATGGGGATATTGGTGAGCCATCTTCAAAATGAGTTTATCTGCAGGATCCGATGAAGATTGCCACCACTTTTCCCCTATTTTTCGCTCTATTTGCGCCCCGCCCAATCCATCCTTTCCATGAACAGAATGGGCGTAAATTGGTTTCCCTTTTAATGGTTTAAAAGCTCCCTTGGCAATCATGGGCTTATTTTTAGGTCGAATGAGGGAGAGGACTTTTTGGATATTTTCAAAAACCTGTTCAAGGGAAACATTGCCACTGACCCCAGTGACTGCCTTTACATCCAGTTCAGGTGAATGGAATGCCAGAATCAATGCCAGAGCATCATCTACCCCTACATCACAATCAATTATCACTTTTTTTGTCATCACTAAACCTCTTCGGTTTCTTCTCAAACCATTTTTTTTCATTATTTATAACAACAGTGAGGATGGATTAAAAGGGATTTGGAAAAAATGGACGGCATTAAGGGTTGTCTCTTTAGCCACCACCTTAGGGTCTAATCCTTTAAGTCGGGAAACTTCTTCGAGGGAGATTCGAACATCAATTGGCCTGGATTCCTTTCCCTGATAGATGACGGGTGAATCGGTTTCGAGAAGAATCCTTTCAATAGGTGTTTTTTTAATGGCCTCTTGATGTTGGGGGCTGTAGGCCAGGGCAGGGGTGGCAGAGATGAAATATCCGCTTTCGAGGATCTTGTTCAATAAGTCAAGAGGGCCTGAATACCAATGAAAGAGCGCCCTTTTTATGCCCATTTCACCTACCATCTCATAGGTTCTTTTATGGGAAAAACGGCTGTGGAGGATTACGGGTTTATCCCATTTAGTAGCAAGAGTAAGAATCCTATCAAAAACCTCCAATTGTAATTCTTTCTTTACACTCACTTTGTAATCTAAGCCAATTTCACCCAATGCAATGCACTCCTTGAGATGATCTTCAATGAAGGACAAATTAACTTCCATCCCATCTTCCCTAACCCTCCAGGGATGAAAGCCGATTGCAGGAAAAACAAACCCCCTATTGAATTGGGCGATTTTTAGGGTTTTCTTGTTGGACTCAAGATCCATTCCCACTGCAACAATCCCTTTGATCCCTAAGGCCTTAGCATTGGAGAGTGCGAGGGTTAGATCACTCAATTCTTCTAAATGGGCATGAACATCAATCAGGGGGATTTTTTCTAAGAAATTAGCCATGAAAAATTATGATACGAAAATAAGATATTTTACCCTCTAAAATCTCTTTGGTAGATTTTTATTAAAACAAAAGTCTTTTAAAAGCAATGTATCTGGAGTCTTTCCACTTTTGGCCTTTAACCTTGACATTTATTGAATTATGCCTAAATAATTAGTCAAAGATGATGACCGGTTTGGAGGAGATGTAAAAAGAGCAATTGTATCCAATGCCAAAGGGAAGGGGTCAGTAATTTAATATAAAACGCATTCAAAAAGTGCGTGAAATGGCCAGGGGATATTTAATTTGGCGAACAACTTAGAAAGCTTAAAATTTCAAATGAAAATCGATCCTGAGAAGGTTTCTCTATCCTTAGAAAATTTTATCCGTGCATATATGGAAAAATTGGAGAGGGAGGGGGTTATCTTTGGTCTAAGCGGAGGATTGGATTCTGCGGTGGTTGCCGCTTTATGTAAGAAAGCAATTGGACCAGAAAAGATACTGGCCCTCATGATGCCAGAAAAGGATTCAAAAAAGGAGCATTTGAAAGATGCTATCAATTTTGTCCATTCAATCGGCATCCAAACCAAATGTATTGATCTGACTCCTATTTTAAAAGAATTGGGGACCTATCAAATCTTTCGCTTAAATAAGATGTCTTTTTTGGGAAAGACCGCAAAGGGATCTATTCTTAAGTGGGCCTATAATTATTATTATCGAAAAACAGGAGAAACTCCATTCTCATCAAGCCTGAAAGGGTTTAAGGGGAAGCCCTTTAGGACTTTTCTTGAAAGGGGCAATGCCTATTACCGAATCAAACATCGATTAAGAATGGTGCTTCTTTATCTTCACGCAGAACTTGAAAATCGTCTGGTCGTGGGGACGGCAAATCGGAGTGAATATCAAATTGGATATTTTGTAAAACATGGGTGTGATGATGCGGTCGACATCTCCCCCCTTATAAATCTGTATAAGACTCAGGTCCGTGAACTTGCTCGATATCTTAATCTCCCTTTAAACATCATAGAGAAACCCCCTTCCCCTGATGTCATCCCAGGAATTATCGATGAGGAAGCCATAGGGATTCCCTATGAGATGTTGGACTTGATTTTGTTGGCATTAGAAAGAGGATGGAGGAATACGGAGGTTGCAAATATATTGGGCATAGAAGAAGGAAAGGTCATTTATGTGAAAAATTTAATTGAAAGATCCCAGCATATGAGAAGGATTTATTTTCCCGATTTTGGTTTTAACAAAAATATAATTTTCTCTTCTACTTGATCATCTTCTTAAATTCTTCTTCAGTAAGGGTTTTGATCCCCAATTCTTTAGCCTTGTCGAATTTGGAGCCTGGATTCTCGCCAACAACCACATAGTCGACTTTCTTCGAAACGCTCGAAGCCGTCATCCCTCCCATGGATTCCACTATGTTTCGAGCCTCGTCTCTTCCAAAGGCTTTAAGGGTTCCTGTGAAAACAAATGTCTTTCCTGTGAGTTTACCCTTCTCCTTTTGTTTGGGTTCAATCACCTTTACCCCAGCCTTTTTCAATCGCTCAATCGATTCTTTATTCTTTTTATCTCTGAAAAACTGGTGGACACTTGCTGCTACTTCTGGACCGATACCTTCCACTTCCATCAGATCCTCTTCAGAGAGGTGAAAGAAATCGTCAAGTTTTTGGAAATGTCGAGCCAAGTCTTCGGCAGTGGTTTCACCTACATGGCGGATGCCCAATGCGTAAAGAAATTTTGATAGGGGTTTTGTTTTACTTTTCTCAATAGCATCGATGATGTTTTGGGCGGATTTATCTGCCATCCTTTCCAATTCAACCAGTTGTTCCTTTTTAAGATAATAGATATCTGCCACATCCTTGACCAGGCCTTTATCCACCAATTGATCCGTCAGTTTTGTGCCAAGGCCTTCGATATCCATCGCCCTTTTTGAGGCAAAATGTTTGATCCGTCCTTTAAGTTGGGCTGGACAATCGAGGCCAATACAGCGATGGATGGCCTCCTCTTTAATGACCTCTGCCCCACAGACCGGACACTTGGAGGGCATTCTGAACTTCTTTTCCGTTCCTTTTCGTTTCGAGGTGATCACCTGCACTACTTCTGGTATGACATCTCCTGCCCTCTGAATGATCACGGTATCTCCGATCCTCACGTCTTTTTTATCGATCTCGTCCTGGTTGTGAAGGGTGGCCCTGCTGACCTCGACCCCTCCCACCTTCACTGGCTCCATCACCGCTACAGGGGTGAGGGCTCCTGTCCTTCCTACCTGGACGATGATGGTGGTTTCCTGTTTGGGTTTAAATTTGAAGGCCAAAGCCCATCGAGGGCTACGGGCGATTTCCCCTAACCTTGACTGAAGATCAAGACGATCCACTTTAATAACAATTCCGTCAATCTCATAAGGAAGAGATTCCCTCCTCTCACTCATCTCATGATAATACTGAAGCACATCATCCATATTTTGGCATTTTCGAATATTGGGGTTGACCCTAAGCCCCCATTTGGAGAGGGTCTGGAGAATTTCCCAATGAGTTTTAAATGTCCAGCCTATGACTTCTCCAATCCCATAGCAGTAGATTTCAAGGGGGCGATTTGCCGTAACTTTTGAGTCAAGTTGTCGGACTGAGCCTGCTGCCGCATTTCTTGGATTTGCAAAAAGGGGTTCTCCCATCTCTTCGCGCTTGCGGTTGAGTTCTCTAAACTTCTTAACCTGCATGATCACTTCCCCACGAACCTCTAATCTCTCTGGAACAGGGATTTCCTTTCGAACCAATTGAAGAGGGATAGTCTTGATGGTACGAAGGTTCTGGGTGATGTTCTCACCATTGATTCCATCCCCACGAGTAGAACCTACAACGAAATGGCCTTTTTCATAGACAAGTTCCACGGCCAAACCATCCAGTTTTGGTTCTACCACATAATTGATCTCCTCAGAGGTTCCTAAAAATTTTTTTACCCTTTTGTCAAAATCCCTTGCCTCGGCCTCATCAAAGGCATTGGCCAAACTGAGCATGGGGATGGTGTGACGGACAATTTCAAAGGCCTCTAAGGGAGGTGCCCCAACCCTCTGGGTAGGAGAGTTGGGAGAGCGAAGCTCAGGGTATTGCTCTTCGAGTTCCTCGAGTTCTCTCATCAATCGATCATATTGAGCATCGGAGATTTCTGGTTGGTCAAGGATATAGTAACGGTAGTTGTGATACTCAATCTCCTCCCTTAACTTCTCAACCCTCTTTTTAATAGCCTCTGTTGCCATCAAATAAATATTTTAGATAGGCCAGAAGGCGTTGTCAAATTTTTATAAGGGGAGATCTCTGAAAAAGTATTTAAAACGAGTTTTATAGACTGGGGAGGTGGGGTGGAAAAGCCTTCGAATGCTGGCACTAAGAAGTTAATTTGCTAACAATCATTTTAGAAAAAATCTATTCTTCTAAGGGAATTAATCAACTAAATATTGGGGCAAAAGGTTTATTGGGGGATAGATATTGGGTTTAAAGAAAATAGGTTAAAAATTTTAATAACTATAAAATTTTACTTGACAAATTTAAATTTTCGGTATATTTCTTATGCCTGAGTGGGAAAAAGTGGAATAAGGTGGTATGGAAATTAAAAATGGGGGTTGATTTTAATGTTTCGGGGAAGGTATGAGCATACCATAGATCCTAAGGGTCGCATTAGTATCCCTTCAAAATTTAGAGATATCCTAAAAGAAAAATATGATGAACGTCTTGTCATCACCAATTTTGACCACTGTCTAATTGCTTTCCCCTATGAGGAATGGTCTCTAATTGAACAGAAGGCAGGCTCTTTCTCCCTTCTTAGAAAAGAGACAAGCGCCTTTTTTAGATTCTTCTATTCGAGCGCTATTGATTGTGTGATTGATAAACAGGGAAGGCTTCTTATTCCACAGACACTGAGGGAGTATGCCAATTTCCGAAAAGATGTTGTACTGGTAGGCGAGGGGAAGTGGATCGAAATATTTGCCAAGGAACGGTGGGAAGAGGAGGCCAGAAGGGCAGAGGAGAGTTTTGAAAAGATCAGAGATGTGTTAGCGGATCTTGGATTATGAAGGCGAGTTTTATCCGTGAATCCCAAAATCTCTCAGTGGGACACTCAAAACGACGACTCGTTGATGAGAGGATTTCATCACCTTCCAGTCTTAGTGGAGGAGGTGATGGCTCTTTTAAAGTGTGGCCCTGGGAAAACCTATGTGGATGCAACATTGGGAGGAGGCGGGCACGCTTTTGAGATTTTAAGGCGAACAGGGCCAGACGGCATTCTCATAGGGGTGGAATGGGATGAGGAGTCAATCAATGAAGCAAAGAAAATTCTTCTCCCATTTGGGGATAGGGTAAGAATTTATCGGGAGAATTTTGTCTATTTGCCAGAATTATTGAAGTCAATCAATTTACAGGAGGTTGATGGTCTATTATTTGATTTAGGGGTCTCAACGATCCAGTTGGAGAGAGGAGAGAGGGGATTTAGTTTTCAAAAAGAAGGTCCTCTTGATATGAGGATGGACAAGAGAAGGGAGGTTACAGCGAGAGATCTCGTCAATCAACTCTCCGAAAAGGAGTTGGAGAAGATCCTATTGAATTATGGGGAAGAGAGATGGGCCAGGAGGATCGCTGAAGGGATCGTCCGTGAAAGAAGTATCAGTCCCATTCTGACCACGCAGGTTTTAAGAAGGATTGTGCATCAGGCCATTCCCCAAAGGTTTCACTCGCGAAAGATCGATCCTGCCACAAAAACCTTCCAGGCCCTGAGGATAATGGTGAACGATGAGTTAGAAAATCTAAAGAAGATATTGGAGACAGGATGGAGGTTTTTAAAAAAGGGGGGAAGGATCTGCATTCTTTCTTTCCATTCCCTTGAAGATCGTTTGGTTAAGGAAGCCTTTCGAACCCTGGAGCGAGAAGGAGTAATGAAACAGATTACCAAAAAACCTATCCGCCCATCTTTAATAGAAAGGGAGAGGAATCCGAAATCAAGAAGCGCCAGGCTGAGATGCGCGGAAAGGGTTTAGGAGGTTTAAAGGGGTGAAAAGGGGGCATTCGCATTGGGAGCGAATCCTCTGGACAGGAGAGAAACCAAGGAGTAAGCCGGTCGCTATCAAATTTAATCTTCTGATTATTTTTGCTCTTTTTCTCCTGTTGTTTATTGGAGGTTCACTCTTTTATGTCTGGACAAGGATCCAGGTAATCCAGATTGGATACGCCATATCGGATGCCCTGAAGGAGGAGAGAGCCCTCACTTTGATGAATAAAAAGTTGCGTTTAGAGATCGCCACCCTTAAATCTTATGCACGAATTGAGAAGATAGCCTTCGAGGAATTAGGGATGGTTAAACCTAAACCTGACCAGGTGATTGTGATTCGATGAAAAGGAAATCAATCAATTGGTTTAAATTTAGAATCATCCTGATGACCGGGCTGATATTCATCTGCTTCATGCTCATCGCAGCGAGGATGTTTCAGCTTCAGGTATTGAAAAAGGAGGAACTCTATAGACTGGCGGCCCAACAGCATCGGATTCAGATCCCCATCGTCCCCAAGCGTGGAACCATCTACGATATTAAGGAAAATGAATTGGCAGTCAGCCTTGAGGTCGATTCTGTTTATGCCGATCCGAGAAAGATCGTTGACCTGGATAAAACTACTCAGGCCATCGCCTCGGTGCTTCAGATTGACCGGCAGGATCTGATGAGGCGATTAAGAAAAGGTCGTTCCTTTGAGTGGGTTAAGAGAAAAATTTCTCCCGAGGAGGCTGAGGAAATTAAATCCCTTCAACTCCAGGGGATATATTTTTTGAAAGAGAGCCGAAGATTTTACCCCAATGGCCCACTGGCTGCACATGTCATCGGTTTTGTGGGCCTTGATTCCAAAGGTCTGGAAGGAGTGGAGTATCAATATGACTCATTTCTCCAGGGGGATAATGAAGTCATCACCATGGTAAGGGATGCCCGCGGTCGAGAGATTGCCATTGAAGATTTCTATTCAAAGGGAGGTAGTAATATTCGAAATATCATTCTCACTCTCGATAAACCTATCCAACATATCGCAGAGGTGGAGCTCCAAAAGGCAGTTGAAAAGTGGAAGGCGAAAGGAGGATTTGTCATTGCAATGGATCCATCCACAGGAAAGGTTTTAGCAATGGCCTCCTATCCATCCTTCGACCCAAATCAGTTTATCAAATACCGGTCCAAGAATTGGAGGAACCGAGCCATTTCAGACGTTTTTGAACCTGGCTCCCTTTTTAAGACCTTTCTCGCTGCTGCAGCCATTGAGGAGAAGGTTGTAAAACCATCGGACTCTTTCTATTGCGAAAATGGCGAGTATACCGTTTATGATCATACCATTCATGATAGTTCGAACCATGGATGGCTCACCTTTCAACAAATCATAAAATTTTCAAGTAACATTGGAGCCTCGAAGGTTGGCGAGAAGATTGGTAAGGAGCGTTTCTATCAATATATAAAGGGGTTCGGATTTGGAGAGAAGACAAGAATTGGCCTTCCAGGAGAGGAAAAAGGGGTCACCCATCATCCCAGATATTGGGTACCCGTCACCTTAAATACCATCTCCTTTGGGCATGGGATTTCCGTGACAGGGATTCAGTTGGTTACTGCCCTATCTGCCATTGCCAATGGAGGAATTTTAATGAGACCCTATGTGGTCGAGAAGATTACTGGTGAAAAAGGTCAGCCCACACAATCCTTTCAGCCAGTGGCGATCAGGAGGGTCGTCTCAGAGGAGACGGCAATGACGCTTTCCAGTTTACTCAAGGCCACTACAGAAAGAGGTGGGACAGGGGAGATGGCAGTACCCAATGGCTATGAGGTAGCAGGGAAGACAGGGACAGCCCAAAAGCCCGATACACTTTTGGGGGGTTACACTGAGAACCGATACATCAGTGGATTTATGGGTTTTGCACCGATAGATCGACCGAAGATTGCCCTACTTGTGTTGATCGATGAACCTCAAGGGAATAACTATGGAGGGGTGGTGGCTGCCCCTGTATTTAGAGCAATTATGGAAAAAGCCCTCCCGTATCTAAATATATTTCCAAAAGGGACAATGGTGGTAAGAGATGAGACCAATTATTCTTTCCAGGAGGAAGGACCCCCCACTTCCCCATCCATTGAGAGGGTAAGATTGGGGAAGGGGACGCAAATCCTTACCATGCCTGATTTAACAGGGTTGTCCATGCGAAATGCACTGAGCCTGATGGAAGGGAAAGGTCTGATCGTTAGAATTTCCGGCAATGGAAAAGTGGTTGATCAAAGTCCAAAACCAGGAAGCATCATTGAAAAAGGGGATATCTGTTATTTAAAATTCTCCTCTTCTTAATATGGGAATGGTGGAATTGAAAAAATTGTTGGAAGGAGTTGAGATCAAAAGAATTAAAGGGAGTGTTTCAAAAGAGATTCAGGGAATCGCCTACCATTCCCAGCAGGTGAGGAAGGGATTTCTATTTGCTGCCCTTCGAGGAATGGAGACGGATGGTCATCATTATATTGAAAAGGCTATCGAAAAGGGTGCAGAAGCAATTCTCCTTGAAGAAGGGCCAGAGATATCAACCTCTACCTTGATTTATGTGCCCAACAGCAGGCAGGCCTTAGCCAAGGTCTCTTCCAACTTTTATGGCAATCCTTCTTCGGCCCTCACATTGATTGGCATTACTGGTACCAATGGGAAGACGACAACAACCTATCTCCTGGAGAACATTTTTAGAAAGGCAGGATTCCATGTGGGGGTCTTGGGAACAATCAATTATCGGTTCAATGGAAAGGTCTTCCCTTCTCCAAACACGACTCCAGAGTCACTTGAACTTCAGAGAATTCTTTGGGAGATGTCAAGGGAGAGGGTCTCCCATGTCATCATGGAGGTTTCCTCCCATGGCCTAACCCTTGATAGGGTTTCTGGCTGTCAATTTGATTGCGCCCTCTTTACCAATTTCTCTCCAGAACATCTCGATTTTCATAAGACCCTTGACCACTATTTTGAAAGCAAAAAGAGACTTTTCTCAACCCTCCTGGTTCAAAGCCAGAAACCAAACAAATTTGCTGTGATCAATGTGGATGATCCAAAGGGGGAGGAGATAATCGAAGGGGTTAATATCCCAACTCTGAAATATGGTCTTCACACTTCCTGTGATGTCTCTGTGAACCAGCTCGAATCAAATTTTGAGGGTCTTCGTGTTAGAGTTAAAACTCCAAAGGGAGAACTCCTTTTACATTCAAAATTGATTGGTGATTTCAATCTATACAATATTATGGCCTCCACTGCAGTCGGAATCGGCATGGATCTTTCATTGGAGGTGATTAGAGAGGGGATTGAGGGCGTGGAGGGGATTCCAGGTCGGTTTGAAAAAGTTCAAAACCTTAAGGGCATTTATCTTATCGTTGATTATGCCCATACTCATGATGCATTGGAACGGGCGCTCAAAGGGTTGAAGAATATCTTAAAGAACATCCCCGAGAGTGGAAAGATCATCACTGTTTTTGGATGCGGGGGAGATAGGGACCGAACCAAACGACCCCTCATGGGAGAAGTTGCAGGGAGGTATAGTGACTTAACGATCATTACTTCGGACAATCCGAGGACTGAAGACCCACTGGCCATCATTAAAGAGGTGGAGAAGGGGCTAACATCCCTTCCCATTGAGGAGTGGAGCCTGGATAGGCTCGATTCCTGGAGATTGGGGAAAGGGTATTTAAAAATTCCTGATCGGAAAGAAGCCATCCGATTAGCCATCCGATTGTCCCAACCCCACGATGCCATCCTCATTGCAGGAAAAGGCCATGAGGACTACCAGATCATCGGAAGGCAGAAATTTCCCTTCGATGACCGCATCGAGGCGAAAAAGGCCTTGGAGGAAGAGTGAAAGTCTCTCTTAAAGAAGTTTTAGAGGCAACTGCCGGAAATCTTCTTCAAGGTGAGGAGGGAATGTCCTTTAAGGGAGTCTCCACGGATTCAAGAACCATTCAAGAAGGAGAACTCTTTATTGCATTGAGGGGGGAGCGATTTGACGGCCACCATTTTGCAATCGATGCCCTTGAGAAAAGAGCAGGTGGGATATTGATTATGGAGGAAAAGATAAGGGATATTCGGTGGAATGGTTACCGGAGAAAAGCCGTTATCTCTGTAAAAGATACCTTAAAGGCCTTAGGAGACTTAGCCAGAGCAAGGAGGCGACAATTTGGGATCCCGGTGGTAGCCATCACAGGAAGCAATGGAAAGACGACAACGAAGGAGTTAATATCTGCCTGCCTTGAAACCACCTTTCCTGTCCTTAAAACAAAAGGGAATTTGAACAATCTGATAGGACTTCCTCTTACCCTATTGGCCCTTACTGGTAAGGAGAAGATCGCAGTCCTCGAGATGGGGATGAACTTGCCAGGAGAGATTCAGCGATTGACAGAGATAGCAGAACCTGATGTTGGATTGATCACCAATATTGAGAAGGTCCATCTTGAAGGGTTGGGGAGCCTGGAGAGATTGAAACAGGAGAAAGGGGCACTTTATCGTTCAATGAGGAGGGATGGGACAATCTTAGTCAATCAAGATGATCCAAATGTGGTAGATCTGGCCCATTCCTTCCCTGGCCAAAAGATTTCCTTTGGGATCAAAAACCCTGCTGAGATAATGGCCAAAGAGATTCACCTCAGGGGAAAAGAGGGGACTTCGTTCACACTAATCTTTGAAAAAGAGGCCATGGAGATAAACCTCAGATTATTGGGAAGACATTTCATCGCCAATGCGCTCTCTGCCGTAGCGGTTGCAAGCCTCTTTGGCATTGAGATAGGGAAGATCAAGGAAGCGATTGAAGGGTTTTCACCCTTCCCAATGCGAATGGAGGTTATCCCTTTGAGGGGTGGAAAGACCTTGATCAATGATTCTTACAATGCGAATCCAAAATCTATGGAGATGGCCCTGGAAACCCTTGCTGAGGTGAGGGGGGCAGGGAGAGGCCTCGTCGTTTTGGGCGACATGTTGGAATTGGGAGAATTCGCAGAGGAGGCTCATCGAGAAATAGGAAAAAAGGTGCAGGCGCTTTCGATGGACTTCCTTTTAGCCTTAGGAGAATGGGCGCCTGTTGTGGTTGAATCGGCAGTTCGTCATGGGTTCCCACCTGAGAGGGCAAAGGTAGTGGAAGATCATTCAGAAGCAATCTCCATTCTAAGAAAGGTGATGAGAGAGGAAGATTGGATCCTGGTAAAAGGATCGAGGAGGATGGGAATGGAAAAGATTGTTGAGGGCCTGATGGGAAAGGAGGCTTAAAGGATGCTCTATCATCTTCTCTTTCCCCTTCACGAGTACTACTCCTTTTTTAATGTTTTTCGCTACATCACCTTCAGAACGATCTATGCCATTCTCACCGCCTTACTGATCAGTTTCATAATCGGACCATGGCTGATTCAAAAATTAAGGGCTTTTCAGATTGGACAAGTGGTCAGGGAAGATGTCCCATCACGACATTTGGCCAAGAATGGAACTCCAACGATGGGAGGGAGCCTGATCCTAACCGCTATTGTCCTTCCTGTCCTCCTATGGTCTGATCTCAGAAATCCCTATATTTGGATTGTCCTATTTACAAGTTTAGGATTCGGGGTACTTGGTTTTCTGGACGATTATAAAAAAGTTCGTGATAGAAATGGTCTCGGCATCAAGGCCAGATACAAATTTCCAATTCAGATTGGCCTGGGCCTGATCGCCAGCCTGGTTCTTTTCAATGTCGTTGATCACGATTCAAGGCTGATATTTCCTTTCTTTAAAAGGGTGATGCCCGATCTCGGGGATTGGTATATCCTCTTTTCTGTTTTAGTCATCGTGGGGGCAGCCAATGCAGTGAACTTGACCGATGGGCTGGATGGATTGGCCATTGGCCCTGTTCTCATTGCAGCGGGTACGTTTATGCTTTTCTGTTATCTTGCAGGGAATTTCAAGTTTGCTAACTACCTTCAGATTCCATTTGTAAGGGGGAGCGGAGAATTAACAATTCTATGTGGGGCCTTGGTTGGCTCAGGCCTTGGGTTTCTGTGGTTTAACACCTATCCTGCCCAGGTCTTCATGGGTGATGTTGGATCACTGGCCCTGGGGGCCGCGTTGGGGACGATCGCCGTGGTTACCAAACAGGAGTTCCTGTTAGTGATCGTAGGTGGAATTTTTGTAATCGAGGCACTCTCGGTCATCATTCAGGTTGGATCCTACAAATTGCGTAGAAAGAGGATCTTTCGGATGGCCCCCCTCCACCATCATTTTGAATTAAAAGGGTGGGCAGAGCCCAAGATTATTGTTCGTTTCTGGATCATTGGGATCATCTTAGGACTAATTGCAATTAGCACTCTGAAGTTGAGGTAGGCTTAAACTATGAGCCTTTAGAGTTTCTGTAAAATAAGAGGAATGGATATCAAAGGAAGAAGAGTATTGGTCGTTGGAATGGCTCGCACAGGGGTTGCTACAGCCAAATTCCTTAATGCCAGAGGCTCCGTGGTGACAACTACTGAGGTGAAACCAGAGGAAGAGATGAAAGAGGCGATTCGGGAGCTAAATGGGCTCGGAGTTTACACAGAATGGGGAGGCCATCAAACAGAGACATTTCTTAAGCAGGACCTTATTGTGGTGAGTCCGGGCGTGGATTTGAAGATTGAGCCCATTCAGAAGGCAGTGGAAAAAGGGATTCCTGTTATCAGTGAAATCGAACTTGCTTACCAATTCATTGACATTGCTATTATCGCAGTGACCGGAACGAATGGAAAGACAACCACCACCTTCCTCATTGGAGAAATGCTAAAAGCGGATGGAAGAAGGGTAGGTGTAGGAGGAAATGTGGGAGATCCTTTAATCATTTTTTCCGACGAGCGGGACCGATGGGAGGTTCTGGTGGCTGAGATCTCCAGTTTCCAGTTGGAAGCGATAAAAAACTTTAAACCCTGGATCTCTGTCCTCCTCAATATAACTGAGGACCATCTTGATCGTTATCCTTTTTACGAAGATTACATCGAGGCAAAGGCGAAGATATTTTCAAATCAGAAATCTACCGATTTCGCCATTCTTAATCAAGATGATCCTGAGGTTATGAAATTGGCCAAGGATGTGAAGGCGAGAAAGTTTTTTTTCGGTTTGTACTCAAGGCCTAAAGAAGGGGCCTTTTCAAATGGAAAGACCATTTATCTCAAACTGAACGAGATAGAGGAAGAATATTCTTTGAGTCAAGTCCCTTTAAAAGGAATCCACAACGTGGAGAATATGATGGCAGCAATCCTGGCATCACGTCTTTATGGGTGTTCAAAGAAAGCGATTGAGACCGCTCTTAATCAATTCAAAGGCCTTGAACATCGTCTTGAGTTTGTTCGCGAGATCAGGGGAGTTCTCTTTTATAACGACTCAAAAGGAACCAATGTAGGTTCAGTGGTAAAATCGCTTCAGAGTTTTTCAACCCCCATCCACCTAATTGCAGGTGGAAGGGATAAGAAAACAGACCTCACCCCTCTTCGGGAGTTACTCCAAAAGAGGGTAAAAGAGTTGATCCTGATTGGTGAGGCCCGAGAGAGGATGAACAGAGAATTGGGAGGTTTAATTCCAACCCACTTGGCCGAAACCTTAGAAGAGGCAGTTCAAATCGCTTATCGAAATGCAGATACAGGGGAAGTCATCCTTCTTTCCCCTGCTTGTTCAAGTTTCGATATGTTCAAGGACTATAAGGAGAGGGGAAGGGTATTCAAAGAGATCGTCAACCGCCTTTAAAAAAGGATGCGAATAGTTAGGGGCAATCGGTTAGGGATTTGATTATGGATTGAAACCCTAAACTTAGAACTTAAGAGGATGAAGAGGGGAAAAAGGTTTGATTTTATTCTATTAACTGTGACCATTGCCCTGGTTTCCATCGGGATCGTGATGGTCTATAGCACCAGTGCCATATTGGCTGGAGATAGGTTTGGGGACACTTACTACTTTTTGAAAAGGCAACTTCTCTTTGCAGGGATTGGTTTTATTTTGATGATCTTTATGATCTTTTTTAACCACGAACTTCTAAAAAAGTTTGCCTATCCTATTCTCATCTTATCTATTCTCTTATTGATTGCGGTCTTAATTCCAGGGATAGGGCATAGGGCTGGCGGGGCAATGCGGTGGATAAGGATTCAATCCTTCTCTTTTCAGCCTTCTGAGATTGCAAAATTGGGGCTGATCATATTCATGGCTTACTTTTTAACAAAGAAAGAGGAGAAGATTCGAAGTTTCTCTTTCGGGTTTCTTCCCACCCTGCTTTTCTCAGGACTTGTCATTGCCTTGGTGGTGAAGGAACCCGATTTTGGTGCAGCCCTCTTTTTGGCTGTGGTTGTCTTTCTACTCCTTTTCGTCAGCGGGGCGAGGGTGATCTACATTGCTGGAGCCATCCTGATTAGCACACCAATAATTTATTATCTTTTAACACATGCAGATTATCGTTACAAAAGGATCGTCAGTTTTATCCGCCCCTGGGAGGACCCAACAGGAACAAGTTTCCAGATCATTCAATCTTTTCTCTCTTTTGGCTCAGGTGGACTATTCGGTTTGGGATTGGGAGAAGGGAGGCAGAAGCTTTTCTTCCTCCCTGCCCCGCATACGGATTTCATCTTTTCCGGTATTGGAGAAGAACTGGGATTGATGGGCGCTCTGATCGTTGTGCTCTTATTTTTCATTTTAACATTGAGGGGGATTCAGATTTCCATCTCCATTGAAGATCGATTTGGTGCTTATCTGGCATTAGGAATCACTTTGATGATCTCCCTTCAAGCGGTAATCAATATGGGAGTAGTCTTAGGACTCCTCCCAACAAAAGGGTTGACCCTCCCTTTGGTGAGCTACGGAGGCACATCCCTGATTACCAATCTGGTGGGGGTTGGAATACTCCTCCGTCTTTCGACTCGTATGGAGCGAAGATGAGGTTGGTCATCGCTGGAGGTGGTACAGGAGGTCATCTTTTTCCAGGTTTGGCAATTGCAGAGGCCTTCATGGAAAGAGAGGCTGGGAATGAGGTCCTCTTTATTGGAACGGAAAGAGGAATTGAGGTTCAGGTCTTGTCTGGAGGGGTATTTCCTTTGAAGACAATTCAGGCATTACCCATCAAGGGAGGATCCCTTTTAAGAAAAGCAAGGGCTCTCTGGAGCCTTCCAAAAGCAGTTTTGGAAGCCCTCTCCATTTTAAAAGATTTTCGTCCCCAATTAGTCTTAGGAGTGGGAGGATATGCATCGGGTCCAGTAATGGTAGCTGCTCTCCTGCTCGGGATGAAGAGGGCCATCCACGAACAGAATGTCATCCCAGGGATGACAAATCGCCTACTGCGATGGTTCAGCCAGAAGATATTTATATCCTTCGAGGAGACAAGAAAATATTTTCCAAAAAAGAAGACCATATTAACTGGGAACCCAATCCGAAAACAGTTCTTTTCCTACTGTCCGACAGAGAAGGAGGAGATAGGAGGGAAGAGAAAGGATCTTTTTACCGTGCTGGTTTTGGGGGGAAGTTCGGGGGCTCACCGTCTTAATGAGAAGATGTCGGAGGCCCTTGATTCACTGGAGGAGATAAAATCTCATCTTAGATTTATTCACCAGACAGGAAGTAAAGATTTCGATTTCATTTCAAAAATTTATCAGGAGAAAGGGTTTGAGGCCATTGTTAAACCATTTATTGAAAATATGGCCTCAACCTATCAAATCTCTGACCTTGTCATCAGCAGGGCAGGTGCAAGCACCCTTGCTGAATTGGCCCTCTGTGGGAAAGCGGTCATCCTTATACCCTATCCTTATGCTGCCCATAACCATCAACTCATTAATGCCCAAAGGTTAGTGAGATTAGGGGCAGCAAAGATGATTCAGGATGAAGAGTTGAGTGGCCCGCGTTTAGCAAAAATGGTCCTCCATTTCTATCAACATCCTGAAGAGAGGGCAAGGATGGAGGAGGCGATTTTAAAAATTGCTCGACCAAGGGCCTCTGAGGAGATCGTGGATCACTGTTATAAACTCCTTAGAGGAGGGGAATGAAGGAATATTGAAAGGTTGGGTAAATTTAATTTTTGGCTTTGGTGATGTATCGTAAAGGCAAGATTCAGCATATCCATTTTGTTGGAATTGGTGGGATTGGCATGAGTGGAATTGCAGAGGTTTTGCTCAATTTAGGATACCATATAAGTGGTTCGGATATTAAGGAGACAGAGGTGACTCGAAGGTTACAGAGTCTGGGGTGCAAGATCTTTTATGGCCATCGAAGAGAGAATGTTAAAGAGGCGGATGTGGTAGTCGTCTCCTCTGCCATTCGTCCGGGAAACCCTGAGGTTGAGGCGGCTGAA
The DNA here is from genome assembly GCA_037441765.1 of Deltaproteobacteria bacterium. Classification (GTDB taxonomy): domain Bacteria; phylum Desulfobacterota; class BSN033; order BSN033; family UBA1163; genus JBBIRM01. The sequence continues at coordinate 8,750 of JBBIRM010000008.1, read as the reverse complement.
CAGAGACTCATCCCAGTGGTCCCGCGAGCAGAGATGCTGGCAGAGTTGATGAGAATGAAGGTCGGGATCGCAATTGCAGGAACTCATGGCAAGACAACAACCACTTCCCTCATTGCTACAGTTTTAGCAGCTGCAGGGTTTGATCCCACAGTTGTGATTGGGGGAAGGCTCAATAGCCTCGGAAGCAATGCCCGGTTGGGTCAAGGAGACTTTTTGGTCGCTGAAGCAGATGAGAGCGACGGTTCATTCCTTAAATTGATGCCGACCATTGCAGTTGTGACCAATATCGATCCAGAACATCTCGACTATTACAGGGGAATCGAAGAGATCAAAGAGGCCTTTCTGAATTTCTTAGATAAGATTCCCTTCTTTGGTTTAGCAGTTCTCTGTCTTGATCATCCTAATATCCAACCGCTCATCCCAAGGCTAAAGAAACGGTTCGTTACCTATGGATTGACAACCCAGGCTGATTTTCAGGCCAAAGAGATTACCTTTGAGGGCCTTTCTACAAGTTTCGATGTCCTTCATCAGCGAAAGGAGATCGGGAGGTTGAAGATTCAATTGCCTGGACTTCATAACGTGTATAATGCATTGGCTACCATAGCAACTGCTTTTGAGTTAGAGATCCCTTTCAAAATAGTTCAGGAGGCCCTTTACAATTTCAGCGGTATCCAGAGGAGATTTCAAATTAAGGGAGAGAAGAAGGGGATCCTTGTTGTAGATGATTATGGCCATCATCCAGTTGAGATTATGGCCACCCTTAGGGCAGCGAGAATGGGCTGGCAAAGAAGAATCCTGGTTGTTTTTCAACCTCATCGATACACCCGTACGAAGGCGCTGTTTCAGGATTTTTTAACCGCCTTTTATGATGCAGATCTTCTCATCCTGACAGATATCTATCCAGCAGGGGAAGATCGAATTGAAGGAGTAGAATCCAAAGCCCTTTTTGAAGGGATACGGGAGTATGGCCATAAGAATGTGTCTTATTTCAAAGAGAAGAAGGAAGTGGTGGAGCATCTATTACGAATCGTAGCCGAAGGAGATTTGGTCATCACCCTCGGGGCTGGAGATATATGGCATGTGGCTGATGAATTGTTGGAACGTTTATGATTTCGGACATCTGATTATCAATCTTCTTTTTAATATTGAGTTTTAAATCTTTTTTCAATCTGAAATCTGAACTCCACAATCGGCGATGGCTTATGGAGCGAGACTATAAAAGAGAGGCCAAAGGGTTGATTGAGGGGAGGGTAATTTTTGATGCGCCCATGAGACAGTTTACTTCGATCAAGGTAGGCGGTCCAGCGGACAGCCTACTTTTCCCAAAGAATTTAGAGGAATTAAGAAGGGTGGTCAGACAGGCAAATAGAAAAAAAATCCCTTTCATTATATTGGGGAAAGGGACAAACCTGATCGTAAGAGATAAAGGAATTCGAGGATGGGTGATAAGCCTAACCCATGGGTTAAAGAAGGTTCGGGTGGATGGAGAGAGGGTGGAGGCTGAAGCAGGCCTTCCCCTTCAACGTTTGGTTCAGTTTTGCGTTCAGAAAGGGCTCACTGGACTTGAGCCCTTCTTCGGTATCCCAGGAACCGTTGGAGGTGGGATTGCCATGAATGCAGGGGCATGGGGGACCGAGATGAAAGATGTCCTAAAGTCCCTCACCCTGATGAAGGAGGATGGGACTATTCTGGAGAAGGCCCGTTCGAAACTTAAATTTTCATATCGGAATTTATCCATTTCGCCCTCATGGATCATTCTAAAAGGGATTTTTCAATTGAAGAAGGGGAAAAAGGAAGAGATCCTCGAGAAAATAAAATCCTATTCTGAATTGAGAAGGAGAACCCAACCCTTAGATTATCCAAGTGCTGGTTCTATCTTTAAAAATCCAAAAGAGGGTCCTGCAGGAAAGTGGATCGAACAGGTTGGATTGAAGGGGTTTAAAATGGGACAGGCCATGGTCTCTGACCTTCACGCAAATTTCATAATCAATCTTGGGAAAGCAACTGCGGATGAGGTGCTCCATCTAATGGATTGGGTGGAAAGGAGAGTCTATGAAGAGAAGGGCATCTCACTTGAAAGGGAAGTAAGGGTGGTAGGAGAGCCATAATTGTAAGTTTGGAACTCAGATTGGAAATTATAAAGGATGAAAGTTTTCATTCTATTTAGGATAAAGTCATGGGATGAAAGATCAATCATTTAAGAAGATGAAGATCGGAGTCATGATGGGGGGTCTATCCCGGGAGAGAGAGGTTTCTCTGAAGACGGGGATGGCCATTTTGAAAGTCCTGATGGATAGGGGTTATTCTGCCTGCCCGATTGATGTAGGTCAGGACATTGCAGAGAGATTGGTGAAGGAGAAGATCGAGTTGGCATTTATTGCCCTTCATGGAAGATTTGGGGAGGATGGGACGATCCAGGGGATGCTGGAATTGATGAGGATCCCTTATACAGGATCAGGGGTGCTGGCCAGTGCCCTGGCAATGCATAAGGTGATGGCCAAGAAGATCTTCATTTATGAAAATTTACCTACCCCAAGGTTTATTACTATTCGTCGGGAGGAGATCGAGAAGGACCCTAATAAGGTTTTCTCCTTTTCACTTCCAATGGTGGTTAAACCTGCAAGAGAGGGTTCCACGATTGGAACCTCCATTGTTAGGACAGAGGGAGAGATACTTTCCGCTTTAAAAGAGGCTGGGAAATACGATGATGAAATCCTGATTGAAGAGTTTATGAAGGGGAAGGAGATAACGGTTGGGATTCTCGGGGAGATTCCATTACCCATCATTGAAATAGTTCCGAAAAGTGGTTTTTATGATTTTCACTCCAAATATACGAAGGGCCAGACGGACTATATAATTCCTGCAAAGATACCGAGGGAGAAATATCTCTATGCCCAGGAGATCAGTCTTAGGGCATTTCGGTCATTAGGGTGTTCTGGTTTTGCTCGAGTCGATTTAATGACTGATGAGGAAGGATCCCCATTTATCATCGATGTAAATACGATGCCAGGGATGACAGAGACAAGCCTCTTGCCCAAGGCGGCCAGTTATGCGGGTATTTCTTTTGATGAATTGGTGGAGAGAATATTATTGGGAGCATCCTTAAAGTTAGAAAGTGGAAGGTAGAGAGGGGAGGACTAACTTCTATTTTTCAACCTTCCACATTCGGATAGTTTGATGGTAGAGACGGTCACGATCAAAGAAGAAAAGTTCTTGAGGCCAAAAAAAAGGACAGAAGGAGGAGGAGGAGAAGGATTTGAAAAGGTGCTCAGGAAGACCATCCTCATAGCGTTCAAGATTCTGCTCATCTCCTTTGTACTATTTATTGGCCATCGATTTTACCTCTTTCTTTCGGAAGACCCATTTTTCCGAATAAAGGAGATCGAAGTGGAGGGTTGTGGAAAGGTTTCAAAAGAGGAACTCCTTGGTCTCCTCCGGGTGGAGGGGATGCCAAACCTTTTCACCATTCGACTCAAAGAGATTTCCAGGCGGATAGAATCTCATCCATGGGTGGAGGAGGTTAGGGTGAAGAAAGTTTTCCCTAATAAAATATGGATTCAGGTTAAAGAGAGGAAACCCATTGCCATCGTTCAACTGGAGGAACCCTACTACATCGATTCTAAGGGAGTGATCTTTTCACCTGTTGGAGACAAAGATAGTTATGATTATCCATTTCTAACCGGACTGACCCATCAGGCCCTCAATCAGGATCCCTCTGTCGCTCAGCTACTCATCAAGAAAGCGCTGGAGTTTTTGAACCTTGCTGAAAGAGAGAAAAAGCCTCCTTTAAAAGAGATTTCAGAGATCTATTTGGAGAAAACCTTTGGCCTCCGCTGTTTCTCACAGTCAGATCATCTATGGGTGAGAGTTGGGTGGGAAGGGTTTGGGGAAAAATTAAGAAGGCTCTCCTTGGTCTGGTCAGACCTAAAGAGGAGAGGGATTTCTGTAACCTCAATCGATTGCAACGATTTAAGAAGAATCGTTGTCAAAAAGAGCCCTCAAGAGAGGCAGGTCGAAAGGAGGTGATCAAGAGGTGGGAAAGAAAACCCCGTTGGTGGTAGGATTGGACATTGGGACCACCAAGATATGTACCGTGGTAGGGGAAATAGAGGATGGGCAGGTCAATATCATCGGTCTTGGGACTCATCCTTCTAAGGGATTAAGAAAAGGGGTGGTCATCAATATCGAGAGCACGGTCCAATCGATTAAGAAAGCGGTCGAGGAGGCAGAGCTGATGGCGGATTGTCATATCACCTCTGTATATGCAGGGATTGCAGGCGGACATATTAAAGGGATTAACAGCCATGGGGTCATTGCTATTAAAAACAAAGAGATTGGGCATAATGATGTAAAACGGGTCATTGATGCAGCAAGTGCCGTGGCGATCCCAATGGATAGAGAGGTGATTCACATCATTCCCCAGGAGTTTATTGTTGATGATCAGGATGGGATTAAAGACCCTGTGGGGATGTCTGGAGTCCGATTAGAAGGAAGGGTCCATATTGTGACTGGGGCCATTACCTCTGCTCAGAACATCATTAAATGCGCCAACCGTGCTGGCCTTGATGTGGATGATATTGTCTTGGAGCAGTTAGGCTCGAGTGAGGCTGTATTGACACCTGAGGAGAAGGAACTCGGAGTTGCCATCATCGATATCGGAGGGGGGACAACAGATCTGGTCATCTTTTCAAATGGTTCCATAAAACATACAGCGGTCTTCTCCCTAGCCGGCAACCATATTACCAGCGATATCTCCATGGGGCTTCGCACGCCGATCGAGGAGGCGGAGAAAATAAAGATTCGATATGGTTGTGCTTTGACATCCATGATTGGAAGGGATGAGACCATTGAGGTTCCCAGTGTAGGGGGGAGAAAGCCTCGCATCCTTTCTCGACAGACATTGGGGGAGATTATCGAACCAAGGGTGGAGGAAATCCTCACCTTGGTTCACAATGAGGTGGTGAGAACAGGATTCAGCAATCTGATCGCCTCTGGTATTGTACTCACGGGTGGAAGTTCCATTATGGAAGGGGTTCCTGAACTGGCAGAACAGATTTTTAATGTTCCCGTCCGCAGAGGAGTACCCATCGGAATTGGAGGGTTGGTCGATCTGGTGAGTAGCCCCATGTATGCCACAGGGGTGGGTCTTGTCCTCTATGGAAGCCGGAATAAATCCAAGAGTCGTTTTAAGGTAGGCGAGGGAAACATCTTCAGTAAGGTGACTCACAGGATGAAGGAATGGATAGGGGAATTTTTTTAAATCTTAAATTCGAAATAAATCTCTTTTGAAAAGGAGGGAGGATATGATTGAATTCGACGAAAACAGAAATATGGCCGCCAAAGTCAAGATCATCGGTGTTGGAGGGGGAGGAAACAATGCCTTAAACACGATGATATCCTATCAACTCGGAGGCGTAGAGTTTATCGCTGCCAATACGGATGCTCAGGCATTGGCGGCAAACCTAGCCCCATTTAAACTGCAGTTGGGCGCGAATTTAACGAAGGGATTGGGAGCAGGGGCCAACCCGGAGATTGGAAGGAAAGCTGCCCTTGAGGATGTGGATAAGATTCGCGAAGCCTTGGTGGGCTCTGATATGGTCTTCATCACAGCAGGATTGGGTGGAGGAACAGGAACGGGTGGGGCACCTGTGATCGCTGAGGTGGCTCGGGAAGTAGGGGCACTTACGGTTGCTATTGTCACAAAACCCTTCCATTTCGAGGGGAAAAAGAGGATGAAACAGGCCGAGGAAGGATTGTCCAATCTCAGGATGACTGCAGATGCCTTGATCACCATACCCAATCAACGACTTCTAAGCATCAGCGGGAAGAGCATGACCCTTCTCGAAGCCTTTAGAAAGGCTGATGAGATACTCTATCATGCAGCCAAAGGGATATCGGATATTATTGTTGGCCACGGGATCATCAATCTTGACTTTGCCGATGTTCGGACCATCATGTCTGAGACAGGAATGGCTTTGATGGGAACGGGAATTGCCTCAGGAGAGAATCGAGCCGTGGAGGCTGCACAGAAGGCGATCTCAAGCCCGCTCTTGGAGGATATCTCAATAGAAGGGGCGCGGGGTCTTCTCATCAACATCACCGGGGGCGAGAACATGACCCTAAGTGAGATCAATGAGGCAGTCTGTGTGATCCAGAAAGAGGCCCATGAGGATGCTAACATCATTTGGGGGATGGTAATCGATAAGATGATGACAGAGGAGATTCGTGTGACGGTGATTGCAACTGGATTCGGAAAGGCGGAGGACAAAAGGATATCCCAATTTAAAAAGATCTCCCCACATTCTTTCGGGTTTAAAGAGAATCAGAGAAACATTCCCCCCTTCTCCTTCAGCGTTAAAGAAAGTAATCGAGATATCCCTACCTTTATGCGGAGGGTAAAAGCCACAGAGCGATACGATGAGGTGAAGTTAGATTTAGAGCCAGATTTCCCAGCACAGGATGAGGATCGTTTCGATATACCCACTTTCTTAAGAAAACAGGCCGACTGATTGAGGGATTAGGGATTAGGGATTGGGTTGGAACGGAAGGGTTGGTGATTGATTATTTTTCTGCTATAGTAATAGTAAACCCAAAACTCTAATCGCTAAACCCCAAAAATGACTTCTTGGAGACTCATTCAGAAGGCAAAGGCTTTGCTCGAGAAGGAGAAAGGGTCTGTCATAAAACCATGGGCCCATAGAATTTCCATATGCCTTATCTATCCCAATTCCTACCATGTAGGGATGTCCAACCTTGGATTCCAAACCCTTTATCGGCTCTTAAATGCAGAAGAGGATGTAGTATGTGAGAGGGCCTTCCTTCCAGAGAGAGAAGACCTTGAGGAACATCTTAGGTCTGAAACACATCTGTTCTCCTTAGAATCGCAGAAGCCCATTTCTGAGTTTGATCTTTTAGCATTTTCTATTTCTTTTTAAAATGATTACCTCAATATTCTCTCCATTTTTGAATTAGGTCATATCCCAATGTTAAGTCAAAATCGCAAGGAAGAGGATCCTCTGGTAATTGGAGGAGGAGTTTCAGTCTTTTTAAATCCTGAACCCATCAGTCCCTTTTTTGACCTCTTTATCCTCGGAGAGGCAGAGGAAGTCGTGGGGGAGTTTTTAGAGGTCTTTCGGAAATGGCGATTGAGGAGAGGGGGCGGTAAAGAAGGTCTTTTAAAAGATTCCTCAAAGGTAGAAGGGGTTTATATTCCGAAGTTATATAAGGTGACTTATAAAGAAGATGGCAAGATTGAGGCAATGATCCCAGAGCCAGGAATACCCCGTAAAGTTAAACGTAGATGGGTAAAGGAGATTGACCAATTTCCTACCCAATCTATAATCTTTAGCCCTGATATAGAATTTAAAGATATGACTCTTATAGAGATGAACCGTGGTTGCCCAAGGGGGTGTCGTTTCTGTGCAGCCTATTCGGCCTACTACCCATTTCGGAACCGAAGCCTCTCCGTTTTAGAACCGCTCACCCAAAATGCCCTTTCAGATGGGCGTAGGGTTGGCCTTACTGGGACTGCTTTGTCTGATCATCCCCAACTCGTTTCATTATGTCAAGGTATCCTCTCCAGAGATGGAGGAATCTCTATTTCTTCTTTAAGGGTTGACGCAATCCAACCCCATTTGGTCCAATGTCTAAAGCAAGCCGGAGCAAGAACCCTTTCGATTGCTCCAGAGGCAGGTTCTGAGAGGCTCAGAAAGATTCTGGGGAAGAATTATAGGGAGGAAGAGATTTTAAAGACTATTGATATCTTAGTGGAAAATGGTATTTTTCAAATTAAAAATTATTTTTTAATTGGCCTTCCCTCTGAGACTGATGAGGATGTAAAGGATATCCTCATCCTTGCTAAAAAAATCCGCCATCAAATCCTATCCAAGAGAAAAAGTCTGGAGGCAGGATGGAGGTTAGTATTGAGCGTGAATCCATTCATCCCGAAACCCGCCACCCCTTTTCAATGGGTACCCATGGAAAAGGTCGGTGAGTTGAAGAGGAGACTAAAGATCCTTCAGAAAGGGATTGAGAGGGAGCGGGGGATGAAGTTAGTCAATGACCTTCCAAAGTGGTCATTTATTCAGGCCCTGCTTTCAAGAGGGGATCGAAAGGTTGGTGGAATCTTAATGAGCGCTCATCACTACAAGGGAGATTGGAGCCGGGCCCTTAGAGAGACAAACATCAACCCCGATTTCTATGTTTATCGTGTAAGAGAGTTAGACGAAATTTTCCCCTGGGATTTCATTGACCATGGGATTCCAAAAGAGAAATTAAAAGAGGAGTATATAGAAGCAATGAAAGAGGCAGGAGCCAATATATGATGAGCAAAAACCAGAAACAAATCACCTAAATGATTTTTATCATCGGGGTTTGGTGATTGAAATTATTTTACAACCAACCCATATTAAGGGGATTTTGAATGAAGGTTGAAAGAGTATATTTTTATAGCGAGGGGTACAAAATATCAGCTATCCTCCATCTTCCTGATCAAGGGAACCCTCCCTGTGTCATTTCCTCTCATGGTCTTCTCGCAAGCAAGGATAGTGAAAAGTATATCGCTCTCGGTGAACACCTCTCCAGGGAGGGGATGGCCCTACTTCGTTTTGATTTCAGAGGAATTGGGGAGAGTGAGGGAAGGGAGGAGGATAATACGATCAGTAAGAAGATGATGGATCTCACTTCAGCCATTGGGTTTCTAAGATCCTTTTTCAATGCGAGGATTCGGGTTGGTCTGCTCGGCTCCAGTC
>JBBIRM010000007.1:0-50851 GCA_037441765.1 Deltaproteobacteria bacterium | reverse complement strand
CCCACGCCCCGTGTATTCTCCTTAAGGACAACAATGGCCTTAATCAATTCCCCCACCTCAGGATCAGGAACGCCGATGACACACGACTCCTTGACTGCTGGGAATCCTTGTAAGACCGCCTCGATCTCTGAACAAGAGACCCTGTAGCCTTTATACTTGATGATATCCGCACTTCGATCCACATAGAACAAGAGACCATTCTCATCAATTTGGACATAATCTCCTGTCAGGTGCCATATCATCCCGTTATGTTCTACAAAGGATTCTGAGTTCTCTCCGGGCTTGTTCCAATAATATGTAGTCCCATGGTCAGAGGTTACCATCAGCTCACCCACACTGCTTGCCTCCAATTCTCTTAGTGTCTCAGGCTCAACCACCTTAATCTTCTTTGAGGGGATTGGAATTCCAATGCTTCCCATCGGAGGAAACTGGTCTAATGGGCTCAGGGTTACACATCCTGTCTCAGTTGTTCCATAAATTTGAAAGAGGGGATTTTGAAAGGTCTCATGCCATCGTTTAAATATCTCAGAGGGAAGAACATCCCCACCACACCAACAATATCTCAGTGAACTGAGGTCATAGGATTTCAACCTTTCATTTCCCAATATCATTTGATATAGGGTCGGAACCCCCACGAGGATGGAAACCCGATAAAGTTGAATAGCGTCTAAGATTGCATCAATTTGGGGCACAGGCATCAATACCACACTTATCCCTTTCCCCAACCCCCAGCCAAGAATAGCCTCCTGCCCCATCAAGTGAAAAAGAGGGATGACGATGAGGAGGACATCCTCCCCTCCTTCTGGAATCTGATTCTCGGTCCACTCTCGATAATCTTTGAGCGAAGATAACATCTTGGCATGGGAACTTGGCACCCCTCTCGGAAAACCGGTGGTTCCGCCGGTATAAAGGATGGAGGCGAGATGCCCTTCAGGTTTTAGATCTACTCTTTTAAAGTGAGTGGAATCCCTTTTAATGAGATCTCTAAAGAGGTGGACTTCTTTGCTCTTTTGAACCACACCTCTTGGGACCTTATCAAATACTTTGCCGATTGTCCTACGCCACCAGGGGAGTAAATCAACGAGATTAGTCACAATGACCCTTTTTAGAGCGGTCCTTTCTGATACCTCTTTTACATAATGAAAGTTGGTATCCTGACAGAGTATCGTCTGAGCCCCTGAATCCTTCACCATGTATTCAATCTCGAAGGGGGTGTAGATGGGAGAAACAGGAACAGGCACAGCCCCGATCTCCTGGATTCCAAAAAAGGCAATTAGGAACTGAGGACAGTTGGGAATATAGATCATGACCTTATCATTTAGCCCCACCCCCAAATTGGATAAAGAGGTGGCAAAGTTTCGGACCATCTCCCTCAATCTTGAATAAGAAAATTTCTCACCCAAATAGATGAGGGCAGTCCTATCAGGATATTTCTCGCAGATCTCTTCGATGGCACCAAATAGAGTGTTAGAAATTTTTGAGGTAGCGGTCATAAGTAAACTATAGATTGATACACGAAATTCCTTATCTCAAGCCCCTAAATAAGCAGCCTTCACATGAGGGTTCTCTGTGAGTTCCTGTGATGTACCTGCCAAGACAATCGTCCCTTTTTCCATGACATATCCGTAATCAACGATCGGGAGTATGGGTTGGGCATACTGTTCTGTAATGAGGATGGTCATCCCTGTTCTTTCGTTGATTTCCTTTACTGCCTCAACCAGCCTCGATTGGATGGCTGGGCTTAGACCCATCAATGGTTCATCCAAAAGTAAAAGCTTAGGTTGAGCCATTAAGGCCCTCCCAATAGCAAGCATCTGCTGTTCCCCACCGCTTAAAAATCCTCCTTCTCTCTTTTTTAAATCTTTTAAAGCAGGAAATAGACTGAATACATATTCGAGAGTTTTTTTGGCCTCGGATCGGTTTGCCAGATAGCCTCCTATCTTAAGGTTTTCGAGGGTGCTACTCTCTGGGAAAATTCGACGTCTCTCCGGACAGAGGACTATCCCCATCCGGGTCCTTTCGCTCGGTTTAATATGAATAGTTTCTTTCCCTTTAAATTTGATCTCGCCCAGAATGGTTATCCTTTCGCCTCCCTTCATCCTTTCTGTCTTCTTCATATCGAGGATGATCCCTGAAATCGTAAACATCAATGTCGATTTGCCTGCACCATTCGGTCCAAAAACCCCTGTGATCCGGCCCTCAGGGCAGGTGAGGCTCAAATTATTAAGCGCCAGCGCATTTTCGTAAAAGACCATGAGATTATTTATTTGTAGCATCGCTTTATTTCACTCCGAGATAGGCCTGCTTTACAACCTCGCTTTTCACAATCTCAGAAGGAACATCTTCGGCTATCTTCTCCCCAAAATTCATCACCATCACCCGATTGGCCAACTGGAAAAGTTCTCTGACTCTATGCTCCACCATCATGATGGTGATCCCGTTCATCTGGAGCCTCTCAATGATGGGAATCATTGTTGTAATCTCACTGACACTCAGTCCTGAAAAAATCTCATCCATAATTATGGTATGAGGTCGGAGGGCAAGGCATCTTGCGAGTTCAAGGCGTTTCAAATAGCCTTCAGAAAACGTAGAGGCAGGTTTATATGGGGCATGCGCATCCCGTTCAAACCCTATCTCTTCTAAGATGTCGAGGGCAACGGTATCCCTGTCGCCCAATTTACCACCGGTTGTACGTTGGATTCTTGAAGAAAATAATGGGACCACGAGATTCTTAACCGCTGAAAGGGATGGATAGGGTCTTGGTATCTGGAAGGTCCTTGCAATCCCCAGACCAGCGATCTGATGTGGCGACAATCCAGTAATCTTCTTTCCTTTCGTAAAAATTTCCCCTTCATCTGGCTTAACAAAGCCCGTAATGATATTGACCAGGGTCGTTTTTCCTGAACCATTGGGTCCGATGATGCCCAAGATTTCACCTTTGAATAAATCAAAACTCACCTGATGGACTGCCTTCACTCCACCAAAGGATTTGTTAACCCCTCTCACTCTTAAAAAGACTTCTTGGTTCATACCTCTGTCCAGCGTTCAAACTGGTGATACTTCCTTTCTAAATATGGCAAGAGACCTTGGGTGCTAAATATCACAAGGCCTGCCAAGATCAGGCTGTAAAAAACAACTCTCAAGGGTCCAAAGGCCCGAAGCATTTCTGAAAGCGGTGCGAGGATAAAGGCACCAATGACTGGACCAACAAGTGTTCCACCGCCTCCCACTACAGTGGCAGCAATTGGAAATATGGAAAAGTCGAGAGCAAATAAGGATAGACCGACCCAACCATAGAGGTGAGCCATATAGGCCCCAGCAAGACATCCGATGGCTGAGCCTAAAAATACTGCCTTCGTTTTAAACCAGGTGATATTGATATTGGAGGCCCTGACCGCCTGATCATTATCCCTAATGGCTCGGAGCACTATCCCGAAATCTTCACTCACAATTCTTTTTAGACCAAAGGTGAGAAGAATGATGATTGGTAAAATGAGGTAAAGTTCAACCCATATGTTGGGGAAGGTGGAAAGTCCGGGTAACCCATCTGTGCCTCCAAAGATATCCAGCGCCTGAATCACTCTCGCAAAGAGAAGTGGATACATCAGGCTTACAATAGCAAAGTAGATGCCTCTTATTGGTAGACATGGAAGTAGAAAAAGTGTGCAAATCAATGCTCCGCCGATTGTGGCAACAGGAATGGTGAAGATAATTGGAATCCCCCATGCTGAATTTAGAAGCCCTGATATATAACCTCCAACGCCTGTAAAGAAAGCACCGCCTAAACATACGATTCCAACAAAATTGGTTAAAAAGTCAAAGACCAATGCCAAGAGGGCAAACAGACAGGCAATCACAATGATTCTCTGCCATGCCATAGTGGGGACAACCAGAGGGAGGATGAGCAATCCCACCACAAAGAGAATCGTTGGAAAGGCCATATATGCAATCCCTCGCCAGGAGGAGATTGCATAGATACCTTCGGTTCGTACTTTTATTCCTCTATCCAGCCTTTCTTTTCGCCTCTCCATTGTGCTTATCTTTTTCTACTATAGTTAGTGAACGACCTCAAATTTTATACCCTTTCTTCAAGCTCCTTCTGCCTGCCGAGAAGTCCTGAGGGTTTAATAATCAATGTGATAATGATGAAGAGCAATACAACGACCATTTGCCAGTGGGGTCCTAATAAGGCAGTTGCCAGGATTTGGGAGAATCCTAATAAAAGAGCACCTGCAAAGACCCCAGCCCAACTCCCCAATCCTCCTACGATGCATACCGCAATGGCATTGATCAGAACCATGTATCCAGTCTCTACAGTTATATTCCCCAAAGGCAAAATGACCACAGCAGAGATGCCAGCCAGGGCAGAGCCCATGGCTAAGGCAATGACTGCTGTCCGATCTGGCTCGATGCCTGACATCATGCTCGCATGTTTATCCTGGGCGATCGCCCTGAGGGATAATCCTACCTTTGTATGATGTGTAAACAGCCAGAGGGATACCATTATGGCCAATCCCACACCGATGATGAGAAGTCTCTGCCAATCGATCATGACTCCCAAGAGGTTGACCGAGCCTTTTATAAAGGGTGGAAGCATATATGCTTCGCTGATAAAACCTCTCCAGCGAAATAACTCCATAATCGCTATCCCTATGCTTAGAGAGGCGATAATCTCTGAGTCGGGCATACCTTTGACCCTGATCAGAAGAAAACGATAGATGGCACCGCCGATGATTGATACAATCAGGATAGAAAGGACGATTGATCCAATATAGTTTATTCCCACCCTGTTAAGGAAGAGCCAGGTAGAGAAACCCACTAAAATATAGAGGGCCCCATGGGCAAAGTTTGCCAGCCGGCTGACGCCATAGACCAGCGCAAATCCACTTGCTAATAAGGCCAGAATGACGCTATTGACAAGCCCAAAGATAAGGATGTGCATCGAATCCTATTCTATTTCATCCAAGGAGGTAGTTCTAAACTTCTCGTTGCTATTTTATTTGGGAAGACGATCACCCTCTTCCCATCGATCCATTGAGCCCACATGCCCACGGCTGTCTCTTTGGGATCTCCATTCTCAATAATCTGGTGGCTCTTGTGATCAAACCTTACTCTTCCATAAGTCCCCATGAGATCGGTCTTCTCCAAGGCAGAGATGATGGCCTCAGGATCCACTGCCTTTGCCCTCTCAATGGCATCCTTCAGAATATAAACAACGGTATAACTTGTGGAGGTCCACTCTGATCTGGGCTCCATTCCATACTTCTTCTTATGAGCAGCCACAAACCCTTCGCTAAGAGGAATTGCCTTTGTGGCGACTGAACCAGCCTTGGCGTAGAGAACCACAGAGTAAGCAACCTTTCCCTCTGTCGCCTTCCAGGTCCCCTCATCCTGAAGGGCATGGATATAACCGATAGGAAGAGCAGGCACCTTCATGTCATACCACTGTTTCATCAATATTGAGACCTCTGGCATATCGAACCATGGGATTAAATACTGAGCCTGTCCTTCTTTGGCCTTGGAAAGTCCAACAGAAAAGTCTGTTGTTCCAGTTGGATAGACTTCATAGCCAAGGACTTTCCACCCCTTCTTCTCAAGTCCTTCTTTTAAAGAGGTGCCTGCTGCTCGAGCATGTGCAACATCCTGAACCATGATGAAGACCTTATCAAATCCCTTTTTTGCTCTGATCGACTCGAACGTATTGACAGCCCCTCCGATCATTGGAATCACACTTCCCGTTGTTCTGAAACAGTATTTATACTTATCATAGTTCTCTGCTATCCGTTTGTGGTAGGCAGGGCTCAATACACCTGCTGAAAGGATTGATACGGTCTTATGTTTTGATAACACATCCATTGCAGCAAGAGCAGCCTCCGAACGAATGGGACCTCCTATAATAAAATTGGCTTTTTTCTCAATGATCAACCTCTCCACCGCTACGAGGGCCTCGGCCACAGGAACCCCTGGCTCAAGGTCACGGGTGTCGCTGATCTCAAGTTTTAAAGGACGCATCTTCCCAGCCACATTAACTCCGCCCTTGGCATTAATCTCTTCTACTGCCAGAGTAATCCCACGCTCTGCATCAACACCATCAGGATATCCCCTGGATATAGGGACACCCAGAACAATGGGCTGAGCCAGAGCCCCTCCTTGAGTCAAAAAACAGACACCGATTAAGATTAAAAGAATTGAAACCAAGAATAACCGAAGACCATAATTCATTCTCAACGCCTTAACCTTCATAGCACCCTCCTTTCTAAAATTTTTCCCATTATCGTGATTGTTCATCATTTTGTCAAGTTGAATACCAGGTCTGATTTTAATTTTCTCGAATGATTCTTTTGGCCTTGCCTTCGAATCGGGGGAGTTCTCCAATCTTGACTACCTCCACATCGGGAGTAACCCCAATCCGAAACTTAAATATCTCCTTGAAGCTCTTTACTGCTCGATCCAACTCCTCTTGCGAAAGCGATGGAGAGGAAGGCTCAACCTTTATTTTCAGATGTCTTCCAGATCCCATCCTTGGGGCAATCACCTGATACTCGTTCGAAAACTCCTTGGTCTCGCGAACAAAATTCTCAATGGCGGAGGGAAAGATATTGACCCCACCAAACTGAAACATGTCATCTACCCTGCCAATAATTCCTCCATCCAATCGGAGAAACGTTCTTCCACAGTCGCACTTGTTAATCTCAAATTTAACCATATCACCCATCCGCCACCGAATAAGAGGCATTGATTCACAACAGAGATTTGAAAGAACCAGTTCGCCTTCCTCACCTGGGCCTAAGTTCTTCCCTGTTTTTGGATCGATCACTTCAGCAAGAAACATACTTTCAATCACATGGGTTCCCTTCTGGGCCACACATTCAAAACCAAAATTGGAAATCTCTGTTGACCCAATATCATCATAATTTTTTGCACCCCAGGTCGTCTCAATCAGTCTCTTGGTCGATGGGACCTGAGCCCCTGGTTCACCTGCAGTGATCACAATTCGAACGGTTGACGTGGAAAGATCAACGCCCATCTTCTTTGCGGTCTCTCCAAGGAAAAGTATGTAAGTCGGGGTTCCGCAGACCACCGTAGGTTTCCATTCAAGGATGTTTCTGATTCGATCCTCCGAACTCTGCCCTCCTCCTGGGATGACAAGCACCCCTGCCTGTTCAAAAGAGGAGTGGATTCCCCACCATGCCAGATAGAGCCCATAATTAAATGGAATAAAAATAATGTCCTTCTTAGTAATTCCATACCCATACATGAAGTACATAAATTGATCATAGTAGA
Source organism: Deltaproteobacteria bacterium (assembly GCA_037441765.1). Classification (GTDB taxonomy): domain Bacteria; phylum Desulfobacterota; class BSN033; order BSN033; family UBA1163; genus JBBIRM01. The sequence continues at coordinate 43,567 of JBBIRM010000007.1, read as the reverse complement.
CCTCAAACCAATCCCTTTTGCTCAGAAGTGATCGAACAGGAATTCCAGTGGTACCGGTGGTCTGAAAGACCCTGACCCCATCCTCAGGAGAGATGCAGTGAAAATCCCCGTATGGGGGGTACTTCTCCTGACTCTGCCTTAGTTCTTCTTTGACGGTAAAAGGAACCTTACTTACATCATCAAGGGTTTTGATATGCTCAGGCCTTACACCTGCCTCATCAAACTTCTTTCTATAGAAAGGGGCTCTTTCATAGACATAGTCCATCTGCCTTCTGAATAACTCAAGTTGATGCTCCAGTAGTTTCTCCCTTGGCATCGTCTCCAATTCCGGTTTCCACATAATCACCTTTTCCATTCTTACCCCCTACTTCTTTTTTTTCTCCTTTAATCCCATTAGAATCTTTTCTGGATAGATAGGTAGGGTCTTAACCCTTACTCCTGTGGCGTTATATACCGCATTGGCAATCGCAGCCACCATGCCCGAAACATAACCTTCCCCTACCTCCTTTGTTCGATATGGAATATCTTTCTCATATTTCTCAGTGATGACATCGATGTAGTGGGATTCGACCATATCCTTGGCACAGGGGATTTTGTAGTCGAGGAAAGAGGTAGTTAAGGTCTTGCCTTTCTCCATCAAGACCTCTTCCCAAAGAGCGTGGCCTTGAGCCATGGAGACCTGGCCATCGATCTGACCTTCGACGAGTATCGGATTAATGGGAAATCCACAATCGTGGGCAGTAGTTGCCTTTAAAAGTTTCACCTGTCCTGTCCAGGTATCCACCTCCACCTCCGCCACCTGGGCATCGAAGGCATAGTTATCACTCCATCTACCCTTGGTTGTGGCAAGGCTCGGATGCATGGGCACATCTTTCATCGTTCGGTAATGGCCCTGACCGATAATTGGATTACCACGACGCTTTGCGATGCTGGCCGCAACTGCCTGACTAAAGGAAATGGATCGCCCTGGTGAACCCTTTACAAAGATCTCCCGATTTTTTGCTACTAAATCCTCGGGGTTTGCCTCAAGTTCCTTTGCTGCGACTTCAAAAAGTTGTCGTCTCGCATCAGAGGCAGCCAACTTAACTGCATTTCCGGAGACATAGGCCCCTCCACTGATCCACGAACCAATGTCCACAGGCGTGGTCTCGGTATCCGCAGCAACAACCCGAATATCCTCCATCGCCACTCCGAGTTCTTCGGCAACAATCTGGGAGAGGATGGTCTCTGCCCCCTGCCCGATGTCCAGTGCTCCAGTAAGAAGTGAGACAGTCCCATCGTCGTTTAGTTTAACGATAGCAGCAGAGGCATTGGGGTAAATCAATGATCCGCTGAAATATGAAGAGACTCCCATTCCAATTCCCCTTCTAATCCTCTGACCCTCCTGCAATTTTCCCTTTGCATATTTGTCTTTAAATTGGGTCTCCTCAGCCACCCTTTCAATACATTCCACCAGACCACAATTCCTAACATAATCCCCATTCGGGAGGATCTCTCCCTTCTGACGGGCATTCTTTAAGCGAATCTCCACTGGATCGATTCCCAACTCTTCTGCAATCATGTCCATCTGTGAGTCAACAGCAAATCTCAGGTTAGGAGCGCCATGTCCTCTCTGAGGGGCCCTGACAGGATTGTTTGTATAGACTGAATAACCCTCATACTTTAAGTTTGGTATTCGGTATGAGAGCATGACAAAACCCCAGCATAGAAAGATCACGACCACTCCGCTTCCTCGATAAGCGCCCGCATTGTTGATCACCCTTACCTTTTGTGCCAGTAAGGTTCCATCCTTTTTAACGCCTGTTTTTAGTTCGACAATGATGGGTTGGCCATGCCTTGAGGCCTCAAAGACCTCCTGCCTCGTCCAAACAATCTTTACGGGTCTCCCAGTCTTCATCGATAAGAGAGAGGCACAGAACTCATGGGAAAAGAGGTCGATCTTTCCACCGTAGGCCCCACCCACATAGGCTTTCAATACACGAACGTTGTTAAAGGGGAGCCCTAAGGTGGTTGCCAATTTGGCCCTCTTGATAAAAGGCCCCTGGCTTGATGTCCAGACATTGAGTTTGCCTGAAAGGTCGTAACTTGCAAACGTAGCCTGTGGCTCCATATAGCAGTGTGTTCTTAACTGTCCCTCGAATCGGTCCTCACGGACGAGGTAGGAGTCGGCAAATCCCTTCTCAATGTCTCCCCAGCCAGTCTCCGTCTTTCCTCCAATGTTTTTGTATGGCTCCTTAACCTTTGGATGGCTCGGGTGGATTTCAGGGGCATCTGGTCTCATTGCCTCTTCAGGGTCAAAGACTGCAGGAAGTTCTTCATAATCGACCTTGATCAGGCTTAACGCCTCTTCCGCTATATATTCATCAATGGCAGCCACCGCAGCCACCTCTTCTCCAATATATCGAACTCGGTCCATGGCCAATGGATATTGGTCTGGTGGATAGCGGGGAGTCTCCACAAAGCCATGTTTTATACCTAAGGTATCTTTCCCTGTTATGACTGCTTTCACCCCGGGAAGCCTCTCCGCTCTGCTTGTATCAATGTTTAGAATTTTTGCGTGGGGATAGGGACTTCTCAAGATCTTTCCCCAGAGCATCCCAGGAAGCACCATATCAACAGTATAAAGGGCCTTCCCTGTAGCCTTCTCCACTCCATCCTTTCTCGGAACACTCTTCCCTACAAAGGATAACTCCTCCATCTCACTCCTCTCCTATCGAAACTGCCATAATGGCATCCAAAATTTTATTGTATCCTGTGCATCGGCAAAGGTTCCCCTCCAATCCCTTCAGGATCTCTTCCCTCGATGGCTTCGGATTCTCATCGAGAATCGATTTGGCATTGAGGATCATCCCAGAGGTACAATACCCACACTGAATGGCTCCATATCTGATGAAGGCCTTCTGTAATGGGTGAAGTTCTCCTCCCTTTACCAGCCCTTCAATGGTTGTAATCTCCTTTCCCTGGGCCTCAATAGCAAGGGTCAGGCAGGAAAGGATGGGTTTCCCATCTATCAAAACCGTGCAGGCACCACACTCCCCAGTTCCACATGCCTCTTTCGCACCGGTAAGTCCTAAATCCTCTCTCAATACCTCGAGAAGTGTTCTTTGAGGCTCTATCGCAAGTTCGTGAGATTCACCGTTGACCCTTAACTCAATGAGTTGCTTTTTCATTTTATCTTCTCCATTGCTTGAAGGATGGCTTGCTCCACCAATACCTTGCTCATCTCCCTTCTATACCAGGCCCTTGAGCGAGGCTGGGTTTCTTCTGAGGCAACCTGTGCTGCCTCTTTTATGACCTTTTCCTCCAACCTTTTACCGTTTAAGACCCTCTCTGCAACCTTTGCCCGAATAGGGGTTGGAGCCACGGAAGAGAGGCCAATTCTTGCCTCCCGACAGGTTAGATCTTTTGAATCCAATGTAAGAAAAACCGCCGCCCCAACCAGTGTCTCTCCTACTGATGTTGCCTTGTGAATGTACTGATATGAACCTGCAGATCGGGGAGGTGTTTTTGGAATTTGAACCTCTAAGACCATTTCTTGAGGCTCGAGGATGGTCTGGAATGGCCCTACAAAAAACTCCTCAAGTGGAACGATCCTTTCTCCGTAAAGATGAATCAGTTTTAACTTTGCATCCAAAACCAAAAGGGGTGAAGCAGCATCAGAAGAAGGGGAGGCATTACAGAGGTTACCCACAAGGGTGCCCATGTTTCTCACCTGACGGGTCCCAATCTTAAAACATGTCTCGGCCAAAAAATCGTAATTTCCTCTCACTGCAGGATGATGGACGATGGCGTCATGTGTGACCAGTGGTCCAATTCTAAGGCCTTCTGACTCTTCCCATTGGATTCTATCCAAGCCTTCGATCCCTTTCAGATTAATCACATATTTCGGAAGAACCTCCTTCTTCTTCATCTTCACAAAGAGGTCTGTCCCTCCTGCTAAAAGTTTTGCCTCATTCTTATATTTATAAAGAAGAGAACATACCTCCTCGATCGAGGAAGGAGAGAAGTATTCAAACTTAGGTATGCGCATTTATCCCTCCATTAAAATTCAACTTTGAGTGAAATCCTGACTCATTAGGGAGGATTCCTATTGATCTCAACCATCCCTATCTATATTATTCTTAAGAGAGTCGATTAAAAGATCTGCCAAATCATCTGCATATTGAATCAAAGAATATTTCCTATCCTTTAGTAGCCAACGAATGATAATATGCTCCATTGCCCCGACACAAAGGCTACGAGCAAGATAGATATTGAGCTCCTTTTTAATTGCTCCTTCCTCCTGCCCTTCCCTAATAATATCGAGCAAAATTTGATAAAAGTTTCTTGCCGCTTGATATGCCTCTGTGGAAACATAGGTCTTGCTGGTCTTGAGTTCAAGCAATACAATTGATCCGTAGCCTGGGTTTTTTTCAACGAAATTAAGCCACCACCAGATAAATTTTCGGAGTTTGTTTAAAGCCCCCTTAATGCCCATCATATGTTCATGAATCTGTGGAATAATCTCTTTTGTAATCTCCACAGGGATGGCAAGAAGAATGTCCTCTTTATTCTTAAAATATTCGTAGATAGTTGCATCCCCAACTCCTGCCTCTTTGGCTATCTCAGAGATAGTTGCATTTTGATAGCCTTTTTCTCCAAAGATCTTGATTGCAGAGTTTAAAATCCTCCTCTTTCTTTCAGGCTCCCGACTTTTATTATTTAAATTTTGAACGGGATTCGACTTTTTTTTCATATATATAGATTATTTTCTAAAAAAATTAAAAATTGAGTTCGAAAAATATCATACACAAATTCAATTTCTTGTCAATATTTTTTTATTTTAAAAAAATTTCCATTAAATTTTAAGTAGTTATAAAATAGAATATTTTATCGAATCTTATTCGAATTTAAGCAGATTTTTTCAGATTATCTTTACTATTCGATAGCACTGAAAAATTTTTAAAATGAATTTATACAGTTGGTATTTAAGTGAGATTTCTGATGATTTGACATCCATACTTAAGTTTTGTTATGAGTCCATAATATGGAAAACCTTCAAAAGAGAAATAGATTGGTTGAAGTGGCTCTCGGGAAATTACCTCCTGATATGGCCCTAATTAACTGTTCGATCTACAATGCCTTCACTCGAGAGTTTATAAAGAACCAATCGGTCTGGATAAAGGACGGAATGATTGCTTATGTAGGTCCAGAAAACGATCCTCCCACAGATAATCAGACAGAGGTAATTGACGTTGAGGGAATGGTCCTTCTGCCGGGTCTAATCGAGGGACATACCCATGTCAATAATCGCTATAGCATCGAAGAGTTTATCAAGCATGTAATCCCCACGGGAGTTACTACAGTAATAACGGAGACCATGGAGTTTGGATTGGTAGTAGGTAAAGATGGGATTGAATACTTTGTTAAAGGATTGGAAGGGCAACCCTTGAGGTTCTACTATACCCTTTCCCCTTTATGTGGTTTGACTCCTTCGCAGGAAAAGATGGCACCAACAAATGAGGAGTTGCTTCCACTCCTTCAAAATCCAAATTGTCTTGGCATTGGTGAAGTTTATTGGGGAAATATCTTCTTGGAAGGTAGACAAGGAGAGAGGGTGAGGGAACTTGTCTCCATGGCTCTCCAGATGGGTAAGTTGGTGGAGGGTCACACAGCAGGGGCATCAGGTAGAAAACTACAAGCCTATACTGACTTTGGTTTCTCATCCTGTCATGAGCCTGTAACCGATGAAGAAGTCCTTGAGAGATTGAGGATGGGCTACTGGGTGATGATCAGGGAAGGAGGGGTAAGAAAAGAACTCAAGGGGGTGAAGAAGGTTTTTAAGAAAAGGATTGACCATCGAAGGCTAAGCCTCTGCACTGATGGAATGGATACCGAGGGGTTTCTGGAAGAAGGCTACCTCGATTCCTCCCTAAAAAGAATGCTCAAACTTAAAGTCCCACCCGGGCTTGCCTACCAGATGGTGACTCTCAATGTTGCCGAACATTTTCGCCTCGATCACCTGATTGGCTCGATTTCTCCTGGAAAGATGGCGGATATGGTGGCCATCCCCTCTGCAGAGGATTACTCACCAAAACTGATCCTGTGCGATGGGAAGATGATATTTAAGGAAGGGAGGAACTTAGTCGAACCTAAGAAGGTTCTCTTCCCAGATTCCATGTTTCACACAGTTAAGGTTGAAGGCGATATCCTTGCCTCCTTACCAAATAGAGGAAAGGTAAGGGTGATGGAACTGGTGACAAGGCTTGTGACTAAGGAGAGAATTATCGATCTTGAAAATCCTGTTGAATCAAAAGATTTGATTCTTCTTCTTGCCTTGGACAGGACTGGAAGTGGAGAGACCTTTATGGGGCTTTTGAAAGGATTTGGCCTCAGGAAAGGGGCTTATGGGTCAACCATGTGCTGGGATACGCCTGATATGATCGTTGTTGGATGTGATGCTCATTCCATAAAGACAGTGATTGAACGTTTGAAAGAGATAGGGGGAGGCGGGGTCTATGCGATAGGGGAAGATGTGGTCTCAGAATGCAAGACCCCACTCTGTGGAATGGTATCATTAGAGCCAATGGAAAGTATAAGGGATGAGATTAAGAGGCTTGAAGTCTATTTAAGAAAGAATGGGGTAAAATGGGAGAAACCTGTTCTCACGATCGATACCCTTGGAACTCCTGCCATCCCCCAGTTAAGGATCACCCATAAAGGTTATGTTAAATTAAAAGAGAGAGAAATTCTTCCCCTTGAGGTTTGAGCAATAATTAAGTGAGTTTTGAAAAGTCGGCAATCCTTAGAAATAGTTGGCCGATCTCCCTGAGAAGGGCAAGTCGATTTTTCCTAACCGCTTCGTCTTCAACCATTACCATCACTCCATCAAAGAAATCATCAATTGGTTTTTTCATTTTTATCATCTCCTGGAGGGCGGACTGATAATCCCTCTGGCTGAGGGAATGACCGATCCTTTCCTCCGCCTTAAGGAAGGCCTGATATAGATCTCTTTCAGGGATCTCTTTAAAAAGGTCGGGGTTGATCCTTTCTCCAGAAGGACTTCCCTTTAAAATATTCATCGCTCTCTTAAAACCAATGACCACTGAATCAAAATCCTCTATTTCCTTTGCTGAGCGCAGACAGTCAATGCAGGCTTGCACGTCTAACAATCGATCAAAAGATACTGAAACAACAGCCTCAATCACATCAAAGGGATATCCCTTTTCCAATAGATAATTCTGGTAACGGACACGAAAGAAATCGAGAACCTCCTCCTTCACCTCTTTCAGGGAACGCTCCATCTTTTCCTTCAACAGCCTCTGGCTCTCCTCAACTAACTCCACTAAGGAAATGGGATAATTCTTCTCAATTATGATTCTGATGATCCCGAGGGCCTGGCGTCTTAAACCAAAAGGATCAGCAGTACCAGTGGGAACAAGCCCAATTCCAAAACTTCCCACAATGGTGTCCATCTTATCAGCCATGCTAATGATATCCCCCACAGGACTTGAGGGTAATCGATCTCCTCCAAAAGCAGGAAGGTAATGCTCATAGATCGCCTCTGCCACCTCCGGACTTTCTCCTGAAATCAGGGCATACACCCTGCCCACCATACCCTGGAGTTTTGGAAACTCTCCAACCATTCCGGTCACCAGATCTGCTTTACATAGAAGAGATGCCCTCTCTACTGCCTGGCGAAGGTTTGGATCGATCCGCTCAACCAAAAAGCAAGCCAGTTCCTTAAACCTCATCACCTTCTCATATGAAGTCCCTAACTTAGCCTGATAGATTACCCTCTTTAATTGTTCTAACCTTTTTTCAAGTGAAATTTTTAAATCCTCATGAAAGAAATACGAAGCATCGGAGAGCCTTGCCCTAAGGACCCTTTCGTTTCCCCTTACTACCTCTTTCCAATCCTTAGGCCGAATATTGCTTATAAAAAGAAAATGGGGAAGAAGTCTCCCCTGCTCATCGACAATGGGGAAATACCTCTGGTGCTCTTTCATAGTGTGGATGATAATTTCCTGGGGAAGGGATAGAAATTGAGACTCGAAACTTCCACAGTGAACCGCAGGGTACTCTACCAAAAAATTTACCTCATCCAGCAGTCCATCGTCCCACAAGACCTTGCCCGAGACAGAACTGCTTTCACGGATCATCTCTTCCTTCATTCTCTCTTTCCTCTCCAGAGGATCGACGATCACAAAGGCCTCTCTGGTCTTTTTAAGGTAAAAACCGAAATCCTTTACCTGTATGGGTGAAGGGTTCATGAATCGATGGCCGTAAGTCAAATCTCCACTCTGGATATTTCCTATCTCAAAAGGAATCACCTCTCCTCCAAAAAGGGCTAAGATCCAATGAATTGGCCTCGCAAAGCGGATTGTCACATCCGCCCATCTCATCGATTTTTGAAAAGGGATGGAAAGAATCCATTTGGGAAGAAGGGATGAAAGAATCTCCTTGGTTGGTTTCCCTGGTTCCTGTTTGATGGCACATAAATATTCACCCTTTTCCGTCTTAATCACCTTAAGGGATTCAACCTCAACGGACTGGCTCTTTGCAAAACCAATGGCAGCCCGGGTTGGGTTGCCCTTCTGATCAAAGGCAGACTGTTTGGAAGGACCGATCTTTTTAACCTCTTCATCTTTCTGTTTCTCTGAAACAGATTCCACAAATAGGACAAGCCTTCTTGGCGTGCCCATGGTCTTGACCCTACCAAATTCGATCCTATTTGCCTCTAACTCTTTTCGTGCAAGGTTCTCCAACTCGCTCAAGGCCTGGGAAATAAAACCAGCAGGAATCTCTTCTGTCCCAATCTCTAAAAGAAGGTCTTTCATCTTGCCTCTGCCTTTCACCTCTTGCCTCTGGACTTATTTAAAAGCGGAAACCCCATTTCCTCCCTCTGTTTGAGGTATACCTCTGCGCATAGCCTTGCCAGTGCCCTGACTCTCAAAATATAACCCATCCGTTCGGTTACACTAATCGCTCCCCTTGCATCAAGAAGATTGAATGTGTGAGATGTCTTTAAACAGTAGTCATAGGCAGGAAGAACCAGACCTTTCTCAATCAAGGCCTTTGCCTCACGCTCAAACATATCGAAGAGTCTGAAGAGCATCTCAACATCAGCCACTTCAAAATTATATTTCGAAAATTCAACCTCCCCCTGGTGGTGGATATCTCCATACTTTATTGTCTCTGTCCACTTGAGATCATATACACTTTCCACCCCCTGAAGATACATAGCAATCCTCTCGATTCCATAGGTGATCTCTACGGGAATGGGATTGAGTTCAATCCCTCCTGCTTGTTGAAAGTAGGTAAATTGGGTAATCTCCATTCCGTCTAACCAGACTTCCCATCCCAAACCCCATGCACCGAGAGTAGGAGATTCCCAGTCGTCCTCCACAAACCTGATGTCGTGATCGAGGGGATCGATCCCGAAAGACTTTAAACTCTCGAGGTAGATATCCTGTATATCCAAAGGGGAGGGCTTTATGATGACTTGGTATTGATAATAGTGTTGAAGTCGATTCGGATTCTCTCCATACCGACCATCCGTTGGACGTCGGGAAGGTTCAACATAGGCAACCCTCCATGGTTCTGGGCCGAGAACCCTTAGAAAGGTTGCAGGATTAAATGTCCCTGCCCCCACTTCAATATCGTAGGGCTGTTGTATGACACATCCCTGATCTGCCCAGAATCGTTCCAATGAAAAAATCAATTCCTGAAAAGTCATTCTTTCTCCTTTCTCCTTCCTAACGATTTAGGGTTTAGCACGATAAATGTCAAATGTCAAAGTTCAAATGGGTTAAATTAACCCTTAGGGGGTTTAAAGTTTGGAATTAAAGAGGGCCTTTCTTTTAAGACCTTGAGCGATTTTAACTCCTTCCCCAATTGATAGGAGATAAATTTGGGCAGTAGGAGGCCACTCTCTGATAAGGCATGAGATGTGAATTTGAGCCTATCCATCTTCGATAGATCCATCCGGGTAATCTCATCAATCAACCGGGCTGTACCCATGGAAAGAGGGATAAGGTTATTCCAATTTTTAGAACAACTTTCACAAACCAGGCTTCCCTTTTCCAGTGAGAAGAAGAATTTTCCAGCTCCTTTCAATTCCTCCATCCCTCTCTTACATATTGCACAGTCTTTCATGTTGGGTCTATAACCAAAAATGGAAAGCATCTTAATTTCAAAAATTCTCAAATGGTCCTCTCTCGGCTCCTCTCTGTTTAGGGCGGAGAGAAAGCGAAGGAGAAGGTCAAAGGCTTCGGAATGCTCTTCTCGTTCTCCAGCCATTTCATTTATCAATTCTAAGAAGTAATTGCCATAGATGATCTTTCTAAGGTTCTCTCTAATATTTGGAAAAGAATTCAAGATATCACAACTCTCCGCCCTGGCCAGCCCCACTGCCTCCCGTTCGAAAAAGATGAGGCGAACATAGGTGAAGAGGTCAAGGGCATTTTGAAATCTCTTTTTGCTTCTTCGTGCACCTTTGGCAATGGCCTTTAACTTTCCAAAACCTTTTGTAAAGAAGGTGACAATCTTATCCGACTCCCCATAAGGGAGGGAACGGATCACAATGGCAGGGGTTGTGTGAAGGGGCATAAAAGAAAAGGGTTTTAATCCTACTAAAAATTTGACTATATTATCTTGCTCCCTTCCCAACTGATGGGGTAGAAGGGGGTTCTTTGAACCTCAATACTTCTGTCCCTGGGGGAATGGTAAAGTTAAAAAGAGAATTGGGAAGTGATAAATTGGTTTTAATGTCGGTGAACCGAGTCCGAGTCACATTCCCTAATTCATCAAAGACATCGCTTTGAACGACCATATAGGTCTTCTTATCTACTGTCAGGATCAATTTCGCTAAAGAAGGAAAGGTTTCCTTAGGAACCATCTCTAAGACAAAGTGATCCTCTCCTGGAGCCATTGATTCATTAAAGTTGGTTAGGTTGAAGTCCCGGATCAGACTTCCTTCCCCGGAGAGAAAGGCTAAAGGGACCCTTTCCCGTATGACTTTTGCAACATTGTAGATGAGGACCTGATTCTCCTCGGGCTGATAATACCAGAGGGTTACTCCATTTGAAATGAGTTTCTGGTTCGGGAATCGATAGTCCCATCGCATCATCCCCTTCTTTTTAAAATAGACCTTTCCATCTGCCTTAGGATGTCCCTTCATCATCTTTCCAAGGGTCTCCTGAATGAAATTGGCTTCGAAGTCATTTGTGGCTTCATATCGTTTTTGAATCTCTTTCAACACCTCTTGCCCTGTGAGGCCAAAGGCCATGGGGAGGCAAATAAGATAGAGAAGCATTCCTAAAGGAAGAATAAAAATAGACATCTTTTTCATCTTGCTTAACCTCACCTTTCTTGAATGGTCAACCTGAACGAACAAGTGGCCACTGACCACTGGTTACCCATCCATTTCCGTCATCCATTTTTCATGGTTCAGGGTTCAATCTTTTTGATTAAAACTTCCCTCGGTTTAATCCCATCAGAAGGTCCCACCACTCCTTCCTCCTCCATCTTCTCAATAATTCGGGCCGCCCTATTATAACCAATCCTGAAGCGTCTTTGAATGAGCGAAATGGAGGCCTGCCCGGTTTCTGCCACAAAGGCCACTGCCTCATCGTATTTTTCATCATACTCATCGTCCTCTCCCATCGCTTCCTTCTCCTTTTTCACTTCCTGAAGGATGGAGGGATCATAGGAGGGTTTTCCTTGTTTTTTCAAAAACTCTACGATCCTTTTGATCTCTGAACTCGAGACAAATGCACCATGGATCCTAATCATCTTTGAACTGCCTGGAGGAAGAAAGAGCATATCGCCTGCCCCGAGGAGATGTTCTGCACCAATAGTATCAAGGATCGTGCGAGAGTCGACTTTGGAAGTGACCTGAAATGAGATCCTGGCCGGGAAGTTTGCTTTAATAATCCCAGTGAGCACATCGACGGAAGGACGTTGGGTAGCCAGGATGAGATGAATCCCTACAGCCCTTGCCATCTGGGCAAGCCTTGTAATAGATTCTTCAACTTCCCTGGAAGAGATCATCATCAAATCAGCCAGTTCATCGATCACTACAACAATATAGGGAAGTTTCTCCATCTCCTCCAATGGTTTCTCCATATCCTCCTCGAGTATATCCCCCTTTCGTTTATAAACCTTTCCCTTCTCCCTCTGCTCCTTTTCCATCCTCTGATGATAGGCCTCAATATTTCGAACCCCTTTTTCTGCCAGAACCGTATATCGTCTTTCCATCTCATCTACCAACCACTTCAGGGAGACAGCCGCTTTCTTAGGATTAGTGACAACGGGAAGAAGCAGATGTGGAATGCCTTCATAATCGGAGAGCTCCAGCATCTTGGGATCGATCATGAGGAATTTCACTTCATCTGGAGTGGCCTTGAAGAGGATGCTACAGATCATCGAGTTGATGGAAACGCTTTTGCCTGAACCTGTAGATCCAGCGACCAAAAGGTGCGGCATTCGGGCGAGGTCAACGATAAACGGTTCCCCTGAAATATCCTTTCCCAATCCAAAGGAGAGTTTCGATTTGGAGGATCGAAAGGCATCGGTGTCGATTATCTCTTTGAGATAGACCGTCTCCCTATTGGCATTGGGGACTTCAATCCCAACCACTGACTTTCCAGGAATGGGAGCAACAATCCTAATTGAAAGCGCACTTAGTGCCAGGGCGAGATCGTCGCACAGGTTTAAGATTCCGCTGACCTTGACACCAGGAGCAGGTTCAAATTCATAGACCGTGATTACAGGGCCAGGCCTGACTTCGACCACCTTTCCCTCAACACCATAATCTAAAAGTTTTTTCTCTAAGATTCGGGAGTTCATTATCAGACTGTCCCGATCGATCTTGGCCTTCTTCTCTACCTCTGCCTCCAATAAGGAGATGGGGGGGAGTTGATAGACATGTTTCGGTTCGATGAATTCAAAAACCTCCTGACGAGGAGGTTCCACTTTTTTGGGAGGTGGAGTGGAAATCTCAACGACTGTGGGAGTAGTCTCTTTTATCTCTCCTCTTTCAAGTTTCTGCTTTTTTACCCTCTTCTCCCTCCTGGCCCGTTCTTCCCGAACCATCTTCAGTCTCCAAATCCTTTGAACGACCCCGCTTACTCCTCTGACCAATCGCCTGAGGATTGAAATGAAGGATATTCCAGTCCCTAATACAAATGAGAGGATTAAAATAACGAAAAGGATCACTGTGGCTCCAGGAAGGTTAAAATACCTGACAAGGAGTCTCGAAAAAACCTCTCCAAAAATTCCTCCGATCAGGAAATCAGGAGAGTAGAGATGGATGGGTTTAAGCCACAACCTCATAATAGTGGAGGTAGAAAATAGGATCACCGCCCAACCGATCAATTTCAATGAGATATATTTCCACTCCCATCGAAAAATAAAACTGATGGCGAATATACCCAAGACAAAGGGGATCAGAAAGGAGGCAAATCCAAATCCCTGGAAGAGGAGGCTTGAGACATGGGCACCAACGATTCCCATCCAGTTCTGCACCTTTCCCTTCGGATAGGTATAGGAAAAGAAGGAGGGGTCCATCAGGTTATAGGAGACCAGGCTAAGAAAAAGGAAGACCCCCAAGGTCACCAGTAGAATTCCACCGATCTCATATTTCAATCTTTCTTTAATTGAATCCTCTATCATCTTCCCTCTCATCACCCTCCCTTAGAAATGAGATGAAAATTTTCTAAGATGCTCTCCCTTACTTTCTCCATGAGGATATTCCGATCCTTCATGGAGTAGTTCTGGATCTCAATGGGAGCCCCTACTCGGATTCTTATCTCTCCCGGAGAAGCAGTCAACCTCTCCTTAGGCATGATCTCTCGACTTCCAGAAATAGCAATTGGGACGATGGGGACTTTTGATTTGATAGCGAGGGTAAAACCTCCTTTTTTAAAGGGCTGAATGGAACCATCTGGGCTTCTTGAGCCTTCTGGAAATATAACCAACGATAAGCCATCTCGAATCTTTTTAACTGCCTCATTCATGGCCTCCACGGTCTCACGGGTCCCTTCTCGGTCGATACGAATGTAGCCTGCTGCGGCCAATGTCCAACCAAAAAAGGGAATAGAAAATAGTTCCTTTTTCGCTAACCATTTAAACTGGATTGGGAGGGAGGAGAGAAGGGCAAAGATGTCATAATAACCCTGATGATTCGACATAAGAATATAAGGTCCTTTCCCTTTTAAATTTTCCAGTCCCTCTAAGCTGACCTTTACTCGGTTGGCAAAGAGGGCAACCTTCCCCCAGAGCCTTGCGTAGAGATGAACCACCTTCCCCTTACGATCAAAGGGATAGGTGATAAATGCCAGAAACCCCAGAGCCAGGGTTGCCATCACAATTCAAGACCAAACAAAGATTGTTCGAAGCATAATTCCATGTTTTTTAGGCGACTCATGATTCGGGAATTTATCTTCATGATCTACCAATCACCATTGACGAATCACTTCGTTAGATTTTTCTCTAACTCTTCGAGAATAGCCTTCACCTCTTCTCTAATTTTATGGTCAAGTTCATATGGAGATTTCCCTTCTCTATCTGCTTGAAGAATTTTGGGGTTAAAACTCATATGGCCCAGGATTGGAAATTCGGAAAGGTTCTCCTCAATCATCCTTCTATCTTCTTGAGAGGTGACTTTATTCCCAACTATCATGATTTTTTTGACATTTAAGTCTTCAGCCAATTTCTTGATCTGCCTGGCTGTATTGATTGCCCTCTGCCCGGGCTCCACCACCACGATAAGGGCATCGACATGACCTGTACTGCCCCTTCCCAGGTGCTCAAGCCCTGCCTCCATATCTATTATCAGGGCCTCCTCCCTCTGGACAAGCAAATGGCGAACCAGATTCTTGAGAAGAACATTCTCTGGGCAGAAACAACCTCCACCCCCCTGAGGGATGCACCCGAGGAGGAGAAGTTTAACTCCCTGATAATTCACTCCTAACTCTTCAGGAAGATCGTCCACCTTGGGATTAAGTTTGAATATGGAGCCAAACGTCCCCTTTTTTGCCCCTGTTCTTTCTTCAATCAAAGAAGACATAGAGGCAATTGGTAAAAGT
Organism: Deltaproteobacteria bacterium; assembly: GCA_037441765.1. Lineage (GTDB taxonomy): Bacteria > Desulfobacterota > BSN033 > BSN033 > UBA1163 > JBBIRM01. Next base: position 28,496 of record JBBIRM010000007.1, on the reverse strand, counting down.
TTTTCAGCCAATTCTTTAGGAAGTCCAATGGCAGAGGAAAGATTTGAATCTGGATCTGCATCCACTGCAAGTACTTTTCTCCCCTGAGATGCCAGTATCCTTGCCATCACCCCTGCAAGGGTTGTCTTTCCAACCCCTCCTTTACCAGAAATAGCAATCTTCATAACTCATCCATTATTAAAATCGGCTCTTCGTGTAAGAGAGTGTTTTATTTTAGCCTTTTTTCTCCTTCAGATTAAGGAAATTTATCTTTTTTCCCCTCTTTGGCAAAGAGGGGTCAGGGGAGATTTTGTCATATCATAAATAAATACCCCTTCAATTGCTTTTTCCTTAATCGAAACCACAGCATCTTCTCAGCCTCTGTCATATTTTTTCTCAGATTCTGAGATAAAACCTTCAACTTTTTATCATAATGAAGCATTTGTTATTAAAACCCCCCCTTGCCCCCCTTTTCCAAAGGGGGAGGTTTATGTTTGCCCTTTTTGAAGAAAATCGTAAAGCCAATCTCCATATATTCAAGATATTTTTACCCAATCACTTCCACTAAGACCCTTAAAATTTTTAAAAGGAATCGAGGATAAAAGAATAATAAAGTTCAATCGAATTTGAGATATTTACTTATCCCTCAATCCTTGATTTATAATAATATCTAAAAAATCCAAAAATGTCTATTATTTGAATTGTGCATATATAATCCCTGGATAATCCACTAAATTTTACCCAAACCTGAAACCCTCACTTACTAATTCAGGTTTGACAAACCCATTATGATCAATAATAATGTTAACTCCTAAAAGGTATAAAAATAATGAAGATGAATAAAAAGGCGCTGGCGATACTCAGCCTGGCGCATATGGTTACAGACCTCAATCAGGGCGCCTTGCCTGCTCTTTTACCCTTCTTTAAAGAAACCCTAAATCTTTCCTATACTCTTGCGGGATTGGTGATGTTATTTGGGAACCTCACCTCATCTGTTATTCAACCTGCCTTTGGCTATTTCTCCGACCGCCACCCCCTTGGATGGTTTCTTCCTCTTGCCCCATTGATCGCTTGTTTGGGAATGGCTGTCACAGGGATAATTCCAAATTTCTATATCTTACTCATCTGTGTCATTGTGAGCGGTTTTGGAGTAGCGAGTTTTCATCCCGAGGGTTTTAAAACCGCTCATTTTTTCACTGGGGAGAAGAAAGCAACAGGAATGTCGATCTTCTCTGTTGGAGGTAATTTAGGTCTTGCCCTGGGTCCAATCTGGGTCCTTACCCTTGTAACCACCTTTAACCTAAAAGGAACAGCAGGGATGGTCATTCCTGGAATCTTAATCTCTTTGATTTTACTGACCTCTATCTCATGGCTTACCACTCCTGTCCGTTCTGCTTTCATCCAGACGAAAGGGGTGGGTAAAACACCTATTCTGAAAAAGGATCTTGTATCCCTTATCCTTCTCGTAAGTGTCGTCATTGCAAGATCCTGGACCCAATTTGGTCTGGTGACCTATATTCCCTTCTATCATATTAACTATCTTAAAGGGGACCCAATCTATGCAGGAAAACTTGTATCCACATTTCTGATGGCTGGGGTTTTGGGGACATTAATTGGTGCGCCCATTGCTGATCAGTGGGGCCATAAGAAATTTCTCTCTATGACAATGTTTCTGCCTGTTCCTCTCTTTCTCATCTTTTATAATACTGAAGGCATGGTTGCATTTATCGCCCTCGGGCTTGCAGGAATGGCCCTGATCTCCACATTTTCTGTTACCGTGGTGATGGCACAAGCCCTTCTTCCCCACCGTTTGGGAGTCGCTTCAGGACTGATGGTTGGATTCGCCATTGGAACAGGGGGCATAGGGGTCACACTTCTTGGCATGATCGCAGACCATTTTGGTGTTCCCATAACTCTTAAATTGATTTTCTTTCTTCCACTTATTGGCTTTGGAATCAGTTTATTGATAAAATATCCTCCCAAAAAGGAGGAAATGGTCGCTGAGAGATGAAAACGGTTTTAGTAACAGGAGGGGCAGGTTTCATCGGCTCTCATCTCTGTAGAAGACTTCTTTCGGAGGGCTTTCGGGTCATCTGTCTGGATAATTTTGATAGTTTCTATGACCCCAATATCAAAATCAAAAATATCGAGGGATTGACCGGAACCTATCCTGACCTTTTCGAATTGATCACAGGAGATATCCGTAATCCTGAACACCTTAAAGAGGTCTTTAAAAAGTATAAGGTGGACTTAGTAGTTCACCTGGCAGCGAAGGCCGGGGTGAGGCCCTCCATCGAGCATCCCCTTCTTTACCAGGATGTAAATATCCGTGGGACGATCGTCCTTTTAGAGGTATGTAAAGAGTTTGGAATTAAAGAGTTTATTTTTGCCTCCTCTTCCTCGGTCTATGGAGAGAACCAAAGAATTCCTTTTTCAGAAGATGATCTCAATATCCACCCCATCTCTCCTTATGGAGTAACAAAAAGGGCAGGAGAACTCCTCTGTTATTCCTATCATCACCTTTACGGAATGAACATCGCTTGCCTAAGAATATTTACAGCCTATGGTCCCAGGCAGAGGCCTGAGATGGCAATTCACAAATTCACTCGATTAGTTGATCTGGGTGAAGTAATTCCAATCTACGGTGATGGCTCTTCTCGAAGAGACTATACCTATATCGATGACCTGATTGAGGGGGTCATGGCCGCCATCTCTCACCACAAGGGATTTGAGATTTATAATCTTGGAGAATCCCAAACCACCTCATTATTAGAGTTGATCAAACTTATTGAGGAGGCCTTCGGGAAGAAAGCAAATATTGAAATGTTGGACTCACAACCAGGAGATGTCTCCATCACCTATGCCGACATCAACAAGGCAAGACGGATGCTTGGCTACCAGCCCAGAGTAAAGATAGAAGAGGGGATTGAGAGATTTGTCTCCTGGTATAAGAACCAGAGATGAGCGAGGCAGTACTCCCATCATTTTATTTAGTAAAAAGTTTCTATTTCTTCCTGATTTTTTTCTGATTTCTTTCGTAAATGATCCTTAATCCTTCAAGGGTCAAAAATTCGTTTACCTCTTCAATGGTCTCGGATTCCTCTGCGATCAGGTGTGCTAACCCTCCTGTGGCAATCACCTTTGGATTGGATTTTACTTCCCTCTTCATCCTCCTGACAATCTCATCAACCAACCCCACATATCCAAAGAAAATTCCTGATTGGATGCTTTGAATAGTGTTCTTCCCTATCACCCCCTTGGGCCTAACGATCTCAACCCTGGGCAGTTTAGATGTCCTCTGGAAGAGGGCTTCTGAAGAGATTCCAATCCCTGGGGCAATCACCCCTCCCATATATTCTCCTCTTGGAGAGACATAGTCAAAAGTGGTTGCTGTTCCAAAATCTACAACGATGATGCTTCTCTTATAACGTTCATAGGCAGCCACTGAATTGACAATTCGGTCTGCACCCACCTCTGAAGGGTTATCATAGAAGATGGGCATCCCTGTCTTAATCTCTGGTCCTACGATCAATGGTTTGATGGGAAGATACTTTTTAACCATCTCCTGAAGCATATCCAGGACCGGGGGGACCACTGAGGAAATAATCATCCCCTCGACCTCTCGGATATCGATCTGATCAAATCTGAAGAGGTCCCGAAAAAGAATCATCCATTCATCTGCGGTCTTCTCCCTCTCGGTGCCGAGCCTCCAGTGATCCACCAAGACCTCTCTGTCGTAAATCCCCAAAACCGTGTTCGTATTTCCTACATCGATTACAAGTAGCATAAGACCTCCTCAAACAGAAAAGTGGTGAGAAAAATGTAGAAAGTAGTAAATTGTTTTTTCACCCTCCGCCTTCTACTCTCTATCGTCGAAAATACTCCACATCTCCTGCTAAGATCCTTCTCTGCTTCCCATCACTTGTCTCTAAGATCAAGGCCCCGTCTGAATCAATATCTATGGCCTTTCCTGTTATAGCATTACCAAAGGAAGTTACTTTAACCAGTCTGCCCTTAAGGTTTGCCCATTCCCTCCAGGCTTTTAAAATGGCAAGATCTCCTTTATCGGAAAAAATAGAGTACCAACTTTCCAACTTTTGTAAAAGAATTTGGAAAAATTCTTTTCTTGAAATCGGTTCTCCCCTTTCAATCCTTAAGGAGGTTGCCTTTTTGCGAATCTCCTTCGGAAACATCTTCGCCTCAATATTTAGATTGACCCCTATTCCGAGAATGATGAAATGGACCTGGTCTGCTTCTGAATTGATCTCGTTGAGAAGTCCTGCCACCTTCCTATCTCCAAGAATGAGGTCATTGGGCCATTTGATCGATGGCTTAAGGCTTGAGGATGATTGAATTGCCTCTGCAGTGGCTACAGAAGCCATCAGCGTCAATATGGAGGCTTTATGGGGTGGAATCTGTGGCCTGAGGATGACGGATAAATAAAGATTTAAATAAGGGGGAGAGAACCACTGCCTTCCCAATCTTCCCCTTCCCTGGCTTTGTGATTCTGCAACCACCACCTCTCCTTCCCCAGCCCCTTCCACGGCCAATTGGTAGGCCTTTGAATTGGTTGAGTCAATCTCTGTAAAATAGTGAATAATCTTTCCCATCCACCTGGTCTTCAAGAGTGGTTTTACCTCAGAAGGGGTTAGCAGATCTGGAGAACGAATGAGCCGATACCCTGAGTGTGTCTCTCCCTCTATCTCATAACCCATCTTCCTAAGATGGTTTATCTTTTTCCAAACCGCTGTCCGGGTGACTTTTAATTGATGGCTGATCTCTTCACCTGAAATGAACTCAGATGGATGGCTTTTAAGAAGTTTAAGAATCTCATCCTCCATGTCAGTTTTTAAATGAACCATCAAGATTCCCAAATTGCAAGCAGGGTTATAACCCCTTCAACTTACCACCTTATCGTATCTTGAGAACTGCATGGAAAAGGTTCCTCGGCCTTGGGTGAGCGACCTTAAATCGGTTGAATAACCAAACATGCGGGTCAGGGGAGAGATGGATTTGATCAGTGTGACCTTCCCCTTATGGATGATGGATTCCACAGAACTCTTCCTTGCCTTCAGGTCACCAACAACGACCCCCATAAACTCCTCCGGGACGATGATGGTTACCTCCATCATTGGTTCCATCAATACAGGTTGTGCCTTCTTGCAGCCCTCTCTCAATGCATTGGAGGAGGCAATTTTGAGGGCGAGGGTGGAGGGATGTTCCGGATCAACATTGGCCTTTAACAGGGTAACACAGATATCCGTAAGGGGGTATCCCATAATCACTCCAACAGTGGAGCCCTCCCGTATTCCCTCTTCCACAGAAAGAATCCCCTCCTTCCCAAGGAGTCCATCTGGAACCTCTGAACGAAACTCTATCCCTTTCCCCCGGCCATTTGGTGAGATTCGAAGAAAAACTTCAGCGAAATGTCTGATCTCTTCAACATCTTTTAAAAACCTTGCCATTGCCTCTACCTCTTTTTCAATCGTCTCACGATAGACGACCTGGGGTTTACCAACATTGACAGAAAGATGATATTCAGTCTGGAGACGATTTATCAATACATCGAGGTGCAACTCCCCCATGCCCGAAATAATCGTTTGACCTGTATCCTCATCAAACTTAACATGAAAGGTAGGGTCTTCCTCGCTTAACTTGTGAAGAGATTCAGCCAGTTTATCCTGGTCTTGATTGGTTCTGGGTTCCACCGCAACAGACATCACAGGTTTATAAAAATCGATAGGCTCAAGGAGAATTGGGTTAAGGCGATCACAGAGGGTATCTCCAGTGGTGGTCTCCTTCAATCCCATCACTGCCACGATCTCCCCACTTTTTGCCTCCTCCACACGCGTCCTTTGGTGGGCATGCATCTGAAAGATTCTGGAGATCTTTTCGCTTTTCTTTAACCGAGGGTTATAAACCTCCGCCCCTACCTTTAGAACCCCGGAATAGATTCGGATGTAAACGAGTTTTCTCCCTTCCTCCATCATCACTTTGAAGGCCAGGGCTGTAAATAACTCTCCATCATCTGCCTTCCTCTCCATTACTTCCCCGGTCTGGGGATTTTCTCCCCTTACAGGAGGGATGTCGAGTGGGGAAGGAAGATATTCCACAATGGCATCGATGAGGGGCTGAATCCCCTGGTTCCTCAGCGCTGCCCCACAAAGAACTGGCACAGCCTTCATTTGAATCGTAGCCTTTCTTAAGACAGACTTTATTTCTGACTCAGAGATCTCCTCCCCATTGAGGTATCGTTCCATAAGGGCATCGTCAAACTCTACTACTGATTCAATCAATTTTGAGCGATGATAAGTAGCCTTTCCTCTTAAATCCTCGGGAATGGAAACTTCTTTAAAAATCACCCCAAGGCTTTGTTCATCCCATACGATCCCTTTCATCTTGATTAGGTCAATGACTCCAATAAACCGATCTTCCTTGCCAATGGGGATCTGTAAAACTACAGGATTTGCCCCCAAACGCTCAATGATCATTTTGACTGCCTCAAAAAAATCAGCACCCACTCTATCCATCTTATTTATAAAGGCCAACTTGGGAACTCTGTATTTGTCCGCCTGATGCCAGACCGTCTCGGATTGGGGCTCAACCCCATCTACAGCGCTGAAGATGGCAATCGCTCCATCTAATACCCGAAGCGAGCGCTCCACCTCAATAGTAAAGTCAACATGTCCAGGTGTATCAATGATATGAATGATACTCCCTTTCCACTCCACAGTGGTCACCGCAGAAGTGATGGTAATTCCCCTCTCCTGTTCCTGGGGCATCCAATCCATCACCGCGGTGCCTTCGTGGACTTCTCCCATCTTATGAATCTTCTTTGTATAGAAAAGGACCCTCTCGGTGACAGTAGTCTTCCCCGCATCAATGTGGGCCATAAAACCGATATTTCTCGTCCTTTGAAGTCTTTTCTCTCCAGCCATCACTACTTTAATTTCACCAATGAGAATATATCTTTGCAATATTAAAGGGATTTTTAATAAATGTCAAATTCCCCTTGACAAGGAAACCAAAATATGTTTAATTAATTTCTCGAAAGGTCAAAAAATGAAAAACTTCTTTAATTACTACTTTTATTTTAATAAGAGTCACCCATAGGGCCATTCCCATTTGGGTATGGGGAAGCCATGGGTGACTTAATTGAGGCCCCATGGCTTTTTAATTTTAAGCCATAGGGCAACCCTATGGCTTTTTTATTTTAAATTTCATTAAAACCTTAGAAAGGGGAGTAAAAGGATATGGCTATTTCAAAGAAGGTGAAGGATGCCCTGGAGGGTGCCTCCTGGGTGAGGCGGATGTTTGAGGAAGGGGAGGAATTGAAGCGAAAATATGGGGTAGAAAATGTCTTTGACTTTTCTCTTGGAAACCCAGATATCGAACCTCCTCAGTCTTTGAAGATTGCACTTAAAAATCTTGCCGATCAACCCATCATGGGGATGCATCGATATATGCCCAACAATGGATATATAGAGACACGAAAAATCATCGCTGAATACCTTACAGAGGAATCTGGGCTCGACTTTAATGAGAAACATGTGGTGATGACAGTTGGGGCAGCAGGGGGGCTCAATGTTGTTTTAAAGGCCATACTGGATGAGGGGGATGAAGTTATCGTTCCTTCCCCTTACTTCATGGAGTTTAAGTTTTACATTGATAACTGCGGAGGGAAGATTCGATTGGTCGAGACAAATGAGGACTTCTCGCTTAATATTTCCGAGATTGAGAAGGCAATTGGAGAAAAGACCAAGGCCATCCTCATCAATAGCCCCAACAACCCAACAGGGGTGGTATATGATAGGGAATCGCTGATCCAATTGGGAGAATTATTGAAAAGTAAGAATCAACAACTGAGAAAAACCCTCTTCCTCATTAGCGATGAGGCTTATCGAAGGATTATCTATGATGAGATCGAACTTCCTATTGTTTTTCACTACTATCCTAATACCATTCGTGTCACCTCTCACTCCAAAGACCTCTCCCTCCCAGGAGAGAGAATTGGGTATGTGGCTGTAAGTCCTCTCTGCGAAGACCTTGAGGATATGATGCAAGCCCTTGTCTTTGCAAACCGCACCCTCGGATTTGTCAATGCCCCTGCCCTGATGCTGAGGCTGGTTGGACCCCTTCAGAGGAATTCCGTCAACGTTGGAATCTATGAGGAGAAACGAAATCTCTTCTATGATGCCCTAACCTCCTTCGGCTATCAAGTTGTTAAGCCTAAGGGGGCATTCTATCTCTTCCCAAAATCGCCTATTGAGGATGATGTGGCCTTTGTAAAAGAACTCCAGATGAAAAGGATTCTGACCGTACCTGGAAGGGGGTTTGGAAAACCTGGCTTCTTCCGAATCGCCTATCCGGTTGAGAAAAAGACAATCGAAAGGGCTCTTCCTGGATTTAAAGATCTGGCAGAAAAATACGGATTGAAAGGTTAAATTCCTATTTGCCATCGAAGGGGTCTTTTTTGCTCTTTTGCCAAAAACTGATTCCAACTAATTCCTTGTTTTTCTTGGTTTTTGATATTGCTTAGTTGCTATCTCTTCGCGCAATTCCATTAAAAATCCCCTTATAGTTGTTTTAAAATCTTTGTAAAATCCCTCCCGAGCTCCCTTTGCTAAAGGGAGGAAATAGCGTTTTTTCCCCTTTGGCAAAAAGGCACCCTAAATCTCCCCTCTTTGAAAAGGGAGGAGGTTTTGGAACCCTACCTCCCCACTCTTTCAAGAATTTTTTAAGATCTTTCTTTAACAAAGGTTGACACTCAGACTCTATTCTGATTTAATGGAATCATAAATCCAATGGGAAAGAATGCTAAAATCTCCGCGGTTATTCCTGCCCGATATGGTTCAACCAGGTTTGAAGGTAAACCACTCGCCCGCATTCTTGGTAAGCCAATGATCCAGTATGTCTATGAGGGGGTTTGCCAATCCAGATTGATTGATGAGGTGTTAATAGCCACAGATGATCAGAGAATCATGGAGGTCGTTAAATCATTTGGTGGGAAGGCAATCATGACCTCACCTGACCATCTCACAGGAACAGATAGGGTGGCAGAAGTGGCCAGAAAACTTATGGCAGAAATCATTGTCAACGTTCAGGGAGACGAACCATTGATTAAAGGTCGGGTTATAGACCAAGCCATTAGGCCCCTTTTGAGAGACAAAGAACTCTTGCTCTCCACTTTGATGACCAAAATTGTAGAAGTCAAGGACTGGCTAAATCCAAACATTGTAAAAGTGGTGGTAAATCGAAAAAACGATGCCCTTTACTTCTCCCGCTCTCCCATTCCCCTGCCAAGAGACCTAAATGTAGAGAGGCTTCTTTCAAACCCTTTAAAAGCTAAAGATCTTTTGCCAAAAAGGGTTTTCAAACATATTGGGGTTTATGTATTCCGTCGTAATTTTCTCCTGAGGTTCTCTAAAATGAAACCCACCCCCTTGGAAAAAATTGAAAAGCTGGAACAACTCAGGGCACTTGAAAACGGAGTAAGGATTAAAGTGGTACCAGTCCAATATGAACCCATATGTGTCGATATCCCTGAGGATATTCAAAAAATAGAGGACTTCCTTTCATCCACTTTAGTAAAAAGGGATGAAATTAGGTAACTTATTGTTTAAATTGAATTTTTAACCCCGTACAGATTTTCCCATAAAAAATCCAAAAAATTATAATGATTAATTGATTTTTTTAGATTTTTAAGGTATAAATATATATTAGTTTAAAGGGGAAAATAACTTGAAAGGGAAAAGGTTTAACCCTCCCATTTTAATCCTCCTCTTTATTCTTCTTTTTATTTTCGCCTGTTCTACTCCATCCTGGTTTCCTATCAAAAAGGCTCCCCCCCATAAGGCGAAGATGAAGGAATTGTTGGATAAAGAGGTTGTCATAATTGATAAAAAAGAATATGTGAAGGTACTTAATCCAAAATTCATTGAGACAGGAGGCCAGCCGAAATATCTATATGTTCCTGTTGAAGAATACCTTTCCAACAGACAGGCCTATATCATCCCATCTTATCAGAAGATGGAGACAAAAAGCGAATCTTTTCCCACAACTGAAGGACCCCCTCTGACAGAAAAAGAGAAAGAGGTTTATCTGGTTTCTTCAACTGTTCAGAAGTCTCCTGATCTTAAGAGAAAAGTATTAATTGCCCATTTTGACGATCGGACAACTACCTCAGAGGAGATATTAGGGGATTGGATCGCTGAAAAATTGATAAAAGAAATTTCCCGTCGCTCCTTAAAAATCCTCTTTATCGACTATCCAATGGTCAAGGATTTTCTTAAAGAGAAAGGGATTTCCCTGAAGGATATAGAAACACCCAAAGTCCTCCATCTGTTAAATGAGATTTTTGGCGTTCATGCACTGATCATGGGTCAGCTTTCAGGACCTTACATCTTTACAGCCAAATCCCCCAAAGATGAGGAGCCGACCTCCTCAGCCATTTTGAAAATCGATTTAAGAGTTGTGGAGACCTTTGAGGGGAAAACCATAAAGACGCTCTCTTCAAATAATCCTATCATCGCAACCAAAGAAAAGGGGGCCTTCTCCGAAGAAAAGGCTAAAGGGAGAGCGATTGATCTAACTATTGGAGAATTGGCTCGTTTGCTAACCAGGGAGTTAGAGGGATTGGATTGGTTCTGCCGGATTGCTAAGGTCGAGGGTGAGGAGGTCTTTATTAATGCTGGTAAACTATCAGGCCTCAAGGTAGGAGACCTGATGGAGGTTTTTGCTCCTGGAACCCCTCTCGGAAGGGGGGAAGTGAAAGGTACCATTAAAATCTCTTCATGTTTTGGAATCGATGCTTCCATTGGGAAGCTGATCAATGGGGAGAAACCTGATGTGGACGATATTGTAAGGATTGGCAAAGCCAAGGGAACCTAATCGCCCACAGGATTCTCCTCCCATTCTCAATCTTAAATAGGTCACTACACAAAAATTTTTATTGGGTGACCGGAAGGAAGGGGGTTCTGTTTTATGTTTCAGATTGGTGATAAAGCAGTATATCCAGGTCATGGGGTAGGGGTGATTGAAGCCATTGAAACCAAACAGATCTCGGGAAAGGAGCAAAAATTCTATATCCTTCGAATTATGGATAATGGAATGACCATCATGATCCCCAAGGACAGTGTCAATACAGTGAGGCTTCGAGGAGTGATAAAAAAGGTTGATGTGTCAAAGGTCATCCAAATTTTAAAAGAACGGGATGTTACCTTAGACACCCAGACATGGAACCGGAGATATCGAGAATATATGGAAAAGATCAATACGGGGTCTATTTACGAAATCGCCGAAGTCCTTCGTGACCTTTACCTCCTGAAGGCAGAGAAAGAGCTCTCCTTTGGAGAAAGAAAAATCATGGATCTGGCTAAAAATCTTCTGGTCAAGGAACTGGCCATTGCTCGAGAAGTCAAAGAGGCGGATATTCTCAAGGAGATTAAAACCATCTTTGGCCATTAACCTTACCGAAATCACCCTTCTTCTTTTTAAAAATATTCTAATTTATTTTATTCCAGAGAAAGGAGGTGAAAAGATTGGGTGTTTGGATCCTTCGTCTTATTCTATTTTTTATTTGCGGAGTAAGTGGCTATGCCTTAGTTGGAGAAATTTCTTCAGCTTCCCAGATAAGACTCTGGGGATTTATTGGAGGACTTCTCATTGGAGGGCTTACCCTTCTGATGGAAGGGGGGTTAAAGAAAGTTCCCTTAAAAAATCTTTTAGGGAGCATTATTGGATTACTCATCGGAATGTTAATAGCCAGCCTCATCTCTAACGTCTTTTTCACAAACCTTATTAACGATCAACCCATCACCCTTCCCCTTTATGCTATCCTTTACGGAATATGCGGTTATATTGGCCTTCGGATTGGTTTCAAAAAGGGGGAAGAGGTTCACCTTCATGGTTTGAAATTCTTTTCAAAAAGTCCTCCTAAGAGTGGAAGCCCGAAGATTTTAGATACGAGTGTGATTATCGATGGCAGAATTGCTGATGTGACAGAAAGTGGATTCATCGAAGGGACCATCCTCATTCCTCAATTCGTCCTCAGCGAACTTCAGCACATTGCGGATTCCTCCGACCCTATCAAACGGACAAGAGGTAAAAGAGGATTGGAGGTTCTTCACCATATTCAAAAGCAGGTGGATGTGGAGGTGAAGATCATCGATAACGATTACCCTTCCATTAAGGATGTCGATGCCAAGCTGATTGAGTTGGCAAAAGAGGTGCGCGGTAAGATTGTCACCAATGACTCCAATCTTAATAAGGTGGCTGAACTTCAGGGAATTGATGTCTTGAATATCAACGTGCTGGCCAACTCACTCAAACCTGTTGTCCTTCCTGGGGAAGAGATGAATGTGAAGATTCTAAAAGAGGGGAAGGAAGTGGGACAGGGGGTGGCTTATCTGGATGATGGGACAATGATCGTTGTTGACAATGGAAGGCGACAGATGGGGAGAAATGTGGATGTCATTGTGACCAGTGTTCTACAGACCCCGGCAGGAAGAATGATCTTTGCCCGACTCAAGGAAGAATCCACCAGAGATGCCAAGGGGAAGGATTATTACTATCCCCTGGATAGCGAATACTAACCTAAAGCATTTGTTTAAGGGTGGGAATATCATTTGGCTTTGGACTGATGAAGGCCGATGCTCTGATCGTCTCTGCTGGTAAGGGCCATCGTTTCATGGGGGAGAGGAAGAAGCAGTTTTACCTCCTTGCAGATAAACCCATTCTCGCTCATACCCTCGATAAATTTGAAGCATGTCCTCTTATCCATTCAATCTTTTTAGTTGTGGGTGAGGAGGATATGGATTACAGCCTCAAAGAGATCGTTGAGAAATATCATTACAAAAAGGTCTCACAGATCATCCCGGGAGGAAAGAGGAGGCAGGAATCTGTAAAGAATGGATTGGACCTTCTCCCAAAGGATACGGAGGTGGTGGTCATCCATGATGGGGTTCGGCCATTTGTCACCCGGGAGATGATTGAGGAATCGATTCGTTCTGCAATGAGATTGAGAGCAGTGGTTTTTGCTATGCCTGTCAAAGAGACAATCAAGATGGCCCATCCTGATGGGACGGTGCTAAGAACCTTAGAGCGAGAGTCCCTCTGGCAGGTTCAAACCCCCCAAACCTTTCAGGTCGATTTAATCAAGAAGGCTTATGCCAGGGCTATTGAGGACGGGTTCATCGGAACAGATGATGCCTCACTGGTGGAAAGAATTGGAGAGAGGGTTCACATCCTCCCGGGCTCATATGTCAATATTAAAATCACAACGCCCGAAGACCTTTTGTTCGCAAAACTCCTTCTCAAAATGGAGGATTCGAAAAAGTAGAGCCATCCCAATGGAAAAGAGACCGATAAGGGTAGGGTTCGGATACGATGTCCATCGACTCGTTCAAGGAAGGCCTTTGATCTTAGGGGGAATCCATATTCCATCTCTTTATGGTCTTCAGGGTCACTCAGATGCAGATGTTTTGCTCCATGCCATTTGTGATGCCTTACTCGGAGCCATTGGGGAAGGGGATATTGGAAGGCATTTCCCAGACACAGACCCCCAGTATAAGAATATTCAAAGCACCCTCCTTCTCCAAAGGACAATGGAAAAGGTGAAGGAAAAGAATTTTCACCTCATCAATGTGGATGCCACCCTCGTGGCCCAGAAACCAAAACTTGCCGAACACATCCCCAAGATGGTCATCAGGATTTCGGAGATCCTTGGGGTGGAGAGAGAAAGGGTAAATGTGAAGGCGACCACTGAAGAGGGATTAGGCTTTACTGGAAGGGGGGAAGGAATCGCTGCTTATGCAGTAGTCCTCCTCGAAAAAGATTAAAGCCTATTTTGGAAAGGGAATGAGATGAGCCCTTCTGTTCGAGTTCGCTTTGCTCCAGCCCCCACTGGACTGCTCCATATTGGAAACGCCCGAACAGCCCTCTACAATTACATCTTTGCAAAACGATATCAGGGAACTTTCATCTTGAGGATTGAGGATACCGATGTGGAGAGATCCACAGAGGCATCTTTGGAACAAATCCTTGAGGATCTTCGATGGTTGGGAATCGAATGGGACGAGGGTCCAGATAAGGATGGACCGGACGGCCCTTACCGTCAATCCCAACGCTCCTCCCTCTATCTCCACTACTCTGAACAGATGCTCAGGGAGGGGAAGGCGTATAAATGTTTCTGCTCCAATGAGAGACTCGAACAATTAAGAAAGGAACAGCTCCAAAAGGGTCTGATGCCACGCTATGATGGTAGATGTCTATCCCTTTCCCAGGAGGCGATCTCACTGATGGAGGAGGATGGTCAAAAACCTGTCCTCAGGTTTCGTGTGGGGAAAGGGCCGATTCAGTTTCAGGATCTCGTCCATGGAAAGATGAAATTCCAATCCGAGGGTATTGGAGACTTCATCATCCTCCGCTCTGACGGGACAGCCGCTTATAATTTCGCCTGTGTGATTGACGACCACCATATGCACGTCAGCCATGTAATCCGGGGGGAAGATCATCTCCCCAACACTCCCCGTCAAATATTGATCTATCAGGCATTGGGTTGGCAGCCTCCTCTCTTCGCTCACCATCCTCTCATCCTTGGCCCAGACCGATCTCCATTAAGCAAACGACATGGCGCTACCGCAGTCTCTCAATATCGAGAGGAAGGTTTTCTTCCAGAGGCCATACAGAACTACCTCTTGCTTTTAGGCTGGTCCCATCCTTCTGGAGAAGAGGTCCTTTCTTTAAAAGAAATCATTGAAGCCTTCTCGATTGAGAATATTTCTAAAAGTCCACCCATCTTCAATCGGAAAAAACTGGAATGGCTCAATGGTATTTACATTCGCCAGATTGAGGAAGAACGGTTCATCCATCTTTTGCTCCCCTATATTGAAAAAGCAGGTATATCACTTGCTCAAATTGATCAAGATTATTTAACTAAACTCTCTAAACTCCTGAAAGAGAATCTCACTCTTTTTTCTCAGGTTGAGCAGTATCTTGGTATCTTCTTCGATCAAAAATTCTCTTTTGAAGATGAGGCAAAGGAGATCCTTAAAGACCCAAAAAATCAAGAATTGATCCATAGGGTGCTTGACCTATTGGTATCCACATCCAGGATTGAACCTGATGAATGGCCTTCCTTTTTGAATCAATTGGAAAAAAGACTCGGAGTAGAGGGTAAGAATTTCTATGGCCCACTAAGGGCAGCCACTACAGGTAGGATGAAAGGTCCTGAGTTGGTAAAGACCCTTCCTATACTGGGAAGCGAAAGGATCATCAAACGTCTGAGAATGGCGTTGCAACTATCTTGAGAATTATGTAAAGATGGAATGATGGCACTTCGTGTCTACAATACTATTACTGGTGAAAAGGAAGAGTTTATCCCCCTGAAGGAGAAGAAGGTGGGGATGTATGTCTGTGGGGTGACAGTATATGACCTCTGCCATATTGGCCATGCACGTTCCGCTATAGTCTTCGACACGATCTACCGCTATCTCAGATATCGTGGCTATGAAGTGAGGTATGTTCGAAATTTTACAGATATTGATGACAAGATCATCCAACGTGCAAATCAGGAGGGGGTGGACTGTCAAACGATCGCAGAAAGATATATTCGAGAGTTCAAGCTCGACATGGGAAGGTTGGGTCTTGAAAATCCCACAGTAGAACCCAGGGCGACCGAACATATTCAGGAAATGATTCAACTGATCTCAACGCTTATTGATAAAGGATTTGCTTATCAAAGTGGGAACGATGTCTTTTTCAGCGTTGAGAAATTCAAGGATTATGGGAAACTCTCCAAGAGAAATTTGGATGAAATGCGTGCAGGCGCTCGAATTGAGATAGACGAAAAGAAAGCCAACCCCCTGGACTTTGCCCTATGGAAAGGGAGTAAACCTGGAGAACCTTTCTGGGAAAGCCCCTGGGGGAAAGGGAGACCCGGATGGCATATTGAATGCTCTGTCATGAGCCAGAAATATTTGGGAGAGACGCTTGATATTCATGGAGGGGGAAAGGACCTCATCTTTCCTCACCATGAAAATGAGATTGCCCAATCCGAAGCAGCCTCTGGGAAACCGTTTGTTCGCTATTGGATCCATAATGGCTTTGTTAATATTAATAAAGAGAAGATGTCCAAATCTCTCGGCAATATTTTAACGGTGAAAGAAATCCTGAGGGATTGGCATCCAGAGGTCATTCGGCTCTTTATCCTGTCGACCCACTATCGAAGTCCTATCGATTTCTCCCTCGAAAGTCTTCAGGAGGTCAAGGGGAGATTAGACCGTTTCTACGCAACTTTAAAAAATCTCAAGGATGAGATGAAAAAACCTCTCCATCCTAATAGAACGATTACCACCTCTTCTCTTTCACCATATCGGCAAACCATTGAATCCTTTCAGACCAGGTTTGAGGAGGCCATGGATGACGATTTCAATACTGCACAGGCAATAGGTCTTCTCCACGACCTTCAGAGACAACTCAATAGCCTCCTCGATATCTCCAAAGGCCAACCAACTTTGGAGATTATCTCTTTGCTCGAGCAGGGGTTGAATCAGTTCTCCAAAACGGGATGGGTTTTTGGGCTATTCTGTGAAGATCCTCACCAGTATTTTGATCGGGAAAGAAGGGAGGGGCTTAAGAGATTGGGTCTTTCTGAGGAAGAGATCCTCCAATCGATTGAGGAGAGAGAGTCTGCCCGAAAAGAGAAAGATTGGAAAAGAGCGGATGAAATCAGAAACGCTCTTCTTCAGAAAGGTATTATATTGGAAGATACACCCTACGGCACAAAATGGAAACTCAAATAGAATCTTACTAAATTTTTCTCTGGGCCTGGTATTCCATTAATCCATCCTAACACTTACAAGGATTACTCCCTTTTCAACCAACGGATTAATGCATTGATCTGAGTGATGAGATAGGAAACCATGATGATCAGAAGAACCAATAAAAAGGTATTCGTATTAACGATCCATAATATATTCATCTTTTCCTCCTCTACCTAGTGATTGCCCTCCTCTTCTTTCGTGCCTATAGACCTTAAGTGATTTCATTGATTCCCTTTCTTAAAAATTTCTTAAACATCGATTTCCAGTATGATGGCCACCCCTCCCTTTGTCAAGTGTAAAATTTGAGATCTCTGAAAAGTATTTAAAACGAGTCTTATAAACGATTGTTAGCAAATTAACTTCTCAGTGCCCGCATTCAAAGGGTTTGAAACCCTATCCAATTTCTCACTGAGGGTCTCTTATACATCAAAAAACAATTGACATCTTTTTAAGTTATGATAATTTGTAGATAAAATAAACATTTCAGAACCCTCTTCCAGAAACTTTGACAAATGAGGGGTTCCTAATGGACAGAATCTATATCTCAAATGCTCCATCTGCTCGTATTATCTTTTCCTTCCCATATGACCCCCTTCTTGTTTCAAAAATTAAGACCATTGATGGCCGAAGATGGCATAAGGATAGGAAATGCTGGAGTTTCTCTAATACCAATGGGACATTAGAGAAGATCTTAAATGCCTTCGAAGGTGAAAAAATCTATATAAACCCTGCACTACAAACCAAAAATATTTCCTCTCCCCTTCGGGGGGAAGGTAGGGGTGAGGTGGGACTTGAAGACCTTCGCAGAGAACTCCTCTCAAGAAAATATAGCCATAAAACCATCAAGGGTTATCTCTACTACAACAGGGATTTTTTGAATTTCATCAACAAACAACCCTCAGCAATCACTGACAACGACATAAAAGATTATCTCCTTTATCTTGCAGAAGAAAAGCAGTCTGCGACTTCTACCCTAAATCAGGCTATCAATGCCCTGAAATTCTAATATGGAGCAATGCTCAAGAAGAAGTTTATATATGAACTCAAAAGAACCCCAAGGATAAGAAACTTCCAGCGGTTTTAAGTAAAGAAGAAGTTGCAATAGTCCTTTCAGTTATTGATAATATCAAACATAAAGCCCTTTTGATGCTGGTCTATTCTGCTGGATTGAGAGTTGGGGAAGTTGTTAGGTTAAAACCGGAGGATATAGATAGTAAAAGGATGCTGATACATATCAGGGGTTCTAAGGGTATAAAGGATCGTTATTCATTGCTTTCCAGAAAGGCATTAGAAATTCTAAGAGAATATCGGAGAAAATACAAACACGGGAAATGGTTATTCGGAGGAGCAAAAGAAGACAGACACCTTTCCATAAGATCTGTGGATAAAATTTTCAAAAATGCCTGCGACAAAGCCGGAATAAAGAAGGATGTATCGGTGCATACTTTAAGACACAGCTTCGCTACGCATCTCCTCGAAGGAGACACGGATTTACGATATATCCAAGAGCTTTTAGGCCATGCTCACAGTAAGACAACTGAAATATATACACACGTAAGTACTAAAAATTTAGGAAAGATAACGAGTCCTTTAGAAACATTAAATCTCAAGGAAGGGATTGATAAGTGACAAATTTTGACAAGGAAAGGGGATCTGACTATTCAGCCAGCAAAGGAAATATCCGAACCAGGTGCCGATATCATCCCAAAATGGGAGTATATACGCACTCTAAGTGCTGATATGAATAAGTTATATGACATTCCGCCCCTACGCAAAAAGAGGTGATAAAAAATGAACGAAGCTGAATTCAAACGAAAACTTAAAGAAGCATTGGAAAAAAGATTAGGAAATGATTATAGCATCGAAAAAGATAAGAATTTGATTTACAAAGTTATAATCGGTGAAAATCTGGAGTATGAACCAAGTGATCCTAAGAACCCCAAAAGAGGAGATTATGCGTTCCAAACTGATCTGGCAATTGTAAAAAAAGAACGTAACTCGCCATTTGTTATCATTGAAACTAAATACGGGGGCTTTTCTTCCCACGATGTTCTAACTTACTCAACGAAGGCATTGAAACATAAGGAAATATATCCTTACTTAAGATATGGTATTGTGGTTGGTGGAAAAGATAAAATTGATAATAGATTCTTTACACATAATGTTGGATTTGATTTTGCTGTTGCACTGAAAGAGATTGACGAAGCAGATTTACAGAGATTGAATAACATTATTCAAGAACAATTAGAAAGTGCAAAACTACTTTTGGATATTTTTGCGAATAAAAAGAATGTAAAAGAGTTCAATTAAATAATCAAAATTGGAACTGAAAATAAGAAAAACGTGAAGGGAAGAGACAATGAATAGAGATAGAATATATCATGGCTTCGGGGCGGAACGCTTCGTCGCTTCGCTCCTCGCCCTCATTTCGTTCGGGTCATATAACAGACGCATATCTGGCTTTGGCAATTCGTGCCTCCGCCCAAATTCGCCCTTCGGGCGAACTTCAGATATGCGTCAAACGTTATCTGCCATGCCGTTAAATAAGGAGGTGTTAAAATGACGGAAGTTATTGAACCGACGGAACATGAAATATCAATCGGTATAGTAAAGCAAGTAGTACAAAATAGAGCACATCCTTTGGATGTTATTAGAGAAGCAATATCAAACTCATGTGCAAAAGAAATAGAGGCGTCCAAACTCAAGGTAACGGTGTTTTATGATGGAAACTATCGTTGGTCTTTTATTTTTGAAGACGATGGCATAGGAATGGACTACACAGGTGAAAAAGAACCTGAAAAACAAGGAAGGCTTGACCGTTTCTTAAATTTAGCTTACAGCGGAGTGGTGGGGCTCAAGTCAGATGAATTCGGATTTAAAGGACTTGGTTAAAAACTGATGTTTTTATCAAGTAAATTGGAAATTGAAACCAAAACTAAAAGGAACGAAAGTTACAAAGTAATTATTGAAAATCCAAGAGGCAAGTTGTTGGGGGATAAGCCAGAACTTCCTAAGCCTGTTATTTACAAGAAAGCCCCCGTAGACTTTGACCATGGCACAGTAATACGGGTATATGGATATGACGGTGGTAAAAAATATGATGAATATGAGAACCCAGAAAATTAAAGCAATACCTTTATTTCAGGACATTAGTAGGTTACACCAGGCCAGAAAGGCTAAAGGATGGATTCCCTAAGATTATAATAAAGACACCCTCGATCCCAGATGGAGAAGAACTAAGAATAGGTTTTCCTTGGATAAAAAAGGAAGGCGATCACGTTGAAGGGCAGAAAATCGGAGTTATTGACCCACCCATATCTGTTACAAAGGATGAGAAGGGGAATAAGGTTACTGTAACACTAAAAGGTGGGTATGCTTTAAAGACTGGTGAGTTTGGTATGAGTGATTATGGCATTATGGAAAGCAAGGGGTTGGGACTAACTTATGTCTGGAGAGGTATCCCATACTTTAATTTAGATTTGAATCATTACAAACCTCAAGGATTCGAACTCTATTATAAATTTTGTAGATTTGTAGTAGAATGTGATGAGATTGAAACCGATATAGCACGGAGCCGAATTGTGTCAGATGGTGTAAAGGAGCCTCTTTTTACATCTGCCCTAAGAGAAGCTTTAGAAAAATAATGGAGACCGATGACTATAAGGAATGGGTGAGGTTTAGACGAGAGCTGAAAAGGAAAGACCTAGGAACAACATTAAACCAGAGAAAAGATACATTGTTAGGAAAAGAACAAAAATGGGTTTTCTATAATGGGGAATTAATTCACAGAGAGCCAGATAACGAACAGGATGTGAGGGCTTTACTATGGAAATTAGAAGGACTAAAGGCACTCCCGTTTCATTACTTCCGAACATTAGAGCATACAGCCCAAAAAGGTATAGATATTATTGTTGATTATCAAGAAAAGGATTTCTCGGAGAAGAAATTATTCCAAGCAGTAGAAGTAGAACATATTTTGGAAAACTATTCCGACCATGATCATGTCCCTGAGCAGACTTCCCTTATCATTGCTTGGGATTCTAAAAATCGGGATAAATTAGCAAAAACTGAAGGGGGATGGAAATATGTTTGGGAATATACAGGACACAATTTAAATGTAATCCTTTTGAAGCATCTTCCAAAGATTGAGGTAAAAGTAAAATGAGAAGTTTCATTACGGCATGGCAGATAACACAGCATAAAAGGTTCGTGCCTTACGGCACTCACCCAAATTCCGCCTTCGGCGGAACTTCTTTTATGCTGGGAACGTTATACGAAACCAGCCGATAAGATGATAAATAGAGGTTGAATCACATAATTATAAAAAGTGTTTAGGTGAAAAACTTTAGATCAATTCGAGAAGCATGTTTAGATTGCGATAATCTCACAGCCATTGTAGGACGGAATGGTGCTGGAAAATCCTCTTTTCTTTATGCTATAGATATTTTTTATGACATTGCGGCGCCGATAACAGAGGAGGATTTTTTTGATCGAGACGTGGGGTCATCAATAGAAATCCGCATAACTTATGGTGACCTTCGCGATGACGAAAAAGAAGAATTTCGTCCGTACATAAGAGATGATAAATTGATTGTTACAAAGCGTATCTCAAGCGAAAATGGTCGAATAACGCAACGCTATTATGCTGCGGCTTTACAGATACCCCAGTTCGCTGAGATAAGAGCTAAATCTGGTAAAAGAGACCGTGTTAATGCTTGGAACGAGCTAGTGGACAGTGGTGAGTTTCCCGATTTAGGTGGAAGAGTTCGGAGTGCTGATGAAGTTGAAAGACTTATGGCTGAGTACGAACATAACCATCCAGAGATTATCGAGCCAATTGAGCGGGAAGAACAATTTTTTGGCCCTAGAAACATTGGAGGTGGCAAACTTGACAAATTCACAAAGTATGTTTTGGTTCCGGCAGTTCGTGAGGCTTCAGAAGAGGTAAGTGGCAAAAAAGGAGCGATTTATCAAATTTTGGATATGATTGTTCTAAGAAAGATCAACGCCAGGGAAGATGTACAAAAATTCAAATCCGAATTCGAAGAAAGAATAAAAAAATTGTATAGTTCTGAAAACCTCACCGAGTTACCGGAACTTAGAAAATCAATTTCTCAAACACTAGAAAAGTTTGCGCCCGGTTCCCAGTTAAACTTAGGATGGGATGAGGTTAAACCTCCTGAGGTCCCTCTTCCTGCGGCAAAGGCAACTCTAATCGAAGATAGTTTTGAGGGTGAAATAACTCGTAAAGGACACGGTCTTCAAAGAGCGCTGATTGTTACATTACTTCAGCATTTAGCTATGACAGTTCCAGTAGAGCCAAACATCGAGGGGTCAGATGAAAGAGAAACAAGAAGTTCAGAACCTGAAAGTCTCGAAACATCAAGGGGCCCTGATCTGATTTTAGCAATTGAGGAACCAGAGCTCTACCTCCATCCTTCACGTTGTTGTTATCTATCTAACCTTTTACTTCAACTTGCCGAGAGACCAGAAATCGGCCTCGGTGCTACCAACCAAATTATTTATACAACCCACTCTCCGTATTTCATAGATCTCCACCGGTTTGACCAAATCCGTATGGTGAGAAAAGTGTCTTCACCGGATTCACTTGTGCCACAGAGTATTGTTACGCATTTTTCTCTAAAACAAGCCACAGAGGAAATAGCGAAAATCTGTAATACTAATCCTAATGATTTTACAAAGAACAGCTTTAGGACACGTGCAGTGTCTGTTATGAACACCATTGTGAACGAAGGATTTTTTGCAGACGTGGTTGTAGTAGTAGAGGGACCATCTGAAGTAGGCACATTATGGAAGCTTCAAGAAATCATAAAAAAGGATTGGTCTCAACTTGGAATAGTCGTAGTCCCAGCAGGAGGAAAGAATAATATAGACCGTCCTACAGTGATTTTCCGAGGACTTTCTATCCCTACATATTTTATCTTTGATGCAGATTCACATCTCATTGGTAAAGGAAGAGAGGGAGAAGACGCAAAAAATCGCAATCATAGATACCTTAGGTTAGCTGGTGCATTAATAGAAGATTTCCCAGACACCCAGGTTCATGAAACCTGGGCAGTATTTAAGGAAAATCTTGAAGGGCTATTGAAAGAAATATTAGGCAATGAGACTTTTCAAGCTATTCAAAAGGAAGTAGCATTTGAATTAGGATATGATGACCCAAAACGTGTAAGCAAAAACATTGATGGTGCTTCACGCCTTGTAGAACTCGTCTACGGAAAGAACAATCGAATACCAATTCTTGAAGAAATCATTGAAAAAGTCACTCAATTACGTAGTGGTGGAAAAAGAGAAGGGGCTGGCTTCGTATAACACGGTGTAAAAGACTATGCTTCGATTCGTCCAAATTTGGCTTCGCCGAACTTCTTTTACACCGAGAACGTTATACGAAATGGCGGGCATAGAAATAACAAGGTGAAATATGATGACTAATAAATGGAGAGAATATAAACAAATGAAATTATGGGTTGAAGAAGAACCTAAGAATATTGAAAAAGAAGACATCCCTTCAGACAATTCATCTAATAAGGTTTCTATACTCTTTAGAAATACAATCCTTGAAATCCCATCAACAACATATGGGACTTTTGCCATTTATAAATATCCTGCAAAATTCATTCCGCAAGTGATCGCTTATGTATTAAAAAAATATGCTAAATCGGGTATGAAAATATTTGATCCTTTCGCTGGTTATGGGACTGTAGGTGTAGTATCAAAAGTGTATGGATGTGACTACGAATTATGGGATTTAAATCCGATAATGAATGTAATTCATGACACCGCTGTTATGAAAAATCCGAAGGTGAATCTTCCAGAATTAATGAAGGAAATTAGAAACTCTCAAAAAGAGTATATCCCAAAGTGGTCTAATTTAAATTATTGGTTTCCTGAGGATTTTATCCCTATTCTTTCAAGAACTTGGGGTTTTGTTCATTCATTAACAAATGAGACTAAATATGTGCTTTTAATACCTTTAATCAATGTGACAAGATATTTTTCATATGGCGACGAGAAAGTTCATAAATTATATAAGTCAAAGTATTCAAGAAAGAAAATAGAAGAACTCCTGAAAAAGAACTGGAAATTTCAATTTTACAATATGCTTGAGAAAGAGATAGGCAAACTTTTAAAGAAAGTCTGGGAATATAATCGATTAAATCCTAAGCAAGTTGAATATAGAATTAGGTCTGGAATAGACACATTAGAAACAAAATTAGAGAACAATGTAAATATCCTTATAACATCACCGCCTTATTTACAGGCTCAGGAATATATAAGGTCAACCAAATTAGAACTGTTCTGGCTGGGCTACGAGGAATCTTATATAAAGGAATTAAGTAAAAAAGAGATACCGTATAGGTCTGTGAATAAAATAAAAATTTACTCAGAAAAATACTATAAGTTTAGAGAGAATATAAAAGAAGATCATCTCAGGATGTTATACGATAGATATTTCCATGGCATTTTAAATGCTTTTTCCACTTTAGGCGAAAATGTTACAGATTATATGTGTATTTTTGTTGGTCCAGCGAAGATAAGGACTACATCCATTCCTATAGATGATATAGTAGTTGAACATCTACAGGAATTTGGTTGGAAACATGAGGTTACATTTATTGATAAAATTGTGTCCAGAGTAATGTTTGAATCAGATGTTAATCCAGCAACAGGAGAGAAAGATAGCAGGATAAAAACAGAACATTTGGTCGTGTTAAAAAGAGGTAAAGGATATGCAGAGAATTCTAAAAGGAGAGTTAAATAACGCATCTAAATTTAAAGGGAAATTAGCCGAATACATCCCTACTCTAAGAATGATGATTCGAGAAAATTATGGTATAGATTTTGACAATGATGAGTTTAGTGAGCTATTGCTCTCGGCCTGCAGAAGTAATGACTTTGATGTAATTAGCAAACAGGGGAATAAGATATTCCTTGATGAAGATAGGGTTTTATATTGGATTAAGAAGAAACTATTGCCAAATACCGTTGTCGTAAGATTAGATGATGAAGATATTATAAGACTACTAATATTCTGTATTGAAATTACTTATCAAATGTTTGCAGGTGGAACAAGAGCGACTGTATCTGCAAAGGGATTTAGAGAAAGAAGAAGAACATTTGAGTCCATTCTTGTAGATCAATTCGTTGGAAAATTGGGAGAGATTATGGCCAAGAAGTTTCTTGAAAATAATTTCCCCCAAATAAAAATAGAGTTGGATTGGGAGATATCGAGAAAAATTGAGAAATATAGAAATGACATCATGAATGCCAAAAAGAATGTGAGTATAAAGTCATCTCCAACTTTAGCTGGTATCTGGGCTGAAGCAGATATAGGTTATGACTATGGTATTACAGTAAAATGTTCAGTCCCTCAACCCACAATTTTACAGTTTTTCATTGAAGTCTGTGGATTTACAAGGCTTCTGAACTTTGCGGAGGAGAAAATCCCTTCTACTGATAGCCTTTTCAGAGAATACCTTGGAGAGATGAGAAAAAGAATCAAGGAGTACAAATGTGGAGAAATACAAACAGACTTAAAAGGAATTATCTGTGGTTATTTTAAAACATCTGAAGTTCTTCCTATCAAAGAAGGTGTATTGCTGGACTATTTAGGTGTAGTTAGAGAAGAAAGATATTTACTGCCAATTCGGGATCTTAAATGGACAAAAGATGATTGGAAAGAATTTTTAAAAGAGGTGGAACTTCTATAAATATAATTAAAATCAGCCCACCACTTCATATAACACAGCATAAAAGGTTAGCCCTGCGGGCTCACCCAAATTTTTGCTTTGCAAAAACTTCTTTTATGCTGGGAACGTTAGGAGAAGAGGAGGGACGTTGTTGAAAATATCCACTTTTTTAGGTGGCGATCTGTTTGATTACCTCTACCAGCATCCTCACTCCAAATATGAGATTATCGATGGCGATTCGTTCATCATGGCCATGAACCAGGAAGACCTCTTTCTCTTGTAAACGAAAAGGGCAGAAGTCATAGGTGATCACCCCCTTTTCTCTTAGAAAACGACTATCCGTTGCCCCAGGGAGAAGAAGAGGGACGACCGGGCAACCAGGGTCATTCTTGGAAGCAAATTCCTGGATGGCTCGATAAAGGTCTGTGTTCTGGGGAGAGGGGGGAATGGGTTTCCCTTCCAGATTTCCCTCGATTTCGATTTCGTCTCCAAGGCGTTTCCTAACCTCCTTCAAGAAATCTTCTTTAGATGAACCTGGAATCAAACGGCAGTCCAGAATGGCATTCGATTCTGAGGGGATCACATTGGCCTTACTTCCACCTTGAAGAACAGTCAGAGAAATTGTGTTCCTCACCATCGCATTATACATCGGGTTGGATGTAAACTTTACTGAAAATGAAGGATGGCGAAGCCCCTCTTCAATGTCCTCAAAAAATTTTCTCTCCTCTAAAGGCTTTTTGGAAGCCATTTTGGAGAAATATTCCTTTACCATTGGAAGAATCTGGTAGGGGGTTTCCCATTTTGTGACTGCCTCGAGGGCATGAACCAGTTTCACATTGGGATTTTCAGGATGTGGCATTGAGGCATGTCCTGAAGTTCCTCTGGCTTTCAATCGTAACTGAAATACCATCTTCTGCCCGCTCGAGATTTCATATCGGTCTGCAGTCCCCGATTCATTTAGAATAATATATCCACCTTCATTCAAGGCATATTCCGCTTCGCTCAAGGAGGGGATGTTATCTAAAGCCCACCGAATTCCCCAGTTTCCTCCTGCCTCCTCATCAGCGGTAGCAAGAAAGAGGATATCCCTCTCTAAGGGGATTCTCTCTCTTTTAAGAATGAGCACGGCCATCACCTCTATGATTCCCATGGCCTTATCGTCAATCGCCCCCCTGCCATAAAGGTAGCCATTTTGAATCAGTCCAGAAAAAGGGTCAACGCTCCAACGCTCTTTTTCAACCGGCACCACATCCATGTGATTGAGAAGGAGAAGTGGCTTTTTCTTTCCACTTCCCTTAAGAGTGGCAAGAAGGTTTCCTCTTCCTGGCGTGGGCTCAAGGATTTCAGATGGGATAGATTCGGAGTCGAAAATTTTTTTTAAAAACTTCGCTCCTTCAATCTCATTTCCTGGAGGGTTCACCGTGTTGATGCGGATATATTGCTGGAGGTAGCATGTTGCTTCATCCCGTAATTTATTCCATTCCATTTTAACCCCCTCCACTAATTAGCGAATATTTTTTTATTCTCAGATCAAAGTAATTCGAAATTTTGAATCAGTCATTGCCAAACACCGAAACAATCTTGAATTGATTGACATCCACTAACCCTTTGTCAGTAATTTTTAATTCAGGGATGACAGGGAGCGAAAGAAAAGAGAGGGCCATGAATGGGTCTGAAACTTTACACCCAAGCCCATTGGCAGCCTTATGGAGGCCTTCCAATTTTTTTTGGACTTCCCCAACAGAAGATTCTGACATCAACCCCGCTATAGGAAGGGAAAGGGAGGCCAATACCTTTCCTTCTGAGATCACCACCAAACCTCCTCCCATCTCCTTGAGGGTAAAGATTGCCTTGAGCATATCCTCATCATTCGTACCCACAATGACAAGGTTATGCGAATCGTGAGCAACGGAGGAGCCTATAGCTCCCTTCTTTAATCCAAATCCCTGGACAAAACCGATCACTATATTCCCTGTGGCTTGGTGTCTTTCAACAACCGCAATCTTAAGGACATCCTCTTTGAGATTAGGATAGGCAACCCCTTCTTTTAGATCAATCCTCCTTAGCACCTTCTTAGTAACAATCTGGTTTGGGATCAATTGGATGACCTTTGCAATCGGTTGGTCGGTTCTTAGAAGAAGTGATTCTCTATCCATTGGTCCAATACGAATTGATTTTTTTAAATTAAGTTTCTCTCCCTTTCTTACTGAAATCATCCGTGGTAAAACCTTCCCGTTATGGGCTATCAGGAGGCCATCCTTAAATACCTTCTTTATTTGGAATCGGGCAAGGTGGTCAAAGGTGATGATATCTGCCCGATAACCGGGAGCAATTGCTCCAAGATCATCCAGGCCAAAATATTCTGCAGGATTGAGTGTGGCCATCTGAATGGCTAAGATGGGGTCGAGCCCGTTGCGGACCGACTCTCTAAGCATCGAATCGATGTGTCCCACCTCGAGGAGTTCCTTTGGATGGCGATCATCGGTGACAAAGAAAAACCTTCTCGAATTTTTTGTATTGACGAGAGGAAGAAGATCTTTTAGGTTTTTTGCGGTGGATCCCTCCCTTATCATGATCCACATCCCATTCTTCAATTTTTCATGGGCTTCTTTAATTGAGGTGCACTCATGGTCAGAGCGAATTTTTGCCGTGAGATAGGCATAAAGTCCTTTGCCTGAAAGAAGGGGAGCATGACCGTCGATCCTTTTCCCCCTGGCCATTTCAATCTTTTCGAGGACTTCCTTATCTCTTGAGATGACCCCAGGGAAATTCATCATCTCTGCCAGTCCAATGGCCCAGGGCTCATTTAAAAGAGGCTTTAATTCCTTTGCGCTTAGATGGGCTCCTGCAGACTCCATTGAAGTTGCAGGAACGCAGGAAGGGAGCATAAAGAAGACATTAAGTGGGATCACTTTTGCTGATTCCGCCATTAGGCGAATCCCTTCTACTCCCATCACATTGGCGATCTCGTGAGGGTCGATGA
>JBBIRM010000006.1:51834-54413 GCA_037441765.1 Deltaproteobacteria bacterium | reverse complement strand
CCTCACCGGGTCCTTCTGTGGGGCGAACCCAGGAAACCCACCGATGAGAAATGAATATATAAAGGCCGTAATCCATCACTTAAGGGGGGATTATATGAATCGGGCAGGGATATCTCCGAAAATCTTATAAAGCGGGTCGGTTAATAGAATGTCTTATGAAAGAGATTTCATCTAAGGAGATGGTAGCCTTTTCAATACTCAAGGGATTCTGTAGTGAGGGAGCAATCTATGGGTTTCCGCTATAAGATTTTCTCCGACATCCCTATCCGATTCCCCGGATGAGTGAGGTGTTACTAAAGACTTTGCAATCTTAAATCGACAATAGTCTATTTTCAAAATAGGGTTTTAGTAATGAAAAAAAATCCTCTCCGCATCCTTTTTGTGACCTCTGAGGCGGTGCCATTTGCTAAGACAGGTGGCCTTGCAGATGTGTGTGGAGCCCTACCAAAGTTTCTAAAAGATATGGGTTGTGAGATTAAACTGGTTATGCCCTATTACCGAATGGTCAGGCAATCCGGGTTTCCCCTTCAATACTTGGGGGAAGAGATCCAGGTCCCCCTGGGTGACGAAATCCTAAGGGCTGATCTCTATCAGGGAATGATTCAACAGGACATTCCTGTCTACTTCATTGGCCGTGATGAATTTTACGACAGAGAATACCTTTACAGTACACCGAAAGGAGACTATTTCGATAATGCAGAAAGGTTCATCTTCTTCTCAAAGGCCGCTCTCATCCTCTGCCAAAAGATGGGATTCTCTCCTGATATCATTCACCATCACGAATGGCAAACCGGACTAATCTCTGCTTATCTTCAATCCCTTTACCGAAATGAGTCCCTCTTTTCTACAACCGCAACTGTTTTTACCATTCATAATATTGCTTATCAGGGGATTTTCAAGAAAGAAAAGTTCTGGCTCACTGGCCTTCCTCAGGAGATGTATAACCCTGAGGGAATCGAATTCTGGGAGAGGATCAACCTGATGAAAGCAGGGATCGTCTACGCCAATGTTATCAATACAGTTAGCAAAAAGTATAGTGAGGAGATTCAGACTCCTGAATATGGTTATGGTCTGGAAGGTATTTTGAGAAAGAGGAGGAAAGACCTCTATGGGATTCTAAATGGAGTTGATTATCAAGAATGGGACCCTTCCCACGATCCTTATATTATTGCCAATTACGGCCCCGATAATCTCTCTGGAAAGAAGGAATGCAAAAAAGATCTTTTAAAGGAATTTAACCTTCCTTCTTCTCTTGAAAACCTTCCCCTATTAGGAATGATCTCTCGTTTGGCAGATCAGAAGGGATTTGATCTTCTAAGCGAAATCCTCGATGAACTTTTTTCTCTTGATGTTGGCTTTATCCTTTTGGGAACAGGGGAACAAAAATATCATGACCTTTTCTCGGCAATCGCACGTAAATATCCTGATCGAGCAGGAATTCGAATCGCCTACGATAACCGTTTGGCTCACAAAATTGAAGCAGGCTGTGACCTTTTTCTTATGCCTTCAAAATATGAACCCTGTGGTCTCAATCAGATATATAGTTTGAAATATGCTACAATTCCTGTCGTTCGGGCTACGGGAGGGCTTGACGATACTGTCATAAACTACGATCCCATTTCAAGAAAAGGTAATGGCTTCAAATTTAATCGATATGATGCCAGGGAGTTTTTGAGTCAGATCAAAGTGGCAATCAGTTACTATCATCAACCAGACCACTGGAGACAAATCCTCCACAATGCGATGTGCGAAGATTTTTCCTGGGAAAGATCAGCCAAGGCCTATTATCAACTCTACCAGAAAGCCCTGGAGAAGAGGAGAGGAGTAACCTAATTGAAACCGTTAAATTTCAAATTAAAAATTCTTATTGGATGTCTCATCTGCCCTTTCCTGATTACTCCCACCTCCCTTCATGCCAAAACCCCACCCTTCAAAAACTTTGACCAACCCAGGTTGGTTGAGACTGAAGAACTGGCAAACAGAATCAACCACCCCTTTGTTCGGGTGATTGACATGAGAACCTCTCTCATCGATTACCTGAAAGGGCATATCCCAAATTCTTTCTATCTCAATGTTGAAAGTATCCGTGTTTCAAAAAATGGCATTCCTGCACAAGCCCCTGATCGAATGGTTATAGAAAAAATACTTGGAGAATATTTAAGCCTTTCCAACGAGATGTGGGTGATCATTTATTCAGAAAAATCAGATCCCAATGCAACCTTTCTTGCCTGGACCCTCGATCTTCTGGGACATAAAAGAGTGGGCATCCTAAACGGGGGATGGGAGAAATGGATTTCGGAAAAACATCCAATAACCAAGGAGTACCCTTCTTCTCCTCCTAAGAAATTTTTCGGGAAATATATTCGAGAAACACTGGCTGAAAAGAAATATGTCCTTGAAAGACTCCAGACAAAAGGAACCTTGATTCTTGATGCAAGGCCGCCCAAACAGTATAGTGGAGAGGAAGGAGAAGAGATTCGAAGAGGACACATCCCCGGGGCCAGAAATCTCTTCTGGGAAACAACTTTGGAAGGAGAGGATTTCTTTCTTTTTCCAAACCCTGACCTCCTCTCCTTCCA
>JBBIRM010000006.1:0-51824 GCA_037441765.1 Deltaproteobacteria bacterium | reverse complement strand
GAAAGAAATCCTGGAAAGACTTTTTGCAGAATTAGGATTATCGAAGGATAAAGAAATCATCGTCCATTGCCGAACTGGAAGAGAAGCGAGCCATCTCTATTTTACCCTGAAGCATATTATCGGATTCCCCCACGTCCGTCTCTATCGGGGATCATGGGTAGAATGGTCTGCCGACAAAACCCTCCCTGTCAAAATAGGATTTGATCCCTAAACCAATTTTATTTAATTTCAGATATCAATATCCTCTAAAATTTGGCATAAATATTGCTTTTAAAATATTAATAATTTAATCCGTAGGGTAAGGGCTTGTCCCTTACCGAAGACGGAAAGCCACAAGGGCTTACCCTACCTCCCCAATCTTTAAAGAATTTTTCAGAGGCCTCAACAAGAGATTTCTGAAAAAGGATTTTAAAAAGATTTTTAGACTTGGGAGGTGGGGTGGAAAAGCCTTCGAGCGGATACATTTAATAGTTTGGCACTACTAATTAATTCCCTGAAAATGTTTCTTTTTCTCTTAAACGATTGTTAGCAAATTAACTTCTTGGTGCCCGCATTCGAAGAGTTTGGAACTCTACCTCCCCAGTCTTTGAGGGACTTTTTCAGAGGGCTCAACAAATTTTCTTGACAAGATTGTATCATCTATGTCATTTTTTTAACAATTTTTAATCATGTGGAATACTTCTGGACATTGGGAGGGAAGCCAAATGATCAGTAAGATTCTAATAGGTATGATGCTTTTACTTTTGGCTTCGGGTTGTATTTCTCTCCGTGCAAAATCTCAAGAGAAAAAGGATGCGATCCCTCTTACCGTCATGGAATCTACTATTGTAGAACCTCCTTCTGCAGAATCTTCTCCTCCATCATCTCCCCCAATTGAATTGGATGAAAAGCAACCCGCTCAACCACCTCCATCAACCTTAACAATCTCAAGCCTTCCTCCTAAACCTCCTGCAGACCTCCCTTCTACCCTTAGGTTTGAGCCTCCCATCAGCGATGAATCGAGTGATGATTTCTATTTAGAGGTGCTTCCAAGAGATAAAACGAGGGAAGGCCTTGAGTTTGATATCCCTATAGTGATCAATGAGAAGGTGGAACACTTTATCCAATATTTTCAAACCACTGCCCGAAATAAATTCTCCAATTGGCTTGCCCGTTCTGAAAAGTATATCCCATTTATGAAGAATTTATTAAAAGAGAATGGTCTTCCAGAAGATCTCGTCTATATGTCTCTTATTGAAAGTGGGTTTAACCCATATGCCTACTCCAGGAGCAAGGCCTCCGGGCCATGGCAATTTATCTATCTCACCGGAAAAAAGTATGGGTTGAAGGTCAATTGGTGGGTAGATGAGAGGAGAGATCCAGAGAAGTCAACCATTGCTGCAGCAAAATATCTGAAAGACCTTTATGATATGTTTGAATGTTGGTACCTCGCCGCAGCCGGCTATAATGCAGGGGAGAATAAAATCGCCAGTGCAATGAAACGCTACCGAACAGAAGACTTCTGGGAACTTACGAAATATCGATATTTGAAAAAGGAGACCAAAGATTATGTCCCTCAGATGATCGCCGCGGCCCTCATTGCAAAGGACCCAGAAAAATATGGGTTTACAAACATTGAATATGAGGAACCACTCCGTTACGAAAAAGTGAAGGTCCCAGGTCTAACCCCACTTTCGCTCATCTCTGAAGCCTGTGAAGTCTCTCTCGAAGAGATTAAAGACTTAAACCCGGAACTCCGCAGAGGGGTGACTCCTCCTGATGAGTCAGGGTATGAAATTAAAATTCCTTATGGGAAAAAAGAACGATTCCTCAGGAACTTTGAGATGCTCCAACCTCTAAGGAAGTTTCAGTTTAAAACCCATCTTGTAAAGAGGGGAGAAACCCTTCCTAAAATTGCAAGATTATATCGAGTGGAGGTAGAACCCATTGTCGAGATGAATCGGCTTGATGGGACAGGTCGAATCCATAGAGGGATGACCCTCCTGATTCCCCTTTCGATGGATGAGAAGGTCAAACCCATGGCGGTTGCTCAAAAAAAGAAAAATGGAAACAGCCCTTATCGAACTCCTGAAGAGATCATCTACACTATTAAAAAAGGAGATACCCTGTGGAGCATCGCAAACGAAATGGGGGTAAACATAGGTGCCCTTAGCAGATGGAATAACCTCCATCCTGAAAAAAAGCTTGTCCCTGGGGATAAACTCAAAATCAGAATGGACTCTTCAGCAGAAAATGCCTCCAGAGCGAAAGGAGAAAAAGAAGTCATTTACATCGTAAAAAAGGGAGATACCCTGTGGAGCATTGCTCAACGATATAATGTGACGGTTTCAGAAATTAAAACCTGGAATCATCTTGAGGGGTCAGACGTGATCTATCCCGAAGAAAAGTTAAAAATTAGGGTGAAAGAGACTAAATCTTCAACTCCAAATTGATCATATCCCCTCTTGTAAACCCCATGGCGTGGAAGAATTGAAGTAGATCCCAATCGTTCCAATTGACCAAGGTGTAAATGGTTTTGACTCCGATTGCCTTTAAATTTTTTATCATTTCGAAAGTTAGGGCCCTTGCCAATCCCTTTTTCTGAAAATCTGGATCAATACCAATCGTATCTATCCAGGCGATGGTTTCAGGTACCCCAAACTCCCAACCGCTGACATCCCCGAGAATAAACCCTACTACCTTCCCTTCGACCTCAACTACCAAGGATGTGGGTGTGGGTTGATGCTTCATCTTCTCCAACTTTCTTTCCCAATAGTCCCTTCGACGCTCCCCAAGTACCTTCTCGTCTATTTCTACAATGGCATCCAGATCCTCTCTCTTCAAAGGACGGATTAATAAATTCTCTAAAAGACGCATATTCCACCCTTTTTATGAATTAAACAAAGCCTCCCCATTTGTCAAGAAAAATAAATGAGTTATAAATTGTAGGGTAAGGGTTCATCCCTTACCGTTATGAATCGTAGGGCAAGGGCCTGTCCCTTGCCGCATTGTTTTCATTTCTTATTTCAAATTACGACACAGGCTTTTCCACCCCACCTCCCCAGTCTATAAAACTCGTTTTAAATACTTTTTCAGAGATCTCCAATTTTCTACTTGACAAAAAAATTTTTTTGTATACAGTATACATTAAAATTCTTTTCATTTTATAATACTTAAAATCAACGAATCTCTTATTAAAATTGGAGTAAGATTATTAGATGAACCTTCCTAAATTTGAATTGATTCAACCTAACTCTATTAAAGAGGCCTGCTCCCTCCTTCAAGAGCATCTGGGGAAGGCCGCCCTCTTAGCAGGAGGCACTGCACTTATCGTTGGCCTTCGTTACAGGCTTATCAAACCAGCCGTTGTGATTGGCCTTAAAGAACTGAGCGCCCTAAATTATCTATCCCAAACCGAAAGCGGTGGGCTTGCAATTGGCTCCATGACCACCTTGGAGAATTTAGAGAAATCCCTTTTTATCATGAACAAATATCCTTCACTGGTTCAGGCCATTCGAATGGTCGCCATCCCTCCCATTCGAAATAAAGCCACTATTGGGGGGAATCTCTGCCTCGATACCCGCTGTATCTATTACAATCAGTCTGAATTCTGGAGAAGCAGCCAAAAGGCCTGCTTCAAATTAGGAGGAGGCATCTGTCATGCGGTTGAGAAGGGAAAGCATTGTCAGGCGGTTTATCAAGGTGATCTCAGTCCGCTCTTGATCGCTTTGGGAGCAGAAGTGAAAATCGTCTCCTCAAAGGAAGAAAAGACCATTCCCTTAAGTGAGTTCTTCACGGGAAGGGGAGAGAAACCAAACTGCCTTGGGCCTGAAGAAATCCTTGTGGAAGTGAGAATCCCACCTCCTGGGGATGGAGTGGTTTCAACCTACGAAAAACTTCGCATTCGCGAAGGTATGGATTTTCCAGTAGCAGGAGTAGCCTTGATGGTGAAGAAAGGCCATAATGGAACCATCGAACAGTTAAAAATGGTGCTCGGAGCAGTAGGGTCTTCTCCCATAGAGGTGCCTAAGGCTTTTGACATCCTCGATGGACAAAAACCTTCAGAGGAGCTCCTTCAACGTGTATCCGAAGAGGCCATGAATGAAGCCCGACCAGTACCCAACCTCATTATGAATGCGGTTTATCGGAGGAAAATGGTTGGAGTGCTTGTAAGGCGGGCATTGAGAAAGGCACTGGCAACTTAATCCTCATCCCTGTGAAAGGAGATTCTCTTTTAAACGAAACAGATAAGGGAGACTTATGAGAAAGATCCATGTTTCACTAAATATAAATGGCCGAATAGAGGCCCTTGAAATTTCTCCTAACAGAACCCTCTTAGAAGTCATCAGGGAAGATTTAAAACTTACCGGAACGAAGTCAGGATGTGAGGATGGGACCTGCGGAGCATGCACGGTTTTACTAAATGGGGTACCTGTCCGCTCCTGTCTCCTTCTTGCAGGAGAAGTCCAGGGACAAGAGATTGTCACAATCGAAGGACTCGCTGAGGGAGAGAAACTACACCCTGTACAAGAAGCGTTTGTCAAATTTGGAGGTACCCAATGTGGGTTCTGTACCCCTGGGATGATCCTCACAGCCAAGGCCCTATTGGATAAAAATCCCTCACCAACCGAGCAAGAGATTCGTCAGGCGATTTCTGGTAATCTCTGCCGATGCACGGGATATACGAAGATTGTTGAATCGGTGAAGATGGTTGCCAGCCAGCATACCCCATCCCCGGAAAAGGACCTCCCCATTTCAGACTATTCTGTTGTTGGAAAGAGAGTTCCTCGAATTGATTCTGTTCCCAAGGTTAAAGGGGATATGAAATATTCTGCGGATCTCTATTTACCAGGGATGCTTTACGCTAAGGTCCTTCGTAGCCCCTATGCCCACGCTCGAATCCTGAACATCGATACGAGTCGAGCGGAAAGGCTTCCTGGAGTAAGGGCCATTATCACAGGCAAAGATGCCTTACCCTACAAATGGGGTGTTTTTGCTTACACAAGGGACATGCAACTTCTTCCAGCGGACAAGGCCCGTTTCTTTGGTCAAGAAGTGGCTGCAGTGGCTGCCATTGACGAAGAGATTGCTCAAGAAGCGGTAGACCTTATTAAAGTGGAGTGGGAACCACTACCCTATGTTCTCGATCCTGAAGAGGCTCTGCTTGAAGGTGCTCCCCAGCTTCATGATGACAAACCAGGAAATGTCAGCGTCCGAATCTTTGTGAACGAAGGCAATGTGGAAAAGGCCCTTTCAGAGTCTTCCCTCGTTGAGGAAGGCCGATTCTCTTCCCCAGAAGAGAGTTATTGCCAATTGGAAAATTATGCAGTGTTGGCAAACTTTGACAGCACCGGTCTGGATATCTGGTGCCCAAATGCAGGGCCTCATATGAAGGCAAGGCCTCTTAGCAACGCGCTGGGAATTCCTACTTCAGACGTTCGCGTTCGTAAGGTTGCGGTGGGTGGACATTTCGGAGGTAGATCTGAAATCTCTCCTGCAGATTTTATGGCTGCCCTCCTTTCGAAAAAAGCCCGTCGGCCTGTTAAATTGGTCTATACACGAGAGGAGAATTTCAATTGTGTGCGACAAGTTCACAGCAGTATTACAAACTGCAGAGTGGGTGTCGACTCTGAGGGAAGGATTACTGCTGTGGATATGAAAGTGATTATGGATGGGGGCGCCTATGCCAGCACTGGACCCATTGCTTCCTCTGTCGCCTACATAATGATTGAAGAGGCTTACAAATTTCCAAATCTCCGCTATGAGGCTATCCGAGCCTATACCAACAAGCCCCCTCGTGGAATGTATCCCCATCACCCTCGAACCACATATGCGGGATTGGAATTACTGCTGGATTCCCTTGCAGAGAAGATCGGGATGGATCCTCTCGAGTTTAGAATTAAGAATGCAGTTCAAGAAGGTTATATCACTCCGACAAGGACAGTGATTACCTCTTGCGCTGAAGTTGAAACCATGCGTCTGGCTGCGGAAAGGGCTGGCTGGAAAGAGAAACGGGGCCATCTCCCACCCTATCGGGGTATAGGAATGGGGTGTAGTTCGATGATCAGTGGATTTCCAATGGGCATTCGGGGAGGATCTGCTGCCTTTGTGCGTTTTAATGAAGATGGAGATGTCACTGTGATCTCTGGAGTTATGGATAATGGACAAGGCAATGATAGTATGATTGCCCAGATTGCAGCAGAGGAGTTAGGGATACCACTGGAGAGGATTAAGGTCATTACGGGCGATACCAGTGTGACCCCATCTGACCAAGGGGCTTATTCTCAAGCCTCTACGCTAATCTCTGGAGGGGCTGTCAAGGCTGCAGCCGCCGATGCAAAAGACCAACTTTTAGAGGTTGCAGCCCAAATGTTAGAGGCTAAAAAAGAGGAACTGGTTGCTCGTGATGGCCGAATCTTTGTTAAGGGAGAACCAGAGAGGTCAATAGATATAGCCAAGGTGGCTCGAACGGCACTTGCTCAGAATCGGGCCATCTTGGGCCGTGGCGACCGCTGGCCTGATGCTGATCCCAAGCGTGAATGGATTAAAAACCCTCGCGGCCAGATCGCCTCTGCTTTCTCCTTCGGAACCGCTGTTGCTGAGGTCGAAGTAGATCCCGAGACAGGAAGGGTGAAGGTATTGAACATGGTGGCAGCCCATGACTGTGGCTATCCAATTAACCCCATGGCCGTGGAGCAACAGATCCAACGTTCCGCCATGGAAGGAGGCCCACAAGGAGTTCTAATGGAGAAGCACTTGTGGACAAAAAAAGGGCAGAACCTTAATGCCAACTTCGTTGACTACTGGTTCCCTCTTTCCACAGATGTCCCCAATATCGATCCCATCATCGTAACCTCAAACGATCCCTTTGGACCATTTGGTGCTAAGGAGGGAGGTCTATCCATATCGGTTGCTATGGTCGGGGCAATGGCCAATGCAGTGCGAAATGCCAT
The DNA here is from genome assembly GCA_037441765.1 of Deltaproteobacteria bacterium. Classification (GTDB taxonomy): domain Bacteria; phylum Desulfobacterota; class BSN033; order BSN033; family UBA1163; genus JBBIRM01. Next base: position 44,892 of record JBBIRM010000006.1, on the reverse strand, counting down.
TGGCCTTATGCCAAAAGAACTACCCGTAACACCAGAAGTGGTGTTAAGAATGCTCGAGGAAAAGAAGTCAAAATGATTAAGAGTGGGAGGAGAAAAAATTATCTATCCAGAGGAGGAATCCAATGCAGGCAATAGTAATTGGTGGAACCGGGGGGATGGGTCAGGGAGTGGCCCGGGATCTGATCAAACAGGAAAAAATTAAGAAGGTGATTCTTGGTGACATCAATATAGACCCCAATAGGGTGCAGGAGAAGTTACGGGCAAGCGAAAAAATCTCTCTCAGCCGAATTGATGTATATGACCACATGGGTCTGATTAAAGCCTTCAAAGAGGTTGATATAGTCATCAATTGCGCTGGTCCATTTTACAAGACTGCGGTCCCTGTGGCCAAGGCAGCGGTTGAAGCGAAGGTTAATTATATTGATATTTGTGATGACTATGAGGCCACGGAGATTCTTTTTACTTCTGAAATTGATCGATTGGCAAAGGAATCAGGAATTACGGTTCTCACAGGAATGGGATCAGACCCAGGTACAAACAATGTGATTGTGAGGTGGTATGCTGACCAACTGGACCGTGTGCATGAGATCGATCTATTCTGGGTCGTCAGTATTGCTGAACTTTCTGGAGCGGCCTGGGATCACAGCCTTCATATGACCTTGGGGAAAATCCCCCAATATCTGGATGGGAAGTTAGAATATGTTGAAGGTGGGACTGGAGAAGAGGTTGCTCAGTTCCTCGAACCCCTTGGTACCTGTGTAGTTCGCTACGTCGGGCATCCTCAACCCTTAACCATTCCACGTTATATCAAGGACGTGAAAAAGGTTGTGGTCAAGGGGGCACTCATCCCGTCGTGGGTAGACCAGCTTATTAAAGAACAAAAGGAGACAGGTTTTCTCAGCAAGGAGCCGGTGGAGATAAAAGGGAGCAAAATAGTACCATATGATCTTACTTTAAAACTCTGGGAATCTATTCCCAATAATAGGGATAAGGGACCTTTTGCATCAGGTTTAAAAGTGATTGTAAGGGGTGAGAGAAAAGGAAACAATGTGACCTACACGGCAGACATCGTGGGGAGAATGGCCCCAGGTACAGGGCTTCCTGCCTCTATTGCAGCACTGATGTTTGATGAAGGCGAGGTGACAGTTAAGGGGGTCGTTGCTCCGGAAGGTTGTATCAATCCCAGAAAATTCCTTTCAGCCTTGATACAAAGAGGAGCCAAAATATACCAAACAGAAACAGTCCAATCGATTCTTTCAATTTAGTTTGAACCCGATATGAGGGGAAGAGATTTCCAATTCTTATTTCAACTCAACACTTAGGAGAACCTCTATGAGAAACATTGAAAAGCTGAACCTCTCAAAGAGCATGGAACTTTTTGAAGAGGCAAAAAAATTGGTTCCAGGAGGAGTTCTGGGAGCAAGAAAACCGAGCGATTTTATTGAAGGCGAGTATCCTATCTTTCTTGAACATGGAAAGGGTTGCAGGTTAACCGATGTGGATGGAAATGAGTATATCGATTTTATGTGTGGCTATGGACCGATCATCCTCGGCTATCGAGAAGAAGAGGTGGATGAAGCGGTCATTCGGCAGATCAGGGACAAAGGTTTCTGTTTTACCCTCACCCAGAGGTATCAGAATGAACTTGCTAAAACACTCCGTGAGATTGTCCCGAGTTCTGAGATGAGTATTTTTTTAAAGACAGGCTCCGACGCCACCACCGCAAGCATTAGGATTGCAAGGGCCTATACTAACCGTATCAAGGTGATGAGATGTGGCTATCACGGCTGGCATGACTGGTGTGTGGAGATGAAAGGAGGCATTCCTGAAAAACTCTACGAAGACGTCTATGAATTCCGTTATAATGACCTGGATCATCTTAGAGACCTGATGAAACGGTATGGCGATCAGACCGCAGCGATTATTATGACTCCATTTGGTCATCCGCTCCATCAAAAAATGGAGGAGCCTAAGCCTGGGTTCCTTGAGGGTGTAAGAGAGATTGCTCATCAGTATGGTGCTGTATTGATATTTGATGAAGTCCGAACATGTTTCAGGCTCAGAATGGGTGGGGCGCAGGAACTTTATGGGGTCATCCCTGACCTGACCGTCCTCGGGAAAGGAATGGCCAATGGGTATGCGATCAGTGTTGTTACAGGGAAGGCAGAGGTAATGATGTCAGCCGCTCAGAAACTCTTTATCTCCTCTACCTTCTTCCCCAACAGTGACAGTTTTATTGCTGCCCTCAAAACCATTGAAATCCTCAAACGGGATAACGTCCTTGATAAGATTTGGGAAAAAGGTGGACGTTTCTTAAAAAAAATTCAAGAGATCATGGGTAAGTATAATGTCGGGGCTGAGTTAAGTGGTGTTGCACCCATGTTCTTTATTACCTTCAAGCGAGATGAAGCCGGAACTCATCGGGCCAGACGCGATGAGTTTTACACTCAACTGATTCGCAGGGGTATCTTCTTCGCCCCTCACCATCATGGATATATTTGTTACAGACATACGGATCAGGATCTCGAAATAGCAGCCAGGGCGATCGATGAGGCCTTTGCCTATTTAAACGAAAAATATCAGACCAACCTTTAAATGGGAGAACAGGATGAAGGTGAATAAGATTGATCATATCTGTATCGCAGTAAAGAACATTGAGGAGGCAAGAAAGGTCTGGGAACCTGTTTTAGGGAAAATTGAACCGGATGATACCTATGTGGATGAACTTGAAAAGATTAAGGTTGTCAGGTACTGGTTGGGAGAGGTGGGATTTGAACTGATGGAGTCCACCACCCAGGATGGAGAGGTGGCAAAATTTATCGAAAAAAGGGGCGAAGGGATAATGGTCCTAAGCCTAAATGTGGACAATACACGTTCCGCGATAGAGGAACTGAAAGCAAAGGGATACCCCTTTATCGGGGGGGCGAGGCCATTTCGGGACTCTGAATTTGCCTTCATCCATCCCAAGAAGATGAATGGGGTATTACTCGAACTGATTGACTATAAATGGAAAGAGTTCGAAGGAAAGAAACCGTAATTCTCCAACTTAACTCTTGACAACCCTAAAAATTATTGATATTTGAAATTCTACTTTTCCAAAGGTGGGGGGATTCATAATAAAAAATTCTTTTAAAAAAGGAGGTGGTGAATAAAAAAGTTCCACACCTTAAGTAAAATTATCCCAAAAAAAGGAGGCGATTATGAAGGAGTATAAAGTTTTTTTAAGAGAGGATGAGATTCCAAAGCAGTGGTATAATATTCAGGCAGACTTACCCACTCCACTCCAACCACCCATTCATCCTGCAACAGGCCAGCCCATTGGTCCACAAGATCTTGCCCCTGTCTTTCCGATGAACCTCATTGAACAGGAGGTAAGCCAACAACGTTGGATCGATATCCCCCAAGAGGTAATGGAAAAATACCTCATCTGGAGGCCAACACCCCTTCATCGTGCCCATGCCCTCGAGAAGGCCTTAGGAACGCCTGCACGAATATATTATAAGAATGAAGGAGTAAGCCCTCCAGGAAGTCACAAACCAAATACCGCTGTGGCTCAGGCCTACTATAACAAGGCCTTCGGTATAAAAAGGATAACTACCGAGACAGGTGCAGGTCAATGGGGAAGTGCTCTCAGTTTTGCTTGCTGTCTATTTGGCTTAGAATGCAAGGTCTATATGGTTCGAATAAGTTATGACCAAAAACCCTATAGGCGGTTGATGATGAACGTCTGGGGAGCTAACTGTGTCCCAAGCCCGAGTAAAGACACAAATGCAGGCAGAAAGATCCTTGAGCAAACCCCTGATTCTCCTGGAAGTCTGGGTATCGCCATCAGTGAAGCCATTGAGGATGCAGTCACCTCCAAAGACACCCGATACTCTCTTGGAAGCGTATTGAACCATGTGCTCATGCATCAGACCATTATTGGTTTGGAGGCGAAGAAACAGTTAGAGAAATTTGGAGAAAAGAAGGTCGATGTGGTAACCGGGTGTGCAGGTGGTGGAAGTAACTTTGCAGGCCTTGCATTCCCGTTTGTTCTTGATAAGATCAACGGAGCGGATATTACTATTATCCCTGCTGAACCTACATCTTGCCCGACCATGACTCGTGCACCCTTTGTCTATGACTTCGGAGATACCGCTGCAACAACCCCTCTCCTTCCAATGCATAGCCTTGGCCACGCCTTTATTCCACCTCCAATCCACGCTGGAGGACTCCGCTACCATGGAATTGCACCTCTCCTGAGCCAACTCATCATTGAAGGGTTGATCACACCTCGGGCCTATAATCAATTAGAGTGCTATGAGGCAGCGGTTCTCTGGGCAAGGACAGAAGGACAAATCTCTGCACCAGAAACAAGTCATGCCATTTGTACAGTGATTGAGGAGGCCAAAAAAGCTAAGGAGGAGGGCAAAGAGAAGGTCATCCTTCTTAACTGGAGTGGACATGGTTTGATGGACTTAGGCGGGTATGACTCCTACTTTACTGGAAAACTGGTCAACTACCCACTGCCAGAGGATGAAATGAAGAAATCACTTCAGGCGATTGAAAGATTGCCAAAACCCAAGATGGTAAAAAAGGGAAAACCCATTTAAACTCTCCTCGTCCTACGGGCCCAAAAGGCCCGTAGGATTTTTTTCTGATCTTAATTGTGACAAAATACTCAAATGATTGAAGAATATGATGAGCATATCATCCGCTGTCCAATGTTAGGAGGCGAGGTTCCCTTTCGCTACTGCCGAACCCTCAATGATGAACTTCCCTGTAGAAAAATTATTATCTGCTGGGAATTTAGGATTGAGATTTCAAAATTTCTTGGTGAACATTATTCCATCGATCAAATCGAGAAGGCCCTTGCCCCTCCAACCAAGACAAGGCTCGAAACCATTCTCGAACTGATCGAAAAAGCAAAAAAGGGTAAAGAAGAAGGGGAGGGATAGGATGATCATTTCTGATCGTTTGTTGAACATTAAACCCTCAGGGGTGAGACGTATCTTCGATTTAGCCCGTCAGATGAAAAACCCTATCAACCTGAGCATCGGAGAACCTGATTTTGACATCCCTTCCCCTCTTAAAGAGGAAGGGATTGAATGGATAAGAAAGGGGTTTAACAAATATACCCCCACCCAGGGGATCCCTCAATTGAGGGATAAGATTGCACAACATCTAAAAAAGAAGGGGATACAGTTTGAGGAAGTGATGGTCACGGCTGGAGTGACAGGTGGCCTCCTCCTTGCAAGCCTTGCCCTGATCAATCCTGGGGATGAGGTCATAATCCCTGACCCATTTTTTGTGATGTATGAATATCAGGTCCTTCTCATGGGAGGGATTCCTGTCTTCTTAGACACCTACCCCGAGTTTCGCCTAAGAGAAGAGGAGTTGATCCAGAAGATTTCAAAGAAGACGAAATTGATTATTATCAATAGTCCCAATAACCCAACAGGTGCAATCTACCCATTAGAGGACTTGAAGATGGTTATTAGAATTGCACGCGAGAGGGATCTTCTCATTCTATCTGATGATATCTATGACCACTTCGTCTATGATGCCCCTTCTTGTCCCACGATCGGTCAACTCTATGAGAAGACGATTACCTTCGGGGGGTTTTCTAAGGCCTGGGCGATGACAGGATGGAGGTTGGGTTATGTCGCAGGTCCCCGGGAGATCATCCAGCAGATGATTACTCTCCAGCAATACACTTTCTCCAGTGTCTGTTCCTTTGCTCAAAAGGCTGGGGTTAAGGCCCTGGATTATCCTATGGATGATTACATCCTCGAATACCGAAAGAAGAGGGACCTAATCTATGAAGGCTTAAAAGAGAAATTTCAGGTTCAAAAGCCACAAGGGGCTTTTTACATCTTCCCAGAGGCCCCAGGGGGAGATGGCGATCTCTTTGTCGAAAAGGCAATCCAGAACAATCTCTTCATTGTGCCAGGAAGCGTCTTTTCTAAAAGGAAAAGCCATGTGAGGATCTCCTTTGCTGCTCCCGAAGAGACCCTTCTTAAGGGAATTGAGGTGCTGAATCGAATCAGTTAAAATTAAATTAAAGGAGAAAAGATAAAGGCAAAGATGCCAGTGGACTTAGAGGCGGTTTGTGAGATTATTGAAAGACATGGTTATCAGAAGGCCTCTCTGATTGGAATCCTCCAGGACATCCAATCGAGGATGAACTACCTCCCTCGAAAGGCCCTTGATCAGGTCTCAAAAAGTCTTGATATCCCTATTACGACTATCTATGAGGTGGCTACTTTTTATAAGGCCTTCACTCTCGAACCAAAGGGAAAGCACACGATCCAGGTCTGTTTGGGAACAGCCTGTCATGTAAGGGGAGGAGGAAGAATTCTTAACTATCTTGAAAATCGATTGGGCATAAAGTGTGGAGGGACAACTAAGGACCTCGCCTTTTCCCTTGAAAGCGTCAACTGTCTTGGAGCATGTGCCTTAGGACCAATTCTGGTGGTTGACAAAAAATATTATGGAAAAATAAATACCAGTAAGATTGATCCCATCCTAAGGAAATGTAAAAATTCTAAATTGAGCGATTCTATGGAATCGGGCATTTGAAGAACCTAAAGCAATGGAGCCATGAGTTATCTTCTAAAAAAGATTTCAGATCTTCGGACTCTCCGCGAATCCCTGCAAAAATCGAGAGAAAAGAATAAACCCTGCATTACCATATGTTCAGGAACAGGTTGTCAGGCAACAGGGGCCTCAGAAGTGGTTGAAGAGTTTAGAAAGGAGATCCTCAATCAACATCTCGGAGAAGAGGTTGAGGTTCGAGCAACCGGGTGTCATGGTTTTTGTGAGCGAGGTCCTTTGGTGGTCATTCGACCCGAAATGATCTGCTATACCAATGTTGAAAAAAAGGATGTTTACAAAATCATAACAGATACTGTTCTTGGTGGGAAGGTCATCGAGGAACTTCTCTATCAAAACCCGGAGACAAAGGAAAGGATTATTCATGAATATGATATTCCTTTCTATAAATTTCAGCAGAGGTTAGTCTTTGGAGCGAATGGGGAGATCGATCCCACCTCCATCGATGACTATATTGCAACGGGTGGTTATCAGGCCCTTGAAAAGGTTTTAACTGAGATGAAACCTGAGGATGTGATTGAAACCATCAAAAGGTCTGGCCTAAGGGGAAGAGGAGGTGGGGGGTTTCCAACTGGAGTAAAATGGGAGGCCTGTCGAAAAGCCAAAGGAAAAGAGAAGTTTGTCATCTGCAACGCTGATGAGGGAGATCCTGGGGCCTATATGGATCGTTCTCTCTTGGAAGGGAATCCTCATAGCGTGATAGAAGGGATGCTCATCGGTGCCTATGCGATTGGCTCCGAAGAAGGGTATGTCTATGTTCGAAATGAATACCCACTTGCGGTCACCCATCTTGGGACCGCAATAGAACAGGCAAAACAATATTGCCTTCTCGGGAAAAATATTTTGGGCTCTAAATTTAACTTTAACATTAAGATCAACCGTGGAGGCGGGGCATTCGTTTGTGGAGAATCGACCGCTCTGATGGCCTCCCTTGAAGGAAGGGTTGGGGAGCCCAGGGCAAAGTATATTCATACGGTTGAACATGGTCTCTGGGATCAACCCTCCAATCTTAATAACGTGGAGACATGGGCCAACGTCCCGATCATTATAAATCGAGGGGCAGACTGGTATAACACAATTGGAACAGAAACCTCAAAAGGCACCAAAATCTTCTCACTCGTAGGAAAGATCAATCATACAGGGCTGGTCGAAGTCCCCATGGGCATCACACTTCGTGAGATCGTCTATCAGATTGGCGGAGGAATCCCTGGAGGCAAACGTTTTAAGGCCATACAGACAGGAGGGCCTTCAGGAGGCTGTATTCCGGAAGGCCTTCTCGATCTCCCGGTTGATTTCCATCGGCTTCAGGAGGCAGGCTCCATGATGGGTTCGGGTGGCATGATTGTGATGGATGAGGAAAACTGTATGGTTGATATGGCCAGGTACTTTGTAAAATTTCTTCAGGAGGAGTCCTGCGGAAAGTGTACCCCATGCCGGGAAGGCCTTCAACAGATGGGTGAAATCCTCAACCGAATCTGTGAAGGAGGGGGGAAAGAAAAAGATATCGAACTTCTCCAAGACCTCTCCTGGGCCATGGTCGATACCTCCCTCTGTGGCCTTGGGATGACAGCGCCCAACCCTGTCCTTTCAACCCTTCGATATTTCAAGGATGAGTACGATGCACATATTAAAGAAAAAAGGTGCCCAGCAAAATTTTGCAAAGACCTTATTACGTTTTCAATCGATTCCGAAAAATGCACAGGCTGTGGGGCATGTCTCAAGGCCTGTCCTGTGGAGGCGATCACAGGTGAGAGAAAGAAAACCCACAGCCTCGATATGGAGAAATGTATAAAGTGCAGGGCCTGCTATGAGGCCTGCAAATTTGAAGCAATCATTGTTCAATAACAGGGCTTAGCGCTAAGCGCTATGAGCAAAGCGGATTGGGATGGTAACTCTTACGATTAATGGCAAAAAGATCAGGGCAAAAGAGAATTCGACGCTTCTTGAAATCTTACAAAGGCAATCTGTCTCGATCCCAACCCTATGCTATCACCCGGACTTAACACCTCAGGGTTCCTGTAGACTCTGTACAGTAGAGATCTTTCAGGGTGGGAAGAACAGAATGGTCACTGCATGTAATTATCCTGTCCGAGAAGGGATGGAGGTTAAAACCCATTCGGAAAGGGTGGTCCAGTTACGTAGAATATTGGTTGAACTCCTACTTGCGCGCTCGCCAAATGTTCCCTACATCCAGAATCTGGCCAAAGAACTCAGGGTTGAAAAGTCAAGGTTTAAAACCTACCCACAGGGGAACGATTGTATCCTTTGTGGCCTCTGTGTCCGAACCTGCAAAGAATTGGTAGGGGCCAATGCCATCAGTTTCTCAAAAAGAGGGACATTGAAAAAGGTCTCCACCCCATTTGAGGTCGACTCCGAGCAATGCCTGGCCTGTGGGGCCTGTGAATATATCTGCCCAACAGGCGCAATCAAAATGGAAATGGACCATATCCGAAAGATTAAACTCTCAGACACAGGAACAAAACGCTATTGCCGATATATGCGCCTGGGGCTGGTTGATTTTATGCTCTGCTCCAATGGTTTTGAATGCTGGCGCTGTGAGGTTGATCAGAGGATGGAAGACCAGTTTGGAACCCATCCTGTCTTTGCCCTCAAACCTGGAAAGAGGAAGAATCCTGTTCTTATAAAAGGATTCCATTTTTATCCTAAACTATATTATAGCGAAGGGCATACCTGGGCGAAGCCCATGGATCAGTTTATCCGCATAGGTCTTAATGAGATGGCTTCCCTCATCACCATCAAAGCAGACTCCATAAGACTTTCTCCTGTGGGAACTACCATTCAGAAGAATCAACCAATTGCTGAGGTGATATCAAATGGGAGAAGAGTTAAAATTCCATCTCCAATTTCTGGAACAGTCTCTGCGATAAACCGAGAGGTGGAGGGCTCTCCAAATCTTGTCTGGAGGGACCCTTACAATCGGGGCTGGTTACTCATGCTTAAACCAGATGATCCAAAGGAACTCTTTGAACTCCATCAGGAAGAAAAGGCAAGAATTTGGTTTAACGAACAGGCTGAGAATTTGAGTCGTTTCTTATCAAAAGGATTATCCAGCCTTCCCAAAAATGAAGAATCCCTTGATCCTCAATTCCTTAAAGAAATTTTCCAAAACAAGTTCAATCAACTCAAAGAGATTTTATGGAAGAAAGATAAATCCTTACTCCTAAGGAGAAGAAAAAACTAATTATATCCATTTGCAATAAACTAATGGTGAGAGATGACAGAGAAAGAGGAAAGAGTCCTTCTCGGAAATGAAGCGATCGCCAGGGGATTGGTAGAGAGCGGATGTCAGTTCTTTGCTGCCTATCCAGGAACCCCGAGCTCTGAGATCCTTCCTGCTGTGGTCCGATTTAAAAAGGAGAACAACCTTGACATTTATGTGGAATGGTCCACCAACGAAAAGGTGGCCTTTGAAAATGCTCTGGTCGCCTCTTACACGGGCAAGCGATCTGCTGTGGCCATGAAACAGGTGGGGCTCAATGTCGCCACCGACCCATTGATGAGCTCTGCCTATATCGGGACGATTGGAGGTTTTGTTATTATCAGTTGCGATGATCCAGGGCCTCACTCCTCTCAGACCGAACAGGATACCCGATTTATGGCAATGTTTGCAAAGATTCCTGTCTTTGACCCTTCAAGTGCCAAAGAGGCTCAGCAGATGTGTCCAATAGCCTTTGAACTCTCTGAAAAATATCAGATCCCTGTCATCCTCCGTCCGGTGCTGAGGGTTTCCCATTCCCAGCAGACCATCACCTTCAACCCTATTGTCCGACTTGAAAGGAAGGCCCACTTTCCGAGAAACCCTCAACGATGGAGCGCAACCCCACGTTTTCGATTCATCCTCCATAAACAACTTAACGAAAAACTCCAAAAAATTTCAGAAGAGTTTAATTCCATGACCTCTCTCAATTTCATAGAGCACGGCCAGGATAAAGCCATATTTGGAATCATCTCAGGTGGAATTGGTTATTCGATTGCTCGCGACTGCCTCACTGAAATGGGTCTATGGGGAGACATCCCTGTTCTCAAGATAGGAACCCCTTTCCCCTTCCCAAACGAAATCGTTGATTCCTTCATCCAGAAATGCGATCATGTCCTAATTCTTGAAGAGACAGAGCCTGTGATCGAACTTCAGATCAGGGATAAATCGAAGGTCATCGGTCGGTTGGATGGGACCATTCCCAATGTGGGGGAAATGCTGCCTGAAACAATTACCCATATTCTTACGGACCTATGTAAAAGATTCTCCATCCCTGTGAGGGAAGAGACCTTAACGACCCAACTTGAAAAGATGGTTTCAACCCTCGGGTTGCCAATTCGCCGACCTTCTCTATGCTCGGGTTGTCCTCATCGGGCCTCCTTTTTTGCACTGAAGCAGGCCTTCCCAAATGGAATCTTCCCCAGTGATATCGGATGCTATACCCTCGGAATGAATATGGATACGGTGGATACCTGTCACGATATGGGAGCTGCCATCACCTTTGGAAGCGGTCTCTATCAGGCCTACCATCAAGATGGGAAAGAGGTTCCAATCATTGCTACCATTGGGGACTCAACCTTTTACCACTCCGGTCCCCAGGGGCTTCTAAATGCGGTTTACAACGGTGCAAAATTTGTTCTTGTCATCTTAGACAATTCCATTACCGCCATGACAGGCATGCAACCCACTCCAGAATCTGGAATTACCGCCGATGGACATCCTGGGAAGGCCCTATCCATTGAAGAACTGGCAAAAGGATGTGGTGTGAAATATATTCGAGTCGTCAACCCTTACGATATCCGCGGAATGATTCGCGAAGTGAAAAAGGCCTATGCCTACACCAAAAAGCCAGACGGGGGGATGGCAGTGATCATTTCGCGCTATCCCTGTATCACCTATGAAAAAGAGGTTCTAAAATCAAATCCCATAAAGGTGGATATCCGCCATAGTCCCCCTCCTGAGAAAGACATCCCCCCAATTAGAAGCGGGGCAATGCCCCAATCCTATCTGCCCACCTATCGAGATAAGATTGCACCCTGTACCGGGGCCTGTCCCATTCAGGTAGATGCACGAGGATACATTGAACTTATCGCAAAGGGAAAGTTTGACGAAGCATTAAAACTCGTTCTTCAAAAGAATCCCTTCCCTGGAATTACAGGAAGGTTATGTGCTCGCCCCTGTGAAAGGATCTGTAGAAGAGGGGATCTGGATCAACCCATTGCCATAGACCTATTAAAAAGGTTTCTTGCCGACAGGACAGAGACGCTCCCGTTTGATCCTATAACAGAACCCGAAAGGAAAGAGAGGGTTGCCATTATAGGGTCTGGGCCAACAGGGTTAATGGCAGCCCATGATTTGAGACGACTGGGTTACAAGGTCACCATCTTTGAATCCCTTCCTCTCTTAGGTGGGACGATGGCCGTCGGAACGAGCCGTTTTCGACTTCCTGAAGAGGTATTAAATCGGGAGATTGAGAATATTAAAAAATTGGGTGTAGAATTCAAATTAAATACACCTATCGGGGGGAAATATCCACTCCATCAACTCAAGGTTATGGGTTATCAGGCTATTCTTTTAGCCATTGGTGCACATAAGGCCAATAGAGTAAATCTTTCTGGCTCCAATGCCAGAGGAGTGATAGATTGCTTGACCTATCTGAAAAAGATTGCTCTCAATAAAAAGACCCCTTCCTACTCAAGGGTTGTCGTCCTCGGAGCAAATGAGCGCGCCTTAGATTCAGCCCGCACAGCCCTCAGGCTTGGGGCAAAGGAGGTAACTATCCTATTTAACCGGACACAAAGGGAGATGCCAGTGGATCCCTTCGAAATCGAGGAGGCGGAAAGGGAAGGAGTGGCCTTCAAATTTCTTTCAGTACCCACCAGGATTTCGGTTACGAATGGTAAGGCCTCGGGACTCTATTATAAAAAGGCGGTGCTTGGTCAACCCAGCAGTTCTAAAAGGATACGTGTAGTTTCCACAGAAGGTCCTGAAAGAATGATCAGGGCAGACCTCATCATCACTTCTCCCACGTATGTTCCAGAACTTTCTCCTTTCGGAGATACCATTGCTAAGACCTCCTGGAATACAGTTTATGTCGACCCAATCACCCTGTCAACTCCTGTGGAAGGCATATTTGCTGGAGGGGATGCTGTGACAGGCCCAAAGAACTTCATTGAAGCCCTTGCAGCGGGAAGAAAGGTTGCCCTCTCCATCCATCGTTACCTCTGTGGGGAGGATATGAAAAAGAACAGAGAATCAGAAAGAATCTCTACACCACTTATTTCGGTAAAATTGGATAAGGTCGAACCCTCACCAAGGGTAGGGATGGTAACGCTTCCAGTTGCGGAGCGTTCTAAAAATTTTAAAGAGGTGAACCTCCTGCCTGACGAGGAGGCCATCATTGAAGAGGCAAAACGATGTCTCCATTGCGGAGCCTGCACTTTTTGTGATACCTGTATGATGGAATGTCCTGAGGGAGCTATCTCAAGGACAGAGTTAGGCTATCAGATTGATTTTAAAAAATGTACTGGCTGTAGAGTCTGTGTTCAGGAATGCCCCACATCTGCCATTGAAATGCCCGCAGTGGGAGCCTGCATTGCTTGTGGTTTCTGTCTAAAACGGTTTGAATGTCCCTCAATGATTCGAGGAGAGGATGGTCGTGTGATGATTGATCGGTTAACCTGTGTGGACTGTGGTCTCTGCCAACAGGTCTGCTGCCAGGAAGCCATCTATCAAATAGCCAATTAGAGATTGTTAAATCACCAATAAGAAAATGCTTATGAACGTTCAGATGATCATTTCAGGTGTGGGTGGCCAGGGAGTTCTCCTGATAACGAAGATCTTTGCTGAATTTGCCCTTAAAGAGGGACTCCCCATCATTGGCTCCGAGGACCATGGGATGAGCCAAAGGGGAGGCTCTGTGATGACCCATCTTAAAATGGGCCAATTCGATAGCCCTCTCGTAAAAAGAGGAAGTGCAGATATCCTTTTATCACTTGAAAAAAATGAAGCCTATAAAACCCTACCCTATCTCAAACCCTCCATCCATGGCAGTGAGGGTGGTCTCTGTTTTATTAACGATCCAGATCCGGAGTTTATGAACCCGGAAATTAAAGCATACCTTAAGGAGAAAGGGATAGAAACCTTTGTATTTGGAGCAAGCCAGTTAGCCATGGAAATGGGAATGGTTCAATCCGCCAATATCGCCCTCATCGGTTTTGCAACCGCCCATCCGAGATTTCCTTTCCCCTTTGGTAAACTCAAATTAGCCATTGAAAGGATCACCCATCCAAGGTTTCGGGAAACAAACTTAAAGATATTTGAAAAAAGTTTTCGTGAAGGTCAAAAAATTATAAAACCCTAAGCACCGACCATTTAAGGTTTATTTTTAAACGATGTTAGATAAGAAATTAAAGGAGCAAGTATGGGAATTTACCGTGAACTCTATGACTTTGCATCAAAGGCAGGGGCGCTTGAGGGATATGTCTACCATAAAGATAAAGTAGAGCCAAGTTACCTACCAGGATGGGTTGAACATCTGGTAGAACAATACCTTCAACTTCCGCCTGAAGTCCGAGAGGACTTTCAACCCCTCTGCGACGGGACATTAGGGCGGGCGATTCGGTCTCTTATCCCTCTCTTAGGTGAGGATCATGAGGTGATTAAAAAACTGAAAGTGATGGTGAAGAATCTTCCTTCCTCACCTAATGATTTCACTCATGGGAGATAGGATGTTTGAATTTAACGAAGAACAGAAGTTGATTCAGAAAAGTATCCACGATTTTGCCAAAAAGGAGCTTGCCCCCAAGGCCTCCTATTGGGATGAACAACAAGAGTTTCCATGGGAGAATCTGAAGAGGATGGCCGAAGTTGGACTTTTGGGGTTACGTTTACCTACTCAATATGGCGGATCAGGAGCTGACCTCATATCATGTGGAATTGCATTTGAAGAGGTAGCTCGCTATGACCATAATTGTGCGATTATCCTCTGTGGTACCAATATCACTGGCAGGGTTTTGCTTTTTGCTTCTGAGAAAATTAAAAACGCCTATCTCCCAGATATCATCGGAGGAAAAACAATCTTAGCATTTGCTGCAATGGAATCAGAGGCTGGGTCAGACATCCGGGCAATCAAGACTACAGCAAAAGACCATGGAGATTATTACCTCATAAATGGCGAAAAATCGATGATCACCTTCGCCGAAGTGGCTCAGGCCTTTGTCGTGCTGGCGAAGACAGATCCAGAATCAAGGGAGGCAATCAGTTGCTTTTTTGTGGAAGCCAATAGACCTAAAATCGAAGTTTACCGACTCCAAGGTTTTGGTTGGAAGGCTACAAAATGGGGAAATGTAATCTTTGAGGACGTTAAAATTCCAGAGGAAAATCTTATTGGAGAAAAAGGGAAGGCCCTCTCCATGTTAAAGGGGACTGTGCAGGAACAGAGGGCCTTGACAGGTCTTATCGCCTTAGGGACAGCAAAACAGGCGCTTCAGGAGGCCATTGAGTATGCCAAGATCAGGAATGTCTTTGGGAAATCCCTCGGAAAATTCGAAGCCATCCAGTTCAGGTTGGTTGAGGATTATACGTCGCTTGAGGCTGCAAGACTCCTTTGCTATCGAGCGTTATCTCTGATTGAGAAGAATGAAAAAGAGGCTACGATCTGGGCAGCCATGGCAAACCTAATTGGAGGGGAGACAGCCTATCGAATCGTCAACAACGCAATGGATGTCTTCGGAGGAATGGGATACTCTAAAGAACTCCCTCTCGAACGATATCTAAGGGATGTCAAAGCCATTCAAATCGCCAATGCAACCCTAAAAATTGAAATCGGCCAGGGTCTCCTGGGAAAAGATTTCCTTCCTTATGCCTAATAAAATGTTGGCCAACTCTTTTAACCTCTTGGAGAGTCATAGATTTTCTAATTAGATTTTCATCTTAGTAATAAGGTCTCTCCTCAAGATGATCTTCGGCAAGGTCAATGCCCCATTCATTAAGGATCTTTGAAACCGCCCTTTCTCCGCTCTCAATGCAATTCGGAATCCCAACTCCCCGATAACATCCTCCAGCAAAGGCAAGACCAGGGATCTGGCTACTTCGCTCTTCAATTAAGGCAATGCGATCCAAATGACCAAGGGTATATTGTGGCATACCCCGAGGCCATCGAAAGACACGGACAAAAAGGGGCTTTGCCTTTGGATTTAAGCCTAAAATCTCATGAAACTCATTCTTTACAATCTGAACCAGTTCCTCATCAGAACGTTCGATAATATCCTGATTGTGGGGGCCTCCCACGAAGCCCCGAAGAAGAACTTTTTTAGGAGGTGCTCTTCCTGGCCATTTTGAGGAAGAATAGGTTGCGGCCATAAGCGCACGCCTCTCAACAATAGGACACAGAACACCAAATGCATTCAAATCAAAGCCAACCTCTTCTTCATTAAAGGCATAGGATATTGTGGCCGAAGAAGAACAAGGAATGCCCGCTAAGGCATCGGCGATGGTTTGATCAATGGACCTGATGAGAGGTTCTGCAGACCAGGACTCTGTAGCAAGGATGACCGCATCCCCATCCACGATCGATTCATCAGAAAGTTTAACCCTCCATTTGTTTTGATCATGTCTTTGAATAAAAGTGACTTCTACACCAAGCCTTATCTTATCTAAGCCTACTGCCTCGGCCATTCGGTCGGTCAGTTGCTGCATCCCTTTTGCAAATGAGGTGAAGAAGGTTCTTGGCCTCTGGCCTGGCTTGGGAGGATATTTCTTCCTCATCCTTTCAACTCTTCTTCTGGCTATGAGGAAACCCTTTATCAGAGACCCATAGTTCTGCTCCATCTCAAGGAGCCTTGGAAAAGTTGCCGCAAGGGACATCTGTTTAGGATCAGAGGCATGAACCCCTCCAACCAGAGGCTCGGCAAGACGATCGAGGCATTCCCTGCCCATTCTGCGGACGACGAAACTCTCAAGGGTCTCATCATTTAATTCACCTGGGTTAACTTTTTTAGGCGGGATAAAAAGATCGATGGCCATCCTAATCTTCCCTGGCCATGAAAAGAGTCCAGTTGTGATAAAAGGAAGTAGTTTGGTTGGAGCAAACATCATAACCCCATCAGGAAGGGCATGAAGTCTCCCTCGAGAGAGGATCCATATTCTCCTCTTTGAGTCGTCTGTAGGTAGTTCATCCTCAAAAATTCCTAAAAGTTTTGCGATCCTGTGACAGGCAGGTTTCTCTGTCAAGAAACAGTCAGGTCCACCATCTACGATGAATACCCCTTCACCTGAGGGATCTGGAACGATCTCTGTCTGGATCTTACCTCCCAATCTATTGTCCCTCTCAAAAAGGAGGAAATCCAAGTCATGCCCTTCAGAGGCTGCGCGATGGATTTTGTAAGCAGCCCCCAGACCAGCCACACCACCTCCAATGATGATGATTCGTTTCACGAATTCTCCAACACCAGAAATAATTCTTTAACCTGATATCCAGGCCCTCTAATATCCTTTCATTTGAATTTTTGGATTTGTTCTTCCACAACGCTTGCCAAAGCCTCAATAAAAGGCTCAGAATCATTAAGAGAAGGGGCCCTTTTCAAAACTATTCCCAAGGATTGAGCCTTTTCCCGATAAAGAATATCGATGTCATAGAGAACCTCGATATGATCTGACACAAATCCAATGGGAACAACCAGAACTTTCTCAACACGAACTTCTCTTAACTCTTCTAAGAGAGATTCCACATCGGGACAAATCCATCTCTCGGGTCCACCACCTTGGCTTTGGAAGGCCACATGCCAGTGAAATGGTTCAATCTTTTTCAGAACTTCCTTGACCGTTTCTTTCATCTCTCCGAGATAAGGATCATTCTTCACGACTGATTCAGGAAGGCTATGGGCGGTGAAGATGAGGTGTATTTTCCTTCTTTCTTCCTGAGAAAATTGTTTTAACCCCTCTTCAATCCTCTCTACCACTGCTCCTAAGAATAGCGGATGGCAATGCCACCCCTCAATGAAATGAATTTCTAATTGAGTCCCAAGCACCTTGTTTGACCGATTTAACTCTTCTCGATAGACCCCTGTGCTATATCGTGAACGAAGAGGCACCATTGGAATTGCAAAAACTTCCCTGATCCCATTTTGAATGATCTCTCTTAATGTCTCTTCAATAAGTGGTTTTCCATACCGAAAACCAACGTAAGATTTGAATGAATATCCCTTCAAATTCAGTTTTTTTTCTAAGGCCATAGCCTGACGTCGTGTAATCTCGGGTAGAGGAGAAGAACCCCCTATGAAACGATAACGTTCTTTTACTCTCTCTATTTGTTCTTGAGATGGTTTTTTTTTAAAGAGGTGCGTTAAAAAGGATTCAACCTCACTTAGAGAACCTGGACCTCCAAAGGCTAAAAGGAGTAGAGCTTTCATAATTTCTTTTGAAAAAAAAGGAACTACTTATCAAAATGGAGTTTTAAACCTTTACCCTCTTTCCTTTATGACCTGTGAACTATATTCATGGACTATATCGATTAAAGCCTCCACATGATCGACAGGGGTTTTGGGTAAAATGCCGTGACCCAAATTAAAAATATGTCCTGGCCTTCCTTTGGCTTGATTTAGTATTCGTTTCACTTCTTTCCTGATTAAATCAATGGGCCCCAATAAAACCGCTGGATCAAGGTTACCCTGAATCCCTACATCATAGCCTATGCGTTTCCACGCCTCTTGAAGATCGATCCGCCAATCCACACCGATGATGTCTCCTCCTGCTTCCTTCATCCTCTCAAGCAAGGTTGAACAGCAGGTAGCAAAGTGAATGAGAGGAACGCCTTTGTCCAGGCCTGCGATCACTTTTTTCGAAAATGGAAGGACATAATCTTCATAATCCCTTGGGCTCAGACACCCTACCCAGGAGTCAAAGATCTGAAGGGCCTGAACCCCTGAACGAATCTGCGCATTGAGGTGAGAGATTAAGACCTCTGAGAGTTTTTCCATCAAGGAAGACCATGCCGATGGATTTCGATACATCATCCCTTTGGTGATCAGGTAGCTTTTGGAATGACCACCTTCGATGATGTAACTTGCGAGAGTAAATGGAGCTCCCGAAAACCCTATCAAAGGGACCTTCCCCTCCAACTCATGCCGAACTATTCTAATTGTCTTTAAAAGAAAGGGAATATCCTCTTCAGGCTCAATGGTCCGGAGTCTCTCAATTTGGTTCATCTCTCGGATGGGATGGGGTATAATGGGACCCTCCCCTTTCGTAAATTCTAATTCAATCCCCATTGGTTCTAATGGAATAAGGATATCGGAGAAAACTATTGCCGCATCAAGATTAAATTTTTTAATAGGAAGGAGTGTAACTTCAGCAGCAATCTCTGGGTTTCTACACATCTCCAGAAACGAATACCTCCTACGTAGCGCTCGATACTCCTTCAAGTATCGTCCTGCCTGCCTCATCAACCAGATGGGTGTATAGGATGTTGGTTCCCTTCTGCAAGCCCTTAGGAATGGATATTGAACATCAGTATTTTTCATAATTCAATTTTCTATAATCGATCACCAATGATCAACCACCAACAATGGAATAATAGCCATATCCAATTTGCTAAACTAAAGCCTAGTTTGATTATCTAATATGGGATTTATTTTGACCTTTCTGAACGAAGGAATTTAGTTATTGAGATTTTAACTGCTCCAATCTCTAAGCAATTGGATCAATAACCTCACTCCTACCCCTGTTCCCCCCTTTGGAATATAAGGTCTATCTTTTTCGATATAGGCAGGCCCGGCGATATCGAGGTGAACCCAGGGTGTCTTCCCTACAAATTTGCTCAAGAAGATTGCCCCATTGATGGCTCCTGCAGACCTTGTCCCAACATTTCTAAAATCTGCTACATCACTCTTCAGATTTTCAAAATACTCCTCCCAGAGGGGTAATTGCCAGACCTTCTCCCCAGTCTTGGCAGAAGCCTCCTGGATGCGCCTTAAAAGAGCCTCGTCATTTCCAAAGAGACCGATCACGTAATCTCCGAGAGCGATGACGCAGGCGCCTGTCAGTGTAGCCAGATCAATGATCGCCTTTGGCTGATACTTCAACCCATAGGTTAGAGCATCGGAGAGGATAAGTCTTCCCTCCGCATCAGTGCTGATCACCTCTACTGTCTGGCCAGAAAGGGTTTTCAAGATATCTCCTGGTTTATAAGCCTTTCCACTTGGTAGATTTTCTGTTAGGGGAAGTATGCCAATAAGATGAAGGGGGATTTGAAGCTCGGAGGCTGCTTTCAGGGTTGCAAGTACTGCAGCCGCTCCTGACATATCATCTTTCATCCTCTCCATCTTCTCAGAAGGTTTTATTGAAATCCCACCACTATCAAAGGTAATACCTTTCCCCACTAGTAAAATCCTATCCAGATCTTTTCCCTTATTATACTCCATGATGATAAACTTGCTGGGTTCTCTGCTTCCCTTGGCCACTGCAACAAATGCTCCCATGCCGAGCGCCTCTGCCTGATCCAAGTTTAATACCTGGATCTCCATCCCATGCTCTTTTGCAATCTCTTGAGCTTTCTGGGCCAAAAAGGTGGGGGTTACCTGATTGCTGGGTGCATTGACCCAATCTCTTGCCTGACAAACTGCTTCTGAAATGACACTGCCCAATCTTAATCCTTCATGGATAAATTCCAATTCCTTTTCTGTTTCTCCAAGAAGAATAACCTCTTTTATCTCTCTATTTTTTTCTCCCTCAACAGTCTTAAATTCTCTATATTGGTAGGTTCCGAGCACGAGACCGGTCACAAATGATTCTGTTAGCTCTCCCTCAGAATAACTCTCAATTCTACTTATTTGGAAGACGAGTTGCTTAAATCCTAAGTCGCGAACAAACTGTCCAGCCTTTGAAGAAGCTCCCCTCCATGTCTCTAAGTTAAATTCATCCCTCTTCCCCAGCCCGGTAAGGAGAACCCTTTTGGCAGGGATAGAACCGTGGGTATATAGAAGCCTGCACTGGAATAACTCTCCACGGAAGTCCCCTTCCTTCAACAAATCGGATACGAACCCTTTCCATCGTCGATCTACATTCAAAAGAGGACCTTCCAAAGTCTCGGGGGATTCAAAAGAGAAGAGAAGTAGAAGTTCGCATGGATACTCTTCTGACTTTCCTTTATCAACTTTGAATTCCATAGTTCTCCTTTCCTATTCCTTCCAAAAAGGAAGCCTTAGAAATCTTTAAACAATATTGTAGATGAATGATTATTATCACATTTTATGAGGATAAAACAAGTAGGCCCCTCAAAAAGTAAAACTTGAATAAATTTCATAAATTCTGTAATCTTAATATAAATCAAATTCAGGAGGGGAGAGATGGCTATCTGGATTATTCTAATAATTATTGCTATTCTGATCATTGGGGTGATTACTATTTACAATAAACTGATCCGGCTCAGAAACACGGTCAGGTCCTCCTGGTCAGATATCGATGTCCAGTGTAAGAAGCGTTTTGACCTTGTGCCCAATCTGGTAGAGACGGTTAAGGGATATGCCTCACACGAGAAGACGGTTTTTGAAAAAGTGACCGAGGCAAGAACCCTTGCCCTAAAAGCAGCCACTCCTGCAGAGATGGCAAAGGCAGAGAATATGATCAGGGATACATTAAAGAGTCTCTTCGCAGTGGCTGAGGCCTATCCAGAACTGAAGGCAAATCAAAATTTTATTCAACTCCAAACCCAGCTCCAGGAACTGGAGAACAACATTGAGTATGCAAGGCGTTATTACAATGCTGTGGTTAGGGATTTTAATATTCTAATCGAGTCTTTTCCATCCAATCTCGTTGCATCAATTTTCAATTTTAAGCAGGCAGAACTATTTCAACTCGAGTCGCCCGAGATGGAGAGAAGACCCGTGAAAGTGAGCTTTTGACCAATTCGGTCTGTCAAACGCTTAATTTTGTACCCCTCTCTATTCTATAAGAGGGGAGAGTGGGATGAATACGGAGATAAACAAAAAATGAAAATATTTCACAAATTTCTTCTTTTTGCTTTCCTCAGCCTTAATCTATTATTCCCAGCCTCTGCCTTTGCTCAGTACTTCACCATCAATAGATTTCACTCCAGTATTATGATCTATGAAGATTCCTCTATCTCTGTCACTGAGACCATCGATGTGGAATTCCATCAATTGAGGCATGGGATTTATCGAGAGATCCCTTTCAAATATCGAGACGAATTTGGAAAAGTTATTTCAACCCCTACAAAAGTGTTATCCGTAGTTGATCATTCGGGAAAGCCCTTGAAGTACAAGGTTAAGAAGGAAGGGACAACAATTCATATCAGAATCGGTGATCCTAAAAGATACGTTAGAGGTAAACAGAGCTATGTGATTACCTATAAAGTCGAAAATGTAATTCTTTTTTTCGATGATCACGATGAATTATATTGGAATGTGACTGGCCACTTCTGGAGGGCCCCTATCAAAGAAGCCTCAGCAACGGTATATTTGGCCACAAAAAATAGGAGCCAGAAATTAATGGTTACCGGTTTTGAGGGAGTCCATGGTTCCACAGAGGAATGTGTTTATGAATCCTATGATAATACTGGAAAGTTTTTCACTAAAAGAAGCCTTCGGATGGGTGAGGGATTAACCATTGTCTTTGGATGGGATAAAGGGCTGGTCCACCCTCCTCCTTCCTGGAAGAGATTTCTGTGGGCTATCCATATCGAAGAGAACTGGGTATTCTTACTTCCTGTTTTTTCTTTCCTCTATATGATTAACCGCTGGTATCGGAAGGGAAGAGACCCGAGGGTAAGAGAATCTGTAACCGTGATGTATGGTCCCCCTAAATTTAACAATGTTCCCCTCAACCCAGCAGAGGTCGGAACACTAATAGACGAGAAGATAGATCCGAGAGATATCACGTCAACTATAGTTGGACTCGCTGTCAAGGGATATCTACAGATTGAAGAGATGAAAAAAGAAGGATTAATTTTTAACCGAACTGATTATAATCTTATAAAAGTAAAAGATCCAGATACCCATCTCAGCGCTTTTGAAGATGAATTGATGAGATGCCTCTTCTCATTCTCTCCATCCCGTCTTTCTGTTTCGAGTTTGAAAAATAAATTCTACACCAACCTGCCTGCATTGAAAAAAACGCTCTATGGGGAACTTATCAGAAAGAAATATTTTCTTAGCGATCCTGAAAAGGTAAGAAATTCCTATCGAATTGCAGGAATCATTATTGTGGTCTTTGGGATTTTTGCGCTTGCCTTTCTTACTTCTAACTTCACGGGGAAAAACGTGGTTGCTTGCATATTGACAGGGCTTCCGGTTTTTGTCATCGGGAATTTCATGCCTGCAAAGACGAGGGCAGGGGCATTAGCCTATATGGAGACCCTTGGATTTCAGGAATTTATGAAACGAGCAGAAAAAGACAGAATCGAGAGGATGGGAGACAAAAATCTCTTTTCTAAATTCTTGCCCTATGCCATGGCCCTCGATGTGGTGGATAATTGGGCGGAGGCATTTGAGGGGATCTATCAGGAGCCCCCCACCTGGTATATTGCTCCATCAGGATTTAGAACATTCAGCCCCTACGCCTTTACCCATTCCATCAATTCGATGACTTCAAACCTATCCTCCAATATGTTTTCCGCACCGAGGGGAAGTGGTAGTGGAGGAGGTGGTGGCTTTAGAGGGGGTGGATTTTCTGGAGGAGGCTTCGGAGGAGGTGGTGGGGGAAGCTGGTAAAAGAAATTAAATTTGAGAATTTCATTCTAACAAGTCTTATAGAGGCAGGCTTTTAGGCCTGCAAATCATTCTTTCATTTCAAATGCAAGGCTTAAGCCTTGCCCTACAAAATTCTGTTAAGAGTTTAAAATTTGGGTGCGTATTTACTATTAGGCTCAATAGAAAGGAGGATTGGGGAATGATCAGGAAGTTTACATTTTTCATTCTTCTTCTACTATTAAACTACCCTATTGTTTTTGCACAAGAAACCTCGGAGAAATTCTCTTTACTGATTGAAAATGGTTCAAGGATGATCAGGGAAAATGAGATTGAAAAGGTTTTTAATCTAATTAAAGATCTTACTCCAGAAAAGAGATCGGACTTTAGGGTTAGAGTAATTGAAAACTTTGCAAATTTAAAGGCATATTTAATCTCAAATAAAAAAGAATACGGTAAGAAGGTGCAAGAGGATTATAAACCCTTATGTTATACTAAAGACAAATCAGCCACACCGATTTTAATCGATCTCCTAAAGGATAATGATCCATATATCCGTGCATTTACGGCAAGGGCTCTTGGTTTTTTAGGTGATCATACATCTCTGGAGGCCCTAAGAGAAGTGGCAAATCAAGACCCGAACCGAAAAGTTAGGTTAAGGGCGAGAGAGGGGTACAAAAGGATCACAGGACATGACCTTCCCTAAATAGATTTGGAAATAGCGGGATTGAAAATCATTTTCTTTTAGGATAATCTTTTCAATAAATTGTGATGAAAAATGGCAAATCCTATCTTTCACTTGAAGAGAATCTCCTTAATCAAATTTACAACCATTGGCCTATCACTCCTATCCAATAGTTCTAAGGCGAATCTCATCCGTCTAACCTATCTCGCTGAAAAGATCCCTCAAAAGGATTCCTATCGTGTGAAGATCGGCTGGATTCGAGAACTATTCAAGCAAGGTCATCCTTCACTTGACATTGCCCGAAGGGTCATCAAAGAGGCCAATCCGAAACAACGCCAAAGAATCGTTCACTTTTTAATCGACCAATTCTTAGAGGGGACCAATCGAAGAAGGGCATTTGAAGCCCGCACAGGATACTATCCTCCACGGGCTATGCTTATCAGTCCCACGATGAGATGTAATCTCAACTGTTACGGTTGTTATGCAGGAAGTTATTCGAAGGAAAAAGAATTAGAAAAAGAGGAGATCAACCGGGTTCTCAGAGAGGCTGAGGAGATGGGAATTCATCTGGTGGTCGTCCTTGGAGGAGAACCATTTCTGAGGGAAGATCTTATTGAGATTTACAGGGAGCACCCTCGTATGCTTTTCCACGTCTTTACTCATGGAGGCCTTCTTGATGAGAAGACTGTGGAGACAATGGCATCTCTCGGAAATGTCTCTCCTGCAATCAGTATGGAAGGCTACGAGGAGGAAACAGACCTGAGAAGGGGTAAAGGACATTTTAAGAAATTGATGAAGGGGATGGAACTCCTACGAGCGGCGAAAATCCTTTTTGCATGTTCCCTAACCCAAACCCGGCAGAATACAGATATCCTCACCAGTGATTCCTTTATCGACTTCTTAATTGATCAAGGACTTATTCTCATCTGGTATTTCATGTGCATTCCGGTGGGAAGGAATCCAGATCTTCGCTGGATGCCAACCCCGGCCCAGAGAGACCAATTGAGACAAGCCCTTGTCCATTTCCGAGCAACCAAACCTGTTCTCTTTGTCGATTTCTGGAACGATGGGAGGCTGACCAATGGTTGCATGGCTGGGGGAAAGATGTATTTTCATATCAATGCAAGAGGGGATGTTGAACCCTGCGTCTTTTGCCATTTTGCATCTGACAATATCAAAGGAAAGACCCTTCTTGAAGTGCTCGATTCCCCATTCTTCAGAAAGATTCGTTCTCGTCAGCCCTATCTTCAAAACCTTCTCAGGCCCTGTATGTTGATTGATGTTCCACAAATTGGAAGAGAGATGGCCAGCCAACCAGGGGTCTATTTCACCCACCCGGGTGCTGAAATTTTCTTTAGCCACCTTTCGAGTTCTATCGACCAATATTCTAAAGAATATGGGGTCATCGCCGATCGAGAGTGGGAGAAGTTAAAACGCAATATTTATGGAAAAGAGAGGGCATCAGGTTAAAGGCTATCTTGGGATTGATGTGGGGTCTGTCAGCACCGACCTTGCAGTTATCGATCAGGAGGGGAGAGTCCTTTGTCACCAGTACCTTCTCACCCATGGCCAACCCATATTGGCAGTCCAAAAAGGGTTAAAGGAGATTCAAGCACGTCTGCCAGAGGGAGTGGAGATTTGTGGAGTAGGGACAACAGGAAGTGCAAGGCAGTTGACTGGTATTCTGGTTGGAGCAGATGTGGTGAAGAATGAAATCACCGCCCACGCTGTAGCCTCTATCCATTTCTATCCTGAGGTGAGGACGGTGCTTGAGATTGGAGGACAGGATTCAAAGATTATTATTATCCGGGATGGATTGGTCATCGACTTTGGAATGAATACTGTTTGTGCAGCAGGGACAGGTTCATTCCTAGACCAACAGGCCTTGCGCCTTAATGTCCCTATTGAAGCCTTTGGGGAGTATGCCCTTCGATCAGAATCACCTGTAAGGATCGCTGGCCGATGTACTGTCTTTGCTGAATCAGACATGATCCACAAACAACAGATGGGCTGTCATCTGAATGATATCATCGCTGGCCTCTGTGACGCCCTTGTACGGAATTACCTCAATAATGTGGCGAAGGGTAAAGAGATTCGGAGCCCCATCATCTTTCAAGGAGGAGTTGCTGCCAATCAAGGGATCAGGAAGGCTTTTGAAAGAGAATTAGGGGAGGAGATATTGGTTCCCCAATACTATCATGTCATGGGAGCAATCGGGGCTGCCCTTTTAACAAAAGAAAAGATGGATGGGGCTGAAACCCAATTCAAGGGGTTTGTTGTTTCAGAGATAAAATGCAGAACTC
Organism: Deltaproteobacteria bacterium; assembly: GCA_037441765.1. Lineage (GTDB taxonomy): Bacteria > Desulfobacterota > BSN033 > BSN033 > UBA1163 > JBBIRM01. Next base: position 18,609 of record JBBIRM010000006.1, on the reverse strand, counting down.
TCAATTTTATCTGTAAAGACTGTGAAAACCATTGTGAGGTTGTAGAATTTATTGTGGAAGAGAAGCCTATCTCCTATTGGGGGGATCGGTGCGGGAAATGGGAATCTGAAATAAAGAAAGGAATTTCCCTTTGAACCATGAAACTTGCGGTTCCCCATATTGGCAACCTAAATATTATGCTCGGTGCCATTGGGAGGCTGGTCGGTCCAGAGTTTGTATTTCCACCCAAGACCAGCCAAAGGACTCTTTCTCTCGGGATTAAATATTCTCCTTCCTCAACCTGTCTTCCATTCAAATTCATCCTCGGGAATTTCATCGAGGCCCTTGAGAAAGGCGCCGATACGATTGCCATGGTTAGCGATCATGGCCCATGTCGGGTTGGGATGTACGATGTGGTGATGCAGCAGATCCTAAGGGACCTCGGGTTTAACTTCACCTGGATTTCGATGGATGACACCAGGCTCTGGAGCCATTACGTTCAACGATTCAACAAGGAACGAAAGAAATGGGACGTCTCCCTCTTGAAGACGCTAAGGGCCCTGCACCTTGGCTGGAGGAAGCTAAGGCTCTGTGAGAAGGTTGAACGTTTGGCCCACAGGGTCAGACCCTTAGAAATAGAAAGGGGGGAGACCACAAGGGTTGAACTCCAATGTCTTAGGCTGATCGACGAGGCTGAAAACCTGAAGCAGTTGCAGAAGGCATGTGATGAGTCGGTTTATCTCTTTGACCGGATCAAGAAGGATTCCAAAAGAAGGCCTATCAAGGTGCTGATCACAGGAGAAGGCTATATGGTTATTAATCCCCATGCCAACCAGGAGATTGAGCGAAAACTTGGCGAGATGGGAGTGGAGGTGACCCGAACGGTCTGGATTACCCAAAAGATCAGCCATGCCCTCGGCTTAGATCTTTTTCATCCAAGGTCAAAACGGAGTGCAATCAAAGCATCAAAACCCTATCTGAGATATAATCTCGGAGGAGAATGTAATTCCTCCATTGGTTATCCAATCCTCTTTAAAAAAGATGGCTATGAAGCAGCCATTCAACTTCTGCCTCTCGGATGTATGCTTGAGGCTGTGGCAAAGAATATACTTGTCAAGGTGAGCAGGGAGCATGATATCCCGATACTGACTTTCTCTCTCGACGAGAACCTCTCAGAGACCATGGTGATGACCCGATTGGGTGCCTTCGTTGACCTATTGCAGAAACGAAGAGAAAGAAAGAAGATAGGGAGAAGAGAATCTTGACGATCAGAATCGGCATTCCAAGAGCTCTCCTATACTATCGCTATTTTCCCCTCTGGCTGACCTTCTTTAAAGAATTGGGATTTGATGTGCTTGTCTCAAACCCAAGCCATCGGGAGTTGGTAGAGGAGGGGTTCAGGTATGCGGACGATGATAACTGCATTCCCATCAAGATGGCTTTTGGCCATGCCCTTACCCTTCGAGATCAAGTGGATTTCCTTTTTGTTCCAAGACTTCTAAGCCTTGAGAGAAAGTCCTGTTTCTGTCCAAGAACCGGGGGGCTTCCAGAAATGCTCAGGTATTCGATCCCAAATCTTCCTCCTATTTTAGACCCCTATGTGGATGAACGACACCGGGGGTCAAGCCTTTCTTCTTCTTTTTTGGAAATGGCTAAGAGATTGGGAATTAGATCAATAGAGGCTAAGGGGTCCTTAAAAAAAGCAATCAACGCCTATCAGGAATTTCGAGAAAAGAGCAGGAGAGGCGATCTCAATCCTGAACTTATTTCCGTTAGAAGAAAAGAGAGATTTTCTCAAGATGTTTTGGAAAAGAAAATCGCTGTAGTTGGACATCCCTACTGTCTCTATGACCCGTTTTTCAACTTTAATGCTTTAAGGTTGATTGAGGACTCTAAGGCCATTCTTTTAACCCAGGAGATGGTCAGCCCTGAAAAAATTGATCTTGAGATTGAAAGACTGGGAAAGGATATTTACTGGACCTTTGGTAGAGAAATTCTTGGCGCAGGCCTTCACTACCTCCATTCCGGTCAAATCGATGGTCTCATCTATCTGACCTGTTTTTCATGCGGGGTGGACTCCATGATCGAACCCCTCTTAAGTCATAAGGTAAAAGAGGGGGGAACCACACTCTATCTTTGCATAATGGTTGACGAACACACAGGTGCAGGTGGAATGACAACCCGACTGGAGGCCTTTTTGGAGACGATTGAAAGGAGAAAGAGATTTCATAGGACGCAGAGATGAAGATTGGAATTCCACGTGGGCTTCTTTTCTACCGCTACTTTCCTCTCTGGGAGAAATTTTTTGAGACGTTGGGGATAGAAGTAGTCGTCTCTGATCCAACCACTGAGGACACAGTTCGAGAAGGATCAAAGTTTGTGCCGAGTGACCTCTGCCTACCTGTTAAAATATTCTTTGGCCATGTCGAATCCATTCGGCAGAAGGTTGATTATCTTTTCATCCCTCGATTCATCAGCGTTGAACCAGATGCGTATATGTGTCCAAAGTTGATGGGCCTTCCAGACATGCTCAGGGCTTCTATTGATTCCCTTCCTCCACTCATTGATTACCCCATTCACTGTAAAGCACAAGGGGTCAAAGCAGAGGAGAATTTTTATCTAAAAGTGGGAAATATCTTTTTAAAGGATAAGGGCAAGGTGTCAGCATCTTATTTGATGGCCATAGAGAGGCAGAATCGCTTCCGGTTACTCCTCAGGCATAGGTTCTCTTTTGACCAGGCCCTCCATCTAAGTCGATCTTCAAATAGGATAGAAAAACCCTTGGAAGATGGAAAAGGGAGGATAGGAGTAATTGGTAGGCCATATTATGTTCATGATCCTTTTCTTAGGCGATATGTCGTCGAACAGATCGAGTTGAGTAGATATTCTCCTATCACTCCGGAGGCCTTGAGTGACCAGGAGATTGAAAAGGGAATTGAGACACTCCGTAAAAGAATTTATTGGTCCTATGGAAAAGAGATGGTAGGCTCTGCGATTCATTTTGCGAGAAGTGGGCTGGTTCAGGGGATCATAAATCTTGCATCATTTGGATGCGGACAGGATTCCTTCAATTTTGAACTCATCCAACACTGTGTCAAAGATAAGATTTCTACTCTTTCCATCGTCTTCGATGAACATCTTTCGAACGTTGGGTTTTCTACAAGAATAGAGGCCTTTCTCGAGATGATTCTGAGAAGGAAAAATCAAAAATGAAAATGACAACTCCTTACCTTGGTCACCTTCATAAGGCCTATGGCCCTGTCCTCAAAAAAGCAGGAGTAGAAATCATCTTTCCTCCCACCCCAACTAAGAGGACACTCGATCTTGGAACCAAGCATGCCCCTGAATTTGCTTGTTTCCCTTTTAAAGTAACCCTTGGAAGCATGATTGAAGCCCTTGAATTAGGAGCGGATACTATTTTTATGATTGGAGGATGGGGCCCATGCCGGTTCGGCTATTATGATGTGATTCAAGAACAGATTTTGAAGGATTTGGGTTACTCTTTTAAGATGGGAAGCGCAAATAACCCTGATGCCCTCAAGGACATGCTCGACCTGATGCAGAGGATCTCGGGGGCACGCTCAAGATTAACCCTTTACAAGATCTTCTTTTCGATCCTCCTCAGATTGTCCATTTTAGATTGGGTTATGAAAAAATATTTCCACACGAAACCATATGAATTGTCTCCCTGCGAGACCGACCAGGTATTGGAAAAATCTCTCTCCCTGGTAGAAAGTAGTCTTTCCCTCTCCCAACTCATTAAATCGGTTTTGACTATCTCTTTTTGGTTCAGAAAGTTGAGAAAGAGAAAGGGGATCCATCCTCTTCGAGTAGCCATTGTTGGGGAACTCTTCACTGTTTTAGATCCATCGGCCAACATGGGAATTGACATGTGGTTGGCCGAGAGAGGGGTTGAAGTGATTAAGTCCGTCTGGTTGAGTGATTATGCTAATGACCGTTTCCGGTTCAAGCCTTTCAGGAGGAACCAATTTAAATTATCATCAAGATTTGCCCGCCCTTACCTCCAGTTCCATGCGGGTGGTGAAAGCATTGAATCAGTGGGTAAGACCGTCTTCTATGCAAAGAAAGGAATTGATGGAATCATTCACATCTTTCCCTTCACATGCATGCCTGAACTGGTTGCCCAGACCATCCTTTCAAAAGTCCAGAAGGACCTCCATATTCCTATTCTTACCCTGATCATCGATGAGCATACAGCGAGGGGAGGGGTGGAAACACGCCTCGAGGCTTTTATTGATCTTCTTGAAAGAAGGAGGAAACGAAATTGACCGCAAGAGAGGTCAGTTTCTTTATCACCCTTTTTCATCTTTTCTCAAGGACGGTTCCGAGGTCCCTGAACCCACTTTTTACCTCCTTGGGGAATCATCTGGTCTTCTTAATTTTAAAAAGGTATAGGGAAGCAGTAAAAGAGAACCTTCGAATCATCGGGGAGGGAACCTATACAGAGAAAGAAATCTCACGGCTCGCAAAAAGATGCTTTCAGAACTATTCCCTCAAACTTCTCGATTACATGGCTATGGAGAGATTGGATTCTCGGAATAAAGCGAAATGGATAGAAAAGGAGATCGGAGAAGAACACTTAAAGAAGGCCCTTGAGGGTGGGAGAGGAGTAATCTGTGTTACCCCCCATCTCGGGAATTGGGAGTTGGGAGGATATGTGCTTGCTCAGAAGGGATATCCCATTCATATCCTCACGCTCAAAGAGGAGAGCCAATTTCTTTCCCGTTATGAGAAAAGGCTCCGCCAAAAAGCAGGGATTCATACCATTATGATTGACCCAAAGGAGAGACCAAATCTTACCATCCTTGAGATTGCAAAATGGTTGAGGAGAAATGAGATCGTTGCTATGGTTGCAGACCGAACCTACGATGGTCAATCCGTTGAGGTTGATTTCTTTGGCCAATCTACCATATTCCCGACAGGAGCAATTCATCTTGCCCTCGAGACAGGTGCAGTGGTGATACCGGTCTTTGTTATCCAGAACGAGAAGTTGAAATACTGGGGGATCATCGATGAACCTATCCCAATAAGAAGGGATATCAGTAAGAATGAAGCGGTGAGACAAGGCGTTCAGGAGATGGCAAAGAGATTTGAGGCCGTCATTCGACAATATCCTGACCAATGGTTAAACTTCTTCCCTTTCTGGGGAGGTTTGAAAGAGTAGAAAGTGATACCTTTATCAAAAATGAAAAAGGAAGAAAGGTTTATCACGATTGCAGGCCAATTCTTCAAAGGCAAGATCAATCAACACCGAATTTTAATTCAGAAAGAACCAGAGGCAACATATGATTTTCTTACAGATTTTAATCAATTTAAACACTGGGTTCCTCTTGAGGAGATTATTATTGAGAAGATGACGCCTGGTGAGATCAGCATAGGAACAAAATTCCATTTCAACATTAAATTCAGAATTGGGCCGGAATGGGATTCAGAGGTGATTCTCTTAGAGAGACCCCATCGGATTGTCTATCGGTTTTTAAACGGATTTTTTGAAGGGGGGATTGAAATCTGGGATCTAAAAAAGAATGAACTCGGAACAGAGGTAACTCACACCCTCATCTATCAGATAAGGCGATGGATTTACAGAATCGGATGGTCACTCTTAGGTGGAGAGAAAAAACATAACGAACTAACCGAGATCGCCCTCAAACGCCTCAAATCCCTATTGGAAGAGAGACCTTCATGAAAGTGGTTTATATTGTGCCTGGGTGGCCTCAATCAACTCTCTGGGGGGAGATTCAATTTAAATTTCCACCATTAAGCCTCCTTACTTTAGCCTCACAGAGCCCTGAGGATGTTGAGGTATCCATCATTGATGAAAATATTGAAAAACTTAATTTCGATACCGAAGCGGATTTGGTAGGAATAACCGTCATGACCCCTCAGGCTCCAAGAGCCTATGAGATTGCCGATGGGTTCAGGAGGAGAGGGAAAAAGGTTGTTCTTGGAGGGTTCCACGTCTCCCATCTACCTGATGAGACCCTTGATCACGCAGATTCTGTTGTCATTGGAGAAGGAGATCTTATCTGGAAAGAGGTTGTTAAAGATTTTAAGGAGTCCAAGTTAAAAAGAATTTATAAAGACGATAGCCTCGTTTCCCTTTCTGAAGTCAAAACTCCAAGAAGGGATCTGGTTAAAGGAAAAGGCTACCTCTTTACCAATACAATTCAGACAACTCGGGGCTGTCCTTTTCAATGCGAATTCTGCTCCATCTCCTCCTTCTTCGGTAGAAGTTACCGGACAAGGCCCATCCAACTTGTCATCGATGAGTTGGAGGCATTGAGAAAGGAGAGCGTCTTTCTCTTTCTCGTGGATGATAATCTTATTGGAAATCGTTCCTATGCAAAAACCCTATTTAAGGAGATGATATCCTTAAAATTCAAATGGGCAAGCCATGCCCCAATTGATCTTGCAAATGATGATGAGTTACTAAGCCTTGCTTCTAAAAGCGGCTGTATAGCCCTATTTGTTGGATTTGAATCCCTCACCTATGAGAACCTCACCCTGATGGGGAAAAAGACAAATTTAAGAATATCTCCTCAGGAAGCAGTAAAGAGGTTCCATGAGAATGGGATTGGGATTTTTGCCTCTTTTATCTTAGGTTATGACCATGATACACCGGAGTCTTTTGAAAAGATTCTCAATTTCTGCCACCAGACAAGGATAGATGGTGCGCTCTTTCCAATTCTCACACCTTATCCAGGGACCCCACTTAGAGAAAGGCTGGGAAAAGAAAATAGAATTCTAACAAATCAATGGGATCTCTATGATATGGAACATGTCACCTTTCTTCCAAAAGGGATGAGTCCTGAAAGGCTACAGGAGGGTTTTGAATGGCTCAACTCCTCATTTCTATCATGGAGTTCTATATTCAGAAGACTTTCCAAAATTCACCGTTCCTTTCAGATCTTTGCCCCCTTGAATTTAGGATTTAAAAAGGCATGGAAGAGAAAGGGGAATCTGTTATAATCTGTTTCAATTATGCGAAAACAATTGCTCCATGGGATTGCTTATCTCTGTCTATATCATCAAAGAAAAGTTCTTCTCATCTTTTTCATCTTCTTTGGGTTGGCCTTTTTTGTAACTGGAAGGCTGAGATTTGATCCTGACTTCCTAAAACTTTTCCCTGCTGAAAAAGGACCCATCAAACTCTATATGGAGAACCTTAAGGAGACTGGTGCCTTTGACCTTCTCTTTATCCTTTTGGAGAATAAGGAAGGGGCCGAACCTAAAAAGTTGATCGACTCGGGTAAAACCATTGTCAAAAAACTGAAGGGGATGGAGGTAAATGGAGAGAAGGCATTTCGAAGCATCCGATTCCAAAAAGTGGAGGAAGAGGATTTTGAAAAAGCCAAACCCGTATTTGCTCTCTTTCTCTCCCATCCCTATCTCTTTCTTAACGAGGAGGATATTGAAAAGTTAAAAAAGAAATGGACAGAGGAAGAGATATCCCGGCAAATTAAAAAAAACAAGAAGATCCTGGTTAGCCATGCCTCCTTTGTGATGAAAGACTTGATTCAAACGGATCCCTTCGAACTGCGATGGCTCTTCATAGAGAAATGGAAAGAAGGGATGAAGGGAATGGAATTTGATGAGACAAGCAACTTTTTTCTCTCCAAAGACCAGAAATCCCTTCTCATCATCACAGAGCCCAGCCAACCTGCCACTGACCTTCGATTTTCAAAGTCATTGATGGAGGAGTTTGATAAAACCATTTTGCCTCAAAAGGAAAGTTCCACAAAGATTTATCTGACGGGTGCGCATCCCATTGCTACAGCCGAGGCAGAGGTTCTCCGATTCGATATGCAGAGTTCGTTCTTGATCTCGCTTGTCCTCGTTCTAATCCTATTCTTTTATGTTTTCAGAAGATGGATTACCTTCCTTATCATTGGCCTTCCGCTCTTTGGAGGAATCCAGTTAACGATGGGAATTGCATCTCTTACCCTGAGAAGCCTAAATATCCTAACCATTGCTTTTGCTGCAATACTGGTAGGCCTTGGCATTGACTTTGCTATCCACCTCTACGATCGATATCACCAGGAAAGGGCTTCAGGGAAGAATATCTCCTGCGCCATTGAGATCGCCCTTACAGAAACTGGATCTGGAATATGGACGGGGGCCTTCACAACGATTTTCGCCTTTATCGTCCTCTTCTTCTCACGAGTCAGGGGGATTACAGAACTGGCTTTTCTTGTGGCCATCGGTTTATTATGCTCACTCCTCTGTATCTATTTCGTCCTCCCTTCGTTTCTTGTCCTGATGGATCAAAGAAAGAAACCCTATCCATACTCATACATCAAGATTTTAAGTTTCAAATATACCTCCACATTGATTGAAAAACACCCCCTCCCCATTTTTATAGGATTTATTGGGGTAACCGTCTTATTCAGCCTTCTTTGCTTTGACATTGAGGTAGAAAAAGATTTCAGAAACCTTAGGCCAAAGGATATTCCACCCATTGAAGTCTTTGATCAAATGGCAAAGGCTTTTGGAGGAAGGAAGTTGGAGGGGATTTCGATTCACGAGGGGAAAGAATTCCGAGACCTCCTTCTGAAAGAGGAAGAATGGGTCAGGGTTTTGGAGAAATATCAGAGAGAAGGAAAGATCGACTCCTACCATTCCCTTTCAAAATTAATCCCTTCCCTCGAAAAGCAGAAAAGGGTTGCCATGGCCATTCGAGAGTTGATCGATCTTGAAGGAGTAAAGAAGAATTTCATAAAGGCCCTAAGGGAGAATGGGTTTGAGGTGGGTGAATTCCAAACGGTGATTCAGAGAATTGATGAATTAAGAAGAGGTAATGAAAGGCTCTACCCTCCTGAGATCCTATTTGCCTCTCTTCAACAAGGACCTTTTAAGAAGGTGATCGAGCCTTTCGTTACTAAAAAGGATGGGAGTTACAGATTTATCTCACATATTTATTATAGGAAAGGGGAAGTATCTTTTGACCAATTGGAGAAGGAAGTTTCAGGAGTTTCGATTACAGGCCCCCAAAGGGTAGAATTGGAGATCCTGAGGATTGTGAGAGAAGACCTCTACCTTCTCACCCCCGTTGCCTTCTTTATAGTTTTTTTGATTGTCACCCTCCATTTTCGAAATTGGAGGATAACGCTTTTAATCCTTTCACCCCTTACCATGGGTCTTTTGTGGATGGTCGGGACGATTTCCCTCCTCGGGATAAAGATTAACTTTATCAATGCAGTCATCATCCCCATGATCATCGGAATGGGCATTGATAACAGTATCCACTTGATGCACCGATATTTGGAGGGAGGAAGAAAAGATCCAGGCAATGCCCTTCGCACCACGGGAAGGGCTATGGTGCTTTGTTCCTTAACCACGATGCTCGGGTTCGGCTCCCTTGCCACAGCACGATATCAGGCCGTCTCTACAATGGGATGGGCGACAATATTTGGGATGGGATTCTGCCTGGTCACTGCCCTCTTTTTTCTACCTACAATCTTAATTCTCTTGAAAGGGACAAATGGCAAAGGCTAAAATATACGATGCCCTCGTCATTGGTGCTGGGATGGGAGGACTTACTTCTGGAGCTCTTCTTGCAAGAAATGGGTTTAGGGTCCTTATCTTCGAAAAAGAGAAACAGGTAGGAGGCTATGTAGTCTCCTTTAAAAGGAATGGATTCACCATCGATGCAACAGGGGCCTTTATAGGTGGATGCCAGGAAGGTGGCGAGTTTTCTGAGATCCTTAAGGAGGTTGGTATACAAAATGAGGTTGACTTCATTCCAATCCATCACATTCGGAATATCTATCCGGGTTTTGAGGTTCATCTAAGACAGGGAGGGTTTCAGCCTTATATAGATAGTCTCCTTCAACTCTTTCCCGAAGAGGAAAAGGGATTGAGGAGATATTTCAAACTTGTCCAACAAATCGGCAAAGAATTAAAATATTATTCTGAAAAGGGATTGGTGAAAAGTATTCTATTTCCATTCTATTGCCCAAATCTTCTTCGCTACCATCGGACCACCCACCAGACCATTCTAAATGGTCTTTTTAGGGGAGGTGAAGTCAAGATGGCCCTTCATACCCTTCCCATTACAGAACCACCTTCAAGAACCTCTTTTCTATTCGTTGCCATCTTGATAAGCAAGGCCTTGATGGAAGGGGTCTTTTATCCGAAAGGAGGGATGGGAGGGATTTCTAAAGCCTTTTTGGACTCCTTTTTAAATGCAGGCGGAGAGATTATTCTCCGGAAAGAAGTCAGTAAAATATTGATCAAGGATGGGAGGGTCGAAGGGATCGAGACTCTGGATGGAGATTTTTATCAGTCCCCGTTGATCCTCTCCAATATCAACCCAAACCATTTAATGAGAATGCTTCCTGGTGAATTTAAAAACACTATGATAAAGAGGATGAGAGACTGGGAATATTCTCATTCCTGTTTCATTCTCTACCTTGGAACAGATTTAGATTTAAAGAAGGGGAGCATTCCTTATTTTACCTATCTCCGTGCTCTATCCGATCTGGAGGAAGAGGACCGGATGCTTCGAAGGGGAGATATCCCAAAAAACCCCACTATGATTTTATCCATTCCAACGCTCCTGGATCCTTCATTAGCACCAGAAGGTCAACACCTTCTGAAAGTGATTGTAACGGCTCCTTACCACTATAGAGATCGGTGGGGTAAGGGCGATCCTGAAACCTATCGAAATCTCAAAGAAGAATTCTCACAGATGGTGCTTAAACAATTAGAATCGAGACTTTTTCCAGGGCTGAGTAACCATCTTCTTTTTTATGAGGCGGCCACTCCATTAACCTTAGAACGATATACCGGAAATGAAAGGGGAGCGATGTATGGCCTGGCCTCAACCCCCAGGCAGATGGGAATTTCAAGGCCTCCCCATCAGACACCTATCCCAGGCCTCTTTCAGGTCGGACATTACAGCAGACCCTCTCACAGTATTGTGGGGGCCAGCCTTTCTGGACTCTTTGCTGTAAGAACCATCCTTCAAAAATTGCATAAAGTGTAGAGCCATTTGATAGTTATTCATTATACAGATTACGCTATTCTCTATGCAGTCTGCACCTTGGCAAATCGGGGCTGGGGTTGAAATCCTTCACATTGACATTTTACAATTTCGGTAATGGAAAGAGTGGATTTTTTGTTCCTCCACGTCCCCAAATTTAACAACTACTATCGGCCTATTGATCAATTCATCTGGATTAACTTCCTACCAATGGGACTTCTTGGTTTGGCCGACCTTCTCCAGCGCCAACAAATCTCAACCCAGGTTGTCCATCTTGGTCTGGAATGGATCGAAGACCCAAGATTTTCTATCATCGATTATATCCGGAAAATAAACCCAAGGATCGTTGCTCTTGATCTTCACTGGCATCATCAGAGTTTTGATGTGATGGAGGTGGTTAAGCAGATTAAAACTACATTTCCCCAGATCTACATTCTCTTAGGAGGGTTCACCGCCAGTTTTTTCCACGAAGAGATCATGCGAAACTTTGACACGGTAGATGGGATCATTCGAGGAGAAGCAGAGGTTCCCATTTTGGAGTTGGCAAATGCCATCCTTTTTGGAAAAGAAGACCTCTATTCTATTCCCAATCTCACCTGGAGAAGAAAAGGAAGAGTTTTCATAAACCCCCTTTCCTATGTGGCCTCGGAGAAGGATCTCAACAACCTTTCATTCAATAACTTTCCATTATTAAAAAATTACTCTATCTACATCCGCTTCATTGGCCAGCCATTTTATGTCAAAGGAGTTTCTAAAGAGAAGAATTTCTGGATGTTCTCTCTTAAATCCCCCATATACCATCTCACGGTGGGCAGGGGTTGCCCTGTCCAATGTACCTGGTGTAGTGGAAATATCCCTTCTCAGAGAACCATTACAGGAAGAAAAGAGGTCACTTTCAGGGGAGTGGAAGAGGTCCTCCAGTCCATCCAAGAGGCGGTTGCATATGGTTATGAGACCTTTCATATCTGTTTCGATCCCTTTCCCCAAGAGCCTGAATATTACCTCGATCTCTTTTCTCGGATTCGCAGAGAGAAGATCAAGATGGAATGTTTCTTCGAATCCTTTGGATTGCCGACTGCAGAGTTTATCAGATCTTTTAAAGAAACTTTTCCTGGACCAAAGTCACTCATTTCCATTTCTCCGGATGTGGGAGACGAACGTGTAAGAAAGATTCATAAAGGATACGCTTATACCAATCAAGCCTTGATGGCATCTCTTGATCAAATGAAAGAACATCAGGTCTATGGGGATGTCTTCTTTACCCTCGGCGTTCCTTTTGAAGGAGAGGAGGGTCTTCAAGAGACGATCAGATTGCAAAAGGAGATCCGTGCCAGGTACCCGAACGTGAAAGGGATAAGGACCTTTACCATCGAGATGGAGCCTGGCTCTCCATGGTATCTTGACACAGAAAAATTTGGTATTCAGACTTCCCTTCGAAGTTTTATGGATTTCTACCATTACCATTCTGGAGAGGAGAACACCTTCTCCTCCTTAGGATACTGGATTCCAAATTATTTTAATGATGAAAAAGATGAGAAGGGTTTTGAAAAGGCCATCCATAAGATTCGATGTAACCACTTTTGTTTCATTCATTCAAATGCGAGGCGATCCTCCAAACCCTTCTGGGGGAGGAGGCTCTGTGACCTATCAAACCTTTTTTGGAAGGCGAAACATTTAATGGGAAAAAAGGGGTAAAAAACTGAGCAGAAAGGGGGTATTGGTCATGCAGTCTTTCCTTACGAATCTTTCCACCATTTTATTTTTGTTTTTTGTTTCTTTATTCCCAGTGTGGGGTCAAGAGATCGGTAAGGGAGTGAAGATAACCTACTTGGGCCATGCGGCATTCAAACTGGTTTCTCCCAAGGGAGTCATCCTTTACATTGATCCCTTTCTTAGTGGAAATCCAAAAACTCCAGCCGAATTGAAAACGGTTGAGAAGGCCGATCTAATTCTGGTTACCCATGGCCACGCAGATCATTTAGGGGACACCATTACCATTGCAGGGAAGACGAATGCAAAGGTGATAGCGATGCCTGAGTTGGGAAGATACCTTTCAAGAAAAGGCGTTAAGAATGTCATCGGGATGAACAAGGGAGGAACCTATACCTCTAATGGGATTGCCATCACAATGGTTCATGCCATTCACAGTTCAAGTATTACAGAAGGGGACAGAGACATTTATTTAGGGGATCCAGCAGGTTTTGTAGTCAGGTTTGAAAATGGCTTCACCATCTACCATGCTGGAGATACAGGTGTCTTTGCTGATATGAAGATTATAGGCGAACTCTACAAACCTGAACTTTCGCTCTTACCTATCGGAAGCCATTACACAATGGATCCAAGAGAGGCCACCTATGCAGCGAGACTTCTTGGATCAAGGTTTGTAATCCCCATGCATTACGGAACATTTCCAGTGCTGACAGGGACTTCGGAAGAATTTTTAAAATTGATGAAAGACGTCCCCCAGACTAAAGTCCTAATATTAAAACCAGGGGAGACGGTTCAATAAAACCTTTTCCTCTCCTCTCTTATCTTAAATCGAGTAGGGCAAGAGGGCTTTTAGCCTCCCCACTATCCAAAATGTGATTAAGGGAAGAGATCAGAAGCCTTAGGGGAGTATCATTCGGGAAAAGGTAGTGGGCCTCCTGAAATTTTTGAAGGGCTGAAGGAAATTGGCCATTTTCGATCAATTGAAATCCTTCAGCGATGAGGGGAAGCATTTGGTCCTTGAGCCTTCTTATTTCAGGTGGATCCCCATCATAGACTTCAAACATCCTTAATGCCTTGGAACAACCTTTGAACCAGATCTGGCCGAGGGGCCTTAGCAGATGGGAGTGGGTCACTGGAAGTTTTTTTATTACCTCCTCCGAAGTGAGAAATGAAACATTAAGAGATTTTGTTGCCTCTTCAATGCGTTTGGCCACATTAACAGTAAGACCTAATACCGTAGAGTCCATCCTTTCAGAAGAACCAATGGTGCCAAGAATGACAGGCCCCGCATGAAGGCCAATGCCTATCTGGATCGATCGATCGTCAGGGTTGTTTGATAAGTGGTTAAATGCCCGGGTGAGACGGAGCATCTCTACCCCACAGGCCATTGCCCGATTGGCCGAATCCCTACCCTCGAAAAGGCATAAAATGGCATCTCCAAGGAACTTATCAATGATCCCCTCTTTTGCCTTGACTCCCATTGCAATTCGTTCATAGAATTGGTTGACCAGTGCGATTAGATCCCCAGGACTCACACGCTCCGAGAGGGTTGTAAATCCTCGAATATCGCAACAAAGAATGGCCACCTCCTGTTGATCAGCCTCCCCGAGACGGATTGACCCAATTCCTTTAGTAGCAATTCGATTGAGATAGGCTGGAGGGACAAATTTCTCAAATGTATCGCGTGCCTGACGAATGGCCATCTCAAGGGAGCGGAAATGGAGAACAACAGCAAGGGTCAAGGAAATGGAGAGACCATAGGAGGTTGCCCACAAGACCTGCTGTTTCAGGATGAAACTGATCCCAATGGAGCGGAGTGCATCATGGATCCCACCAAAGAACCAGAGCAACAGTCCGAAACTAAGAGGAAGGAGATAAATGGGTCTCTGTTCTTTGGCCCGGAACAATTTGACGATGGTCATAAGAGAGTAATAGAGTCCTGTGATGAAACAGAAAGAGTAGATAATGGGCTTAAGTAGTATGGATTGGGGTCTCAGGATATTGGGATCGACAAGATGGGATTCAAGGGGGAGGCCTATAAACCAAGGTCCTTGAGCAAAAAGGGCAGAGATAGAAAAAAGGAGGCTCAATAGAGTAATGCTCCAGACCTTCCAGTCGGGCTTATTATTAAAGAGGGCCGAGACAAACCAGGCCCAGCATGTGGGCAACAGGCTTAAGGCTGACAGGTCGATTCGATATCCAATAAGGATCGTTTCTGTTGACCTCTGAAGACCATAGATCATCCCACCAAGGAAGAAAAGAGTTGAAAAGAGGTAGAAGAGAAAGAGGCTACGGAGAGGTCGGTAGTGGCGATATAGGATTAAAACCAAAAGACAGAGGAAGGCCATGACCAAATTGGTGGAAAAACCAAAGAATGGCCCAATACTGTAATAGGTCATGGATTCGGGCAGCATAAAATCAGTGACTAAATTGGGTGACTTTTTTGGAAAACATCGTCAATCTTTTCCTGAAATTCAATTGTTAATTGGATGGCTTTTGCTACTTTCATGTAATGGTTAATCTCGTCGAGGGAAAGTTTTCGACCTTTTCTGTCCTTCAGATATTTTTCCATCACCTGGTAGGCACCAATTCTGTATTCCCAAACCTCTTTTGGGACCTTCAAAATACTGATCTTTGTTTATATAGATGGACAGATTATCATCTATCCCAACAGGTATAATCTTTTCAACCATGTTAGAACCGCTTTTTGGGAAACCAACCTCGGTCTTATCAAGATCAGGATGCTTAAGCAAATGAAGTTCTACAAGCTCCTTTCCGAGATTGCTTAATTTCCTGAAGGCCTCCTGATTTGTCGGCAACGGAACTCTTGGAAAATCTATTTTGAGAAATTCCTCATAGCGCTTTCGGTAGGTTGGCGAATAAAGGACAGCATAGATGTAGTAAAAAATCTCCTCTGGGGTTTGTTCCAAACCAAGTGATGTTTTGATTGCCTGAAAAAATTCAGAGGTGAAATTGGGGATTCGGTTTGTTTGTAGGGGTAATTCATGAATTACCCCTACGGAATCATGAATTGCCCCTACAGGTTCATCAGGATAGAGGTAGAGAGGGAAAAAGTAAGAAGTTTCTTTAGTTTTTAATGAAATTAGACAAATATCTGATAGGAAATTTGAAATGAAAGTATGAAAGAAAGGTGGCGCAGATAATATCCTTGTTGTAACAAGAGATATGTTTTCTTTAAGTAAATGTCCCATAAATGGATATCTATCTCTCTCTATTAATAATGATTCATAGCAAATCCACCGGGTATCAAAAGGTCGGTATACATAAGGATAAATTTTACCTTCTGGTTTTTGGGTTTTAATTTTTTGTCTGACCTCGGACAATTTCCAAGTTCCTGTATCCTTGAGATCTAAACTTCGAGCAACTAAATCGTCGGGCAATTTCCCTGTAAAAACCCTTATTCTCTAGACAACTTCTTCCTTTGTAAAACCGACCGCGAAATGATCTCGATGGGTTTTCACTCCGCTGGACCACTCTTTAAAAATCTCCGTTACTTTCCAGAATTCTTCATATTCAACTTGTAACGCAAAATCTTTTGGGACAAAGAAGTAATAAGGAGGAGTGGGTTCAAGTTTTTGCCATTTGGTTGTTCGAACATCATTTCCGAAGAGATAATTGTATTTCTCCTCTCTTGGCCCCCAGACGTCAGCATAATAGACTTTGGCAAGTTTCTTTTGGTTCATGCCACAATAACCTCTTTCAATTATCCATAAACTTCTTTCCAATAGGTATCGTGGTCTAAATTGAAATTTTTTGACATTGGGTTCTCCCTATCCAAATCCCATTTTAAGGGATTATTCTGAATATATTCCCTAATTCGAGATAATTCCTTTTCGTTACGAATGATATGCTCATAATAATTAGGCTGCCAGAAGGGACCTGACCTGTTTATCATTTGGTTAATCAGTTTGGCAGTATTCATTTTAAAATATCCGATTACCTTGGGTAAAAGCATCTTACGTCGTTGTTGTAGGGGTAATTCATGAATTACCCCTACAATGAATATTATTCCATGTATATGGTTTGGCATAACGATAAATTCATCCAATTCAATTTCCAAATATCTCTTTCCCAATCCCTTCCATTGGTTCTGGACAATATGCTTTAATTCGGGCAACTTTTCAAATTAAAACTCTATATTATTCGTACAAATGGTTACAAAATAACCTCCGGGTTGGGAATAATCATAATTTCTCAATCGAATGGATTTTCTATATTTATCCATGATGATTCATTATATTGTCAGCAAATCTCTGTTTTGTCAGAGTTTCAATAAGTTCTTCTTGAAAGGCTCTATAGAATCTTGTGACCTCCTCGTTTTCTCTCGAAAGCTCTTCTTGTAGGAGATGTTCAAGAAATCGAGTTTTTTAGCAAGTCCAATCGAGATATCAGTAGATGGTAAGAGCTTTTTCTAATTTAGCCCTCTGTTTTTTGTCCATCTTTTAACATTTATGGGAAACAAGTTCCGACCGAAATACGTATTGTGTAATTCCTAAATGAGTTTACTAAATTGGAATAAATCAATCAACGAGAATTTAAAAGATTTTTAAATAACCTTTTTACAACAACTTTGGGAGTCCATCAAGTTTCCAGAGAATAATAGTCCTTTCCCTCTTTTTCTGTAACCTTGACCAATCCTTTCTCTCTCAGGATATCCAGGTGGCCAACCGCTTCAGAGATTCCTAAGAAGATTTCAAAAGGAGAAACATCAGGGAATAGATCCAGAGCGATTTCAAAGGAAGTCTTTTCACTTTTGGATAGGCAAGAAAGAACACGTTCCATTCTCTCTTTGTGGTGGGATAATATTTTTTTTATCAAACCTTTAACATCGGAGATTTCCTCTCCATGGCCGGGAAGGAGAAGTGAGATATCCATTTGGTCTATTTTTCCCAATGACTCTAAATAATCTCTCAAACTTGGGTAGCGGAAAGGTGCTCTATATTCTGGAACATATAGGACAGGGTTAGGGGTAATTTCCTTAAGGAGGTGATCACCGGTGAATAGAATCCTTTTCTCAGGCCAATAAAAACAGAGAAGGCCTGGGCTATGACCCGGACAGTGGATGGCTTTCAATGTCATCGATTTAAAGGAGATAGAATCCCCATCATTTAGGAAAAAGGCATCCTCCAGAGGATCAGCCAGGTTCTGTGCAGACTCGATATATTGGATTGTCTCCTTCACCAATACTTCTGGGGCTCCATTCCTTATCAGGAGTGACCTTAAATAACCAAGGGAATGGATGATGGACCTAATTCTTCCATATTCTTTTGGATGAATATAGATGGAGGCCCCTGAGATTGAAAACAGTCTTTTTGCTTGGCCATAGTGGTCAATATGGCCATGTGTAATTAGGATACGCTCGATAGATTCAAGGCCGAAACCAATCTTTTCGAGTCCTTTTTTTAAGGTCTCGAAAGAAGCCTCTGTTTTGATCCCTGTATCAATAAGAGTTCTTGGAGACTCATCGATAAAGAAGACATTGGTGGTATTTAGAGGGAAAGGAATGGGAAGTTCAAATTTATAAATTTTACCATATATTGGAAGCATTTGTTCCTCTCTCTAATAATGATTTTAATACCGGATTGGAATAAAATTAAAATAGCATAACTTCTTCCCTAAAACAATGAAAAAGTATTTAAAATGTAACATCTTAGTAGATTGAAAATCTTTGTAAAATCCCTCCCAACCTCCCTTTGTTAAAGGGAGGAGATAGCTTTTTCCCCATTGTCAAAGGGGCGCCCTAAACCTCCTCCTGCTTTAGACAGTGTCGTAATCCGATATAAGAAATAAAACCAAATGAGGCAAGGGACAAGCCCTTGCCCTACCTTTTAGATTCGTTTCATTTCTCGTAGGGCAAGCCCTTGTGGCTTGCCAACCCTCATTAAGAGTTTTAT
>JBBIRM010000005.1:1519-55189 GCA_037441765.1 Deltaproteobacteria bacterium | reverse complement strand
CAAGAAGACCGGTAAGTGGATAGGGATCTCAAGAAACTATATTCCTGTCCTTCTGGATTTATACAATGAAAGAGAGACGCCTCCTGCGTGGATTAATCGAGAATTGAAGGTATGGATCACGGGTGAGGGCGAGAAGGGCTTAATTGGAAGGGTGATAGAACATGGATGAAAAAAGATGGGAGGCCTTAAAGGTAGTGGAGAAACACCTTGGATATTCTTTTAAAGATATCCGTTTACTTGAAAAGGCACTTACCCATAGCTCTCACATCAATGAGTCCACCCTCTCTCCAAAAGAGTCCAATGAGGTTCTGGAATTTCTTGGGGACGCTGTGCTTAATCTTGCGATAGGCCAGCTACTCATTCTCAAATTTCCTGAAGCCCCTGAGGGTATCCTTTCAAAAAAGAGGGCATCCCTTGTTAAAAAGAGCACATTAGTTCAGGTTTCTAAGAAACTCCATATTGAAGAATATCTTCTCCTCGGGAAAGGAGAACGTTTAAATGAAGTGGTTAAGAAATCTTCCATTCTGGCAAATGCCTATGAGGCATTGATCGGGGCTATCTTCATGGATTCTGGATTCGATCAGGCCCTGGATATCATTCGATCACATTTTGCACCCTACCTTGAGGGAGAGATCGCCCCCTGCCTCTTTGATGATTATAAAAGCCTTCTCCAGGAATATACTCAGAAGTCTTATGGTTTCTCTCCTCAATATAAGGTTCTGAGGGAAATCGGACCTGAACATGAAAAACGATTTAAGGCCTCAGTGATCATTGGGGGAGAGGTAAAGGGAGTTGGGTGGGGAGGAAACAAGAAGGATGCTGAGCAGGAAGCAGCAAAAAATGCCATAGATCAATTGAATAAAATCTTTTAAGCCTAATCAATCTCAAATTTAAATGGAACCTAACTCACACTTGATCATTCCCATTTTCCTTCCACATCTGGGTTGCCCGAGGCAATGTCTCTTCTGCAACCAGAAGGCTGTAGCCAAGGAGATTCCTCCTCCCTCATCTGTTAAGAAGTTTATTGAAAAATCATTACAGACATTTTCTCCATATAGTAGAAATAAGATGAGACAGGTTGCTTTTTATGGTGGAAGTTTCACTGCGATAAAGAGAGAAGACCAGGAACTCTATCTCGAGGAAGTCCAGCCATTTCTCTTATCAGGAAAGGTAGATTCAATCCGGATATCTACTCGGCCTGATACCTTGGATAAAGGGATTCTCTCACTTCTTAAACAGTATGGGGTTAAGACGGTTGAGGTAGGGGCCCAATCCCTGGTTGACGAGATTTTGTTCCATTCAATGAGGGGACATTCGGCAAAAGAGACCTTTTTTGCCATTTCAGAATTGAGGGCATGTGGATTTGAGGTTGGTCTCCATCTGATGGTTGGCCTTCCTGGGGAGGATCGTTCTCGTTTCTTCCAGAGCGTTGAAAGAGCCGTTGAACTTAGACCTGATTTTGTGAGAATTCACCCTACACTGGTATTGAGAGGTGCCCCCCTGGAAAATTTATGGAGAGCAGGAGACTACAATCCCCTTTCCTTGAGAGAGGCGATTGATTGGCTTAAGTATGGACTCCTCCGGTTAGAGAGAGAGTCCATTCCTGTGGCAAGGATAGGTCTTCAGCCAACCAGAGAACTGGAAGAATACCTCCTTGCTGGCCCCTATCACCCTGCACTTCGTCAACTGATTGAGTCTGCTATTTTTTATGATATGGCCAAGATTCTTCTTCAAGATTTTCCAAAAGGGCAAGAGGCCATCTTCTTTTGTAGCACTAAGGAGGTATCAAATTTAAGGGGCCAGAAAAACGAAAATCTCCTGAAACTTAAGAAGGAGTTTAGACTTAG
Source organism: Deltaproteobacteria bacterium (assembly GCA_037441765.1). GTDB lineage: Bacteria > Desulfobacterota > BSN033 > BSN033 > UBA1163 > JBBIRM01. Next base: position 53,342 of record JBBIRM010000005.1, on the reverse strand, counting down.
CAGGGTCTCCATAGAAACAAGAGAGGATTTACCAAGGGAGTTTCTCGGACTCAAGATTCAGGGGAGGGAGGTTTCGATTCAGCGAAAATCGATAAGGATTTGAACAAGATCTGAAAATTCGTTTTAAATACTATTTCAGAGGTCCCCAAATTTTAACTTGACAACATTTTTATACTATATTATAAATATAATGTGATTATTTAATAGTTAATTTGCAACTATTTTGAAGAGTATATGGCCCGAAAAAAAGACCCCAGGTTTGATCTCCTCCCTCCGATGCAGATACAGAATAAGTCTAAATTTGAGGTCTACGGGGAGGAGATGATCGAAAAGGAGGTTAAACTGAGCGGAAATAGTGGCCGGGTTTACCTTCCTCCAGAGTGGGTGGGGAAACGCGTGAAGATCATTCGAATAGACTGAGAATGGAATGAAAAGAGAGATCAAAATCAGAAAGATTAGAATTGAAGATGTTTCTGAGATCATCTCCATTCAGGAGTCTATTTTACAGAAAAGGGTCTCCAAAAAGTGGGTCCAGATGGTAAAAGATCATCTTAAAAAACAGGGAGAAATAGGTTTTGTCGCTTTAAAGGATGGTCAGGTGGTAGGATTTATTATAGGAGAGATTAAAGGAGAGGGATTTGGTCTAGAGCACAGCGGTTGGATAGAAGTGGTGGGAGTTCACCCGAGATACATGGGAATTGGAATTGGTAGAGCCTTAGCAGAAAAACTTTTTTCTTTTTTTAAAAAAGAGGGAATTCGTGATATCCATACTTCTGTTCGCTGGGATGCAGGGGATATGCTCTCCTTTTTCAAGGCTATAGGGTTTGACCGTTCTCCTTTTATCAATCTAAGGAAACATTTGGATTGAATCTTTTTCGGGTTAACTTATTGAAATTTTATGAGATTTTATATTTTGGAAAAAATTTTTGGTACAATATATTTTTTTCTTGAGATAAAGACCAAAATTTTGTTATATAAAGACAAGTGTAAATATTCACAAGTTTTATAGGGAGAAAAAGATGAGGTATGCAGAGACTGGGTATAACTTAGAGGTTGACCTCTCTAAGGGAAGTATTGAGCGAGTCAGCACTGATCAGCGGATGACTGAACTATATTTGGGAGGTCTTGGGACAAATGCAAAAATATTATGGGACAGGGTTTCTCCAGAGATAGGCCCCTTTTCTCCGGATAACCTCCTGATCTTTAGCAGTGGCCTATTAGGTGGTACTCCAGTGCCCGGGGCTAATCGGACCATTATATCTTCCATTTCTCCACAGACCCTGTTGATGGCATTCTCTATGGTGGGAGGATTTTGGGCACCCGAGTTGAAATTCGCAGGTTATGATAAGGTCATTATTCGTGGGAAATCTCCCCAATGGGTCTACCTTTGGATAAATAATGATAAAGTGGAGATAAGGGATGCGACCCACCTTCAGGGTAAAAGCACCTATGAGACCGCTGAGATGATTAAAGAGGAATTGAAAGAACCCAGGGCTCAGGTGATGGCAATTGGGCTTGCTGGAGAGAATAGAGTCTATTTTGCCTCTATCGAGACCCACCGAGGAAGTGCAAGTCGATTGGGATTAGGGGCAATTATGGGAGACAAAAAGTTAAAGGCCATAGCGGTTCGAGGAACGAAAGACCTCAATATTGCGCGACCCAATGAACTGATCGATCAATGCAATGAAATCCTTAAATACATAGAGCACAGGTTGAATAATCCCCTTCCAGGGGTCCCGCCCATCTTAGCCCGAATTGGTTCTCCACAGGAGATGGCCTTACATGATGAGGAGTGGCATACAATTAGTTTTGCATGGGGGCATGCCCGACATCGAAGAAAAGGCTTCTGGAACAAAGAAGTTGAAAAGATGTGGACAGATGCATTGGAGAAGGCACGGAGACGATTAATCAGTTGCTACAATTGCCCTGTACGATGTGCAGGAATCATTCAACTTCCAGGACATCCCCCTTACATCATGAAATGTTTCTCAAAACTTACCTATACGATGGCTGCTATGGTAGATGACCTCGAATTTGGTTTAAAGATTGCTGCCCGGGCTCAACATTATGGAGTTGATGGATTTACCACACCTCAGGTTTTGGCCTTTGCTCTGGAACTTTATGAGGCAGGCATTCTCACTGATGATGATCTGAAAGGGATGCCTGAGGATATTGAAGGGAGGTTTAACTGGCTCCTCGATAGAATTGTAAGGAGGGAAGGCATTGGAGAGGTTTTGGCCGACGGAGTTTACTGGGCAGCAAGAAAGATTGGGAAGGGAGCAGAGGCTTATGATCACAATACCATCAAAAAACATGAACAGGTACCAATCAAATTGGGAGTCACGAATCCCATCTACTATCTGATGTGGTCAACAGGAGAGAAGATCAACATCACCCAGATAGAAGGTCAGATTCCCCAGGCGCCATTTTCAATGAGAGAAGAGAGGGAAGAGTTTGTGAAGGATTGGATTCATATTCCAACCGGAAAAGAGGAGAGGTTTAAAAGATTTATCTTAGAATGGGGAGAACCTGGAACTTCTTTTCCCTTTTATCCTACCATTGATTTAGTCTGCGAGCTTGTCGACTGGCAGGAGATCATGCACTATATCGATGATTCCATTGGAATCTGTGCAGGACTATCATCCTTTCCTATAAAACCTCCCTATCACATCCACAATCTACCCATTATCATCTCCCATGCAAGCGGGATGGATATAGATGAGAATGAATTGTGGACGATAGCCAGCAGAAATCGAAACTTAGTTCGGGCGGTCAATATTAGAAGAGGCTTAAAGAGGGAAGACGAACGTCCTCCCGAGGATCATTGGAAGAAAAGATTTCCTGAGTATGAAGCAAAGCTCTTAGAGGAGTATTATCGGTTTAAGGGATGGGATGAGAGGGGAATTCCTACAAAGGAGAATTTGAATCGGTTAAGGTTAGATTATGTGACGGAGGACTTTCTACAAAGGGGCATTCTGACCAATCACGAGACCTCTCCATCCAAGTAGTATTGGGGAAAAAAGAGATAAAATTAAAAGGGTGGAACCAAGATGAGTGAGAAGAAAAAGAGAAAAGTAAGGGTAATAAAGATAGATGTAGAGAAATGTAATGGTTGCCGGGCCTGCGAGGTGATCTGTTCTGCTTTTCATGCAAAGCCTAAATATAGTAGTAACAATCCAAACAGATCCCGGATTAGGATCCTTTTTGATCCATTAAAAAACATCTACCTTCCTGTCTATGCCAGTGAGTATACACCTGCCGAATGTGCAGGTAGAAACAAATATATCCTTGATGGAAAGGAGTACTCTGACTGTGCCTTCTGTGGTGCTTCCTGTCCATCGAGGGACATTTTTAAGGAGCCAGATTCCAAACTACCTCTTAAATGCGATATGTGTGAGGAGGAGCCTCCCCTCTCTGAACCCATGTGCGTCCAGTGGTGTCTGAGCGATGCCTTGGTTTACGAGGAAAGAGAGGAGGAGTTTGAAGAGGAATTAAAACTGAATGAACTGGAAATAGGTTTGGAATCCCTTATCGATAAATATGGGAAGGATAAGGTCATCGACGCTATGGCCAGAATGTCTCAGAAGGAATAACGTAAACCCTCCCTTTCTCCCCTTATTTTGGGGGAGGGGAGGAGAGGTTCATTATGAGAAAAGAGGGTAGAAACTCATGGAAATTATTCCCCTAACCCCTTTTAGGGTGGTCATTGATGGGATTAAAGAGGCGGGTGGAGAGGCCAACAAATTTTGCTATCAATGTGGAAAATGCGAAACAGTTTGCCCATGGAATCAGGTCAGGAAATTTTTTATTAGAAGGTTAATCCATCAGGCCCAATTCGGTCTGGTCCCTTTTGAGTCTGAAGACCTGTGGCTCTGCACCACCTGTCGAAATTGTGTTGATCAATGTCCAAGGGGGGTAAAGATCATCGATGTTATGAGGGCTATGAGGAGAATCTTGGTGCCAGATGGTGTAGTCCCTGCAAGCCTACCTAACCTTCGGAGTGCGATGACAAGCATTGCCAGTGTGGGGAATCCATTTCGACAGGAGAAAGACAGGGCTGAGTGGGCAGAGTCCCTTTTTATAAAGCCCTTCGCCGAGGGGACAGATTTTTTATATTTTCCATGCTGTTATCCCAGTTATGAGCCGAGACTAAGGAAGGTTGCCCAGGCTACCGCTCAAATTCTAAATAAAGTAGGCGTTGATTTTGGACTACTTGGTTCAAAGGAGAATTGCTGTGGGGAGAGCGTTCGGAGTTCTGGCAATGAGGATTTATTCAAACGCTTGGCCCGTGAAAACATAAAGGCCTTTATCGATCATGGGGTGAAGAAGATTCTTACCACTTCTCCTCATTGCTATCATACTTTTCTAAATGAATATCCTGAATTTAAGGCAACCTTTGAGGTCATCCACATTACCCAATTCTTATATAAGTCAATGCAAGAAGGGAGGCTTGAGATTAACAGGGAGTATAAAAAGAGAGTCACTTATCATGATCCCTGTTATCTTGGCAGGCATAATGGCATCTACGAAGAACCTCGGGAGGTATTAAAAAGGATATCTGGCTTGGAGTTGGTGGAGATGGCTGATTCAAGGGATAAAAGCCTCTGCTGTGGGATGGGAGGGGGCAGGGTGTGGATGGAGACCGCAAGGGGTGAGAGATTTTCTGATCTTCGATTGAAACAGGCCATAGAGACTGGGGCAGAGGTGTTGGTTACTTCATGCCCATATTGTATTACCCAATTTGAGGATAGTAAGTCCCTCCTTAAGGAGAATGAAACCCTTGAGATTAGAGATATTACGGAGATCGTCCAGGAGGTGATTTAACCCTCCCTAACTCGGGGGGAGGTTAGCTGGGGTTATCAGGATTTAGTGTTAAGTGAGCCCTGTTTAAAATCAGAGACGAGGTTAAAGAGAAGTGGAAGAAGAGAGATTGGAACAATTTTTTAAAAGGCTGGCGACAAAGAATTTTGGTGATGTGATGGTGGTGGGAGGCGGGATCAGCGGTGTTCAGGCTGCACTCGACCTCGGTAATTCGGGGTTTAAGGTTTATATGGTGGACAGCGCCCCATCGATCGGGGGTCATATGGCTCAGCTGGACAAGACCTTCCCCACCAATGAATGCTCCATCTGAATCCTTTCGCCCAAACTGGTCGAGGTCGGCCGGCATCCAAATATTGAGTTAATTTCCTATACAGAAGTGGATAGGATTGAGGGGGAAGCAGGGGACTTCAGGGTTACACTGCTTAGGAAGCCCAGGTATGTGATTGAAAGTAAGTGTACAGGTTGCATGACATGCAATGAATACTGCCCTGTGAAAATCCCTGACCCTTTTAATCAAGAGATTTCAAGGAATAAGGCAATTCACATCTACTTCTCACAAGCCATCCCCCTGATCTCTTATATTGATGAAAACTGTCTTTATCTGAAGGAGAAAAAATGTCGCATCTGTGAAGCGGTCTGTGAGAAGAAGGCCATTGATTTTACACAGACTCCGGAGAGGGAGGAGATAAAGGTTGGAGCCATCGTCCTTGCCTTAGGGTTCATGCCCTTTGACCCAAAGGCGAAAAATGAGTACGGCTATGGAAAGATGGCAAATGTCATTTCGAGCATGGACTACGAAAGGATTTTAAGCTCCACGGGTCCTTATGAGGGGGAGATTCGAAGAACTTCAGATTTGAGGCACCCCCATAAAATAGCCTGGATTCAATGTGTAGGTTCAAGACAGGTAACTCCAGGTGGGAATACTTACTGCTCGTCCGTATGCTGTACCTACACTCAAAAACAGGTGATTTTAACCAAAGATCATCATCCAGACGCAGAGTGTGTTGTCTTCCATAATGACATCCGTTCCTTTGGAAAGGATTTTGAACGATTCTATCAACGGGCGGAGGCGCTTCCAGGGGTTCGGTTTATTAGAAGCTATGCAACCGTTGTCAGAGAAGTTCCAGAGACGAAAAACATTGTCATAAGATATACAACCCCAGAGGAAGGGGTGAAAGACGAAGAGTTTGAAATGGTCGTTTTATCTGTTGGATTAACCCCACCTGCACAAGCAAAGGCCTTGGCAGATCGATTAGGTATAGAACTTGAACCCCATGGATTCTGTCAGACCCATCCTTTTAATCCCGTTGAAACAAGTAGACCTGGAGTTTTTGTTAGCGGAGCCTTTGGGGGACCGATCGATATTCCAGAGTCGGTATTCACCGCAAGTGGTGCAAGTTCCCAGTGCGGTCAGTTCCTTGACTATCGACGAGATAAGCTGACCACCAGAAGGGTCTATCCCCCGGAAAGGGATGTCTCAAAAGAGGAGCCGAAGGTTGGCGTATTTGTCTGTCATTGTGGAGCAAACATTGGAAGGGTGGTTGATGTTCCCGCAGTGGTGGAATATGCATTAGGCCTGCCACACGTTGTTCATTCTCAAGAGCAACTCTTTTCTTGTTCCACGGAGTCTACCAGGCAGATCATGGATGTGATTCGAGAGAAAGGGCTAAATCGGGTTGTGGTTGCTGCCTGTACCCCCAAGACCCATGAGCCGACTTTTAGGGATTCCATAAGAGAAGGAGGAATCAATCAATATTTCGTAGATATGGCCAATATCAGGGAGCATTGTTCCTGGGTACATTCCCGAGATAAAGAAGAGGCCTTAGAAAAGGCAAAAGACCTACTTAGGATGTCCTTAGCCAGGGCGCTCCGTTTAGAGGCATTGCAAGAATATGAAATTCCTGTGAATAAGAATGCCCTGGTTGTAGGAGGAGGGGTGGCGGGGATGACCTGTGCCCTCTCCATAGCCAATCAGGGACATGAGGTCTATTTAATCGAAAGGGAGAAAGAACTCGGGGGGATGGCCAAAAGGATTCACTACCTCCTCAATAGTGTTGATGTAGGGTCTTTTCTACAGGATCTTATCAAGAAGGTCTATCATCATCCCCTCATCCATGTATTTACAGAGGCAGTCATTTCAGAAGTGACAGGTTATGTGGGAAATTTTGTGACGAAGGTCACTTCAGGCGATGGGGCAATTGAGATTAAACACGGGGCCACGGTCATTGCTACAGGTGCTGAGGAATATAAACCCTCAGAGTATCTCTATGGGAAGGATGATCGGGTGATGACCAACTTAGAGTTGGAAGAAAAGATTGCTCGAAGAGATGAAAAAATACTCAATTGCCAAAGTCTTGTGATGATCCAGTGCGTTGGAAGTCGAAATGAGGAAAGAAATTACTGTTCGAGAATCTGTTGCAGTGAGTCGATCAAAAATGCTCTCAAACTAAAAGAGTTAAACCCCAATATGGATATTTATATTCTCTTTCGAGATATGAGAACCTATGGGTTTAATGAAGACTATTACAGGTTAGCAGGTGAGAGGGAGGTAAAGTTCATCCATTACGAGCCTGAGGATCCACCTAAGGTTGAAGTGGTGGAGGAAGGGGGACAGAATCTTTTAAGGGTAACTGTCTCAGATCTTATATTAGGCCAGAGGCTCGAAATTGATACAGATTTGGTTTCCCTGGCCGCAGCCGTTATACCTTCTCATGGGAACAAAGAAGTCTCTCAGCTTTTTAAAGCGTTACTGGGAGAGGACGGTTTCTTCAAAGAGGCCCATGTCAAATTGAGGCCTGTCGATTTTGGCGAGGATGGTGTTTACCTCTGCGGAATGGCTCAATATCCCAAATTGCTTACCGAGGCCGTGAGCCAGGCTTACGGGGCAGCGGGAAGGGTCATGACACTTCTTTCCCATGATACGGTTGTGATTTCAGGATCCGTCTGTATGGTGGATGAGAGGAAGTGTATGGGATGTGGAGCCTGCGTCGAGGCCTGTACCTATGGGGCGATAGGTCTTTATGATACCCGGCAGGGAGAGAAGGCGAGGGTCAATCCAGTCCTTTGCAAAGGAGATGGCCTATGCAATTCCTTATGCCCAACAGGGGCGATCCAATTAAAACATTATACGGATGAAGAGATGGTGGCACAAATTGATAAAGCGGGGAGAGTTAAATAATACTCCTATGTCTACCTATTTTGATGATGAATGTGATCATTTAGAGGTGAAATATCGATGGGAAGAGCACTTAAAGTGAAACCTAAGATATTAGGCTTCGTATGCAATTGGTGAGGATACGGGGCTGCTGATTTAGCTGGAGTTTCCAGACTACAGTATCCAAGTGAAATCAAACTGGTCAGGGTCATGTGCACAGGAAGGGTAGATTTGGCCTTTGTCCTTAGGTCTTTCTATAATCAAATGGATGGGGTATACATTGCGGGTTGCCGTTTAGATGAATGTAAATATGTGACACAGGGAAATTACTATGCCCTAAATATGGTCCTCTTATGTAGAAAAATAATGGAATATATCGGTCTAAACCCGGATCGATTAAGGGTTGAATTTATGTCATCTGCCGAAGGGTCCCGTTTTGCAGAGACAGTCAGCGATTTTACTAAAAAGATTAGGGAGATAGGGCCTCTTGGACTAAAAGAGGGGTTGGAGCCTGACCAATTAAAGACCAAACTCAATGAAGTGACGAAACTGGTTCCTTACATCAAGATGGTTAAAAAACAGAAACTGTTCAACCGGATTCGGGATCCACAAAAGTGGAATGATCTGTTTATGAAAGAGGAGATCGAAACCCTATTCCGGGAATTACCCTACTACTATATCGACCCTGAGAAGTGTCAGGCCTGTATGGCCTGTGCCCGAAGATGTCCTGTGGATGCGATTTTAAGTGGGAAGAACCTGATCCATGTCATTGACCAAGAGAAATGTATCAAATGTGGAACCTGTCTTGAAGTTTGTCCTCCTCGATTTAGTGCCGTGAGAAAGATCATTGGAGAAACCCCTCCGCCTCCTATCCCTGATGAGAAGAGGGTCCTTATAAGAAAGGGTAAAGAAAGTTGATATGGTGATCAATCGTGATTTTATTTCTCCCTGTGGTCTTTACTGTGGGGTCTGTGCCATCTATATTGCCCATCGTGATAACAATCTCAAACTTAAGGAAAAGTTATTAAATCTTTATAAAGGAGGGACTCCTGGGAAAGGTGTGCTTCCAAATGCTGAGAAACTTTCCATAGAAAACATAAAATGCAAGGGTTGTTTATCGGATGACCCCTTTGTCTATTGCCAACAATGTGAGATCAGGAATTGTACGAAGGAGAAAGGTTACATTGGATGTCATCAATGCGATCAATTTCCTTGCCAATATATTGAAAACTTTCCAATGACTGTCGGGAAAAAAGTGATCTTACGGGCGATTCCCTATTGGCGTAAGTTCGGCACTGAAAAGTGGATTCAAGATGAGGAGGCACGTTATACCTGTCCTTCATGCGGGCACAAGGTATTCCGCGGTGCGATAAGGTGTAATCAGTGTAAAGTAGAACTGAATCTGGATTAGGGTTCAAAGGCAAATCATCAGGAGGTCATAGTGTCGCCTGTTAGCATAACTTATGGAGGAATATCGGGCTATATAATTTTCTGGATTCTTTTTGCCATTGCCTTCTCCTTATTTTTCCGGAGGGCCTATTTACTTTTTCGCCTCCTACGTCTTGGGAAAAAGGAAAACCGTTTCGACCATGTCGGGCAAAGAATCAAAGCAATGCTGGTCGAACTTATTCCTCAGTGGTGTACCCTTAAAACCGTTACAAGAAAGGATCGAGCAGGAATTGGGCACGCTCTATTATTTTGGTGCTTTAGTCTGTTTCTTATCAGTTACATAATTTTCATTGGTCTTGCAGGGGGTTTGGGTCTCTCTTCATGGATAGAACGCACACCCTTTGAGACAGCATACTTTTCTATATTAGATATTGCTGCAGTGATAGTCATCCTGACCTTAATTGTGGCGGCTATTAGGCGTTACATAATCAGACCACAAAGACTGGAGCCATCGCTTGAGGCCGGCATTATTCTGATTCTTGTCTTTTCCCTTATGGCCCTTCATGTTTTGGGTGAGGGCCTCGATTATGCGTCCCGTGACGTTTCGGCCTCTTGGCCACCTTTGGGGGCAACCCTTGCAAAGTTTCTGAAAGAGAGCGGTTTTTCAGCAAAGGCCACGGAATCAGGTTACCTGGGTGTTTGGTGGCTCCATTACCTCATCATCCTCGGCTTTATGGTATATATTCCACGTTCAAAACACCTACATATTCTTGCTTCCTCTGTTAATGCATTTTTTAAACCCTTGGGGCCCAAAGGTGTACTCAAGCCTATTTCCCCTGAAGAAACAGAGACCTTTGGTGCATCGAGGATTCAAGATTTTACCTGGAAAGACTTGCTCGATCTTTATTCCTGTGCAGTGTGTGGCCGTTGCCATGCCAATTGTCCTGCTCAACTTACAGGGAAATCGCTATCGCCGAGAGAGGTCATTCGCAATTTGAAAGAGCATTTACTTGAGATTGGTCCTGAATTGATCGGAGGCAAGCAGGATTCTTCTTCGGAAATAAAAATGAAAACGATGATCGGGGAGGTGGTCACGGAGGAAGAAATCTGGGCCTGCACTACCTGCGGTGCCTGTCAAGAACTTTGTCCAGTCAATATAGAACATATTCGTAAGATCATTGAGCTTAGGAGAAATCTTGTCCTTTCACAAAGCAGGATGCCAGAAAGTGCCCAATTGATGTTAAGAAATATGCAAATGAGGGGACATCCATGGGCTGGCGCCCAGTCATTGAGACTGAGGGGCGACTGGACTGCTGGTTTAGAGTTAAAGGTATTGTCCGAAGGAGATCGCGTGGGGACACTCCTCTGGATAGGTTGTACAGGAGCCCTTATCGAGCGTAATGTCAAGGTGAGCCAAGCGATGACACGGCTCCTCAAAAGGGCTGGAATCGATTTCGGGGTATTAGGTGATGCTGAGACGTGTTGCGGGGACCCTGCACGGAGGGCAGGAAATGAGTTTCAATTTCAAATTATGGCGGAACAGAATATTGAGATTTTTAAAAGTTACGAAATAAAAGAGATTATCACCACCTGTCCCCACTGCTATCATACTATTAAAAATGAATACCCTGCCTTTGGAGGCGAATTTAAGGTGGTTCATTATACACAACTCATTGCAAATTTAATAAAGGATAAAAAGTTGGGAATCTCTAAAGGGCTAAACTCAAAACTTACTTATCATGATCCTTGCTATTTGGGCCGCTATAATGGAATATTTAAAGAGCCACGATGGATATTGCAGTCAATCATAAATAAAGATCTTGAGGAAATGGAGCGTTCAAAATCAGAGAGCTTTTGCTGTGGTGGTGGGGGTGGACTAATGTGGATCGAAGAACAACCGGGTACTACAAAAATCAACCAGATGAGAGTTGAGGACGCTATCAAAACCGGGGCGGATACAGTAGTGACCGCTTGCCCATATTGTTTACAGATGTTTGAAGATGGGATCGAACATAAAGGGATGAAGGATTTTTTAAGGGCAAGAGATTTAGTGGAAATCGTTGAAGAGGCAATGGTAAAGGAATAACTTGGCGATGAGGGGTTCAATGTTTATCGCCCTCTCAGGAGGTAAGGTATATGAATATTATTGTTTGTGTTAAACAGGTTCCTGATCCAGAGATTCCACCTGCTAAATTCAAGATTGATACCGAGACTAAAAAAGTCATTCCTCCACCTGGTGTACCGCCCGTGATCAGTGTCTATGACGAACGGGCCGTGGAGGCTGCCTGCCGACTCAAGGATAAGCACAAAGGGAAGATTACAGTAATCAGCATAGGATCGGAAAAGGCTATCGAAGTGGTCAGGCATGCTATATCAATGGGGGCAGACGAGGGTTTTGTGTTACAGGATGAACCTTTTGAAAACTTAGACAGTTTTGGTACTGCTTATGTCTTAGGGAAGGCCATTCAGAAGATTGGGAATTATGATCTTATTCTATGTGGCCGTCAGGCCGCAGATTGGGGGGCAGGTCAGGTTGGCTCCATTCTGGCAGAAATCCTCGGGCTTCCTCTGGTGACCTTTGCCTTTGATATTCAATTAGAGGATAAGAGGTTTAAGGTAAAGAGAATACTTAAAGATGGTTATGAAGTGGTGGAAGTTCCCATGCCTGCTCTAATGACGGTAAGCAGTGAAATTGGGCTTCCCCGTCTTCCTGCCGGAATGGGTCTGATGCTTGCCCGTCGGAAACAGATTCCAATCTGGAAGGCAAAGGATATTGGAGCAGATCCCACCCAATTGGACAAAACCAAGGCCCATACAGAAATCACAGAGATCTTTATTCCCAAACGAGAAACCCATTGTGAACTCATTACGGGTGCTACGCCTGCTGATGCGGCTGCCAACTTAGCCCTAAAGCTTATTAAGTTGATATGAACTTAGATTTTAATTAAATGGAGGATATATCATGGAGCAATATAAAGGTGTTTTAATTTTAGGTGAGATTGCTGATGGGAAATTGGCACCCATTACAAGCGAACTCCTTGGAATTGGAAAAAAACTTGCCGACGAATTGGCTGAGGACCTGAGTGTTCTATTAATGGGAGGGAAGGCAGGAGGCCTGGCCAAAGAGGCAATCGCATATGGAGCAGATAAAGTCTATATAGCCGAGGATTCCCTCTTTGACGAATATAATTCTGATGCATATACCCAATTGGTGGCTAATCTCTGTCAGAAGGTCTTACCTTCTATATTACTCATCGGTCACACAGACATCGGTTGTGATTTAGCCCCACGGCTAAATGGCCGTTTAGGGGGAGGGCTTGCGATGGATGTCAATGAGTTGTCTATCGACCATACGACCAAGCTCTTAGTCTCAACAAGGCCCATCTTTGGTGGGAATGCCTATGCCAGGGTGATCTCCAAGACTGCACGGCCTCAAATGGCTACTGTGAGAAGTAAGGTATTTCCCCCTGCCGAGCGTGATGAATCAAAACAAGGTCAGGTCATCCCGGTAGAGGAAAAGGTTGATCCTTCAGCCATCAAAGTCAGGGTAATCGAGCGAATCAGAGAAGAAGTTGAGGGAGTAAAACTGGAAGAAGCGGAAGTCGTTGTAAGTGGTGGGCATGGTATTGGCAGTGCTAAAAATTTTGAGATGCTCTGGGAGCTGGCTCGCCTTTTGGGTGGGACTGTTGGTGCTACAAGACGGTCCTGTGATGAGGGGTGGATTCCAGTCACCCGCCAGATAGGACAGAGTGGAAAGGTTGTAAGTCCTAAGCTCTATTTCGCGGTTGCTCTTTCTGGTGCTATGTCTCATATCGTTGGCTGTTTAGGATCAAAGTATATCGTTGCGATTAATAAAGATCCCGAAGCCAATATCTTCAATATTGCACACTTTGGGATCGTTGCGGATTACAAAGAGGTCCTGCCTGCTTTGACTGCAAAATTTAAGGAGTTGTTATCAGCCAAATAACTTTTTGACCTTCCTGGAATTAGTCACACCTCTTTTTTAGTAATTTTAAGGGATTCAAGAAAGGCCTGGATCAGTTCGTTTGGGGGGTCGGTGACTCCCCCATCCCTTTGGATGAAAAAGTAATGGCACACTGAAGGAGGGAACTATATGAATCGGGTAGTAATATTTCCAAAAATCTTATATAGTGGGTCGGTTAATAGAATGCCTTTACATCCCTACCCGATTCCCCGGATGAGTGAGGTGTTACATGAAAAATTACTTTGAATTTAAAATGATTGTGTAAGATAATTTAGAGAGGGGTTTTAAAAAATGAAAGAGGCCTATGTGGCAATACATGGCCATTTCTATCAACCACCGAGGGAGAATCCCTGGCTCGAATTTATTGAGACTGAAGAGAGTGCCTTTCCCTTTCATGACTGGAATGAGCGGGTCGCGGTTGAATGTTATCGGCCCAACGCCCATGCCCGAATACTCGATCACAGGGGAAGGATCCTTGACCTCTTAAACAACTATTCATTTATCAGTTTTAATTTCGGTCCAACTCTCCTTTCCTGGTTGGAGAAGCAATTTCCATCCGTGTATCGGAAAATCCTTGAGGCAGATAGGGAGAGTTTAAAAAGGTGGGGCTATGGGAATGCCATGGCTCAGGTCTATAACCACATCATCATGCCTCTGGCTAATGAAAGGGATAAGGAGACAGAGGTCCTCTGGGGGATTGAAGATTTTGAGAAGCGTTTCCATAGAAAACCAGATGCGATGTGGCTTCCTGAGACAGCGGTCGATCATCCTACTTTAAGGGTTTTGATCAAACATGGAATGCGATACCTCATACTCAGTCCATTGCAGGCCTCAAGGATTAGACCATTTGAAGGAAAGAGGTGGATAGATGTTTCTCGGGGCCGTATCGATCCTACCCAGCCTTACCGTTGTTTTTTAAAAGACCCATCAGGTAAAAAGGTATTCGATCAATTTATAGATATCTTTTTTTATGAAGGGGCGATCTCGAGGGAGGTGGCCTTTGGAGACCTCTTAAGAAATGGAGATCTATTTTGTGACCGATTTGCAAAGGTTTACATCCCCTCAAAAAAAAGACCTCAATTGATCCACATCGCCACTGATGGTGAGACCTACGGGCACCATAAAAAATTTGGAGAGATGGCACTGGCCTATGCCTTGCAGGAAGGGTTTTCCTCAAGGGGGCTTGAACTGATCAATCATGGTGCCTATCTAAAAAGATTTCCTCCCACTTACGAAGTGGAGATTGATGAAGGGCCAAAAGGAGAGGGGAGTTCCTGGAGCTGTGCCCATGGTGTAGAAAGATGGAAGGAGGATTGTGGATGTAGCACAGGCGGAAAGGAGGGTTGGAATCAGAAGTGGAGAAAACCGTTAAGAGAGTCTCTCAATTTTTTGAGAGAGGAACTCAATTCCATTTTTGAGGAGGAGGGAGGGAAGATTTTCAACGATGTTTGGGAGGCGAGGAATGGTTATATTGGGGTCCTCCTGGATCGTACTCCTGAAAATGTAGAGAGATTTTTTGAAAGATATGGAGTGTCGAACCAAAACATGGAGGTAACAATCAAGGGGCTGAAACTTCTCGAGATGGAAAGGCATGGGTTGTTAATGTTTACAAGTTGTGGGTGGTTTTTTGCTGATCTTTCAGGGCTTGAGACGGTTCAGGTTCTTCGGTACGCAGGAAGGGCTATTCAGTTGGCCGAGGAGGTGAGTGGGAGAAGGATCGAGGAGAGGTTCCTCGACCATCTCGCCGAGGCAAAAAGCAACATTCCTGATATGGGAGATGGCAGGCAGGTTTACGAACATCTGGTCAAGCCCAAATGGATGGGATTTGATCAGGTGGTCAATCACTTCGCCATTTCTTCTCTGATAATGGGAAAGGAAACAGAAAAAAAAATCTATTCATTCCAAGTCAATTGTTCAGAATTTGAAAGGATTGAAAGAGGGAATAGAGTTTTTGCCCTTGGAAGCCTCGAGGTCTCATCCGAGATCACTTTAGAATCAAAAAATTTTCTCTTTGGAGTGATCCCTTTTAAGAAGTGGTTGTTTCAAACATGGGTTCTGGAGCAGAAGGATCCAATACATTTTGATCTTCTGAAGGATAAATTTATCGATGCCATCAACCGCAGTGAAGAGGAAGCAGTCCAGGTTTTAAACTCCTATCTTGGAAATTGTATTCTTACGGTTCACGATATCTTTAAAGAAGAAAGACAGACCCTCTTTCAGAAATTGATTGAGGGTGAGTTGGATGAACATCGAAGGCTCTACGCTGGTCTTTTTAATAAGACAAGGGAGATGGTGGAGGCTTTGATCAAAGAGGGTTTTGAAATTCCCCTTGAGATACGCATGGCAGCAGAGATGACGCTTAACGACAGACTCTGGCATGAGGCCCAATCCTTAGAGGTTGATTTGAATGGGACATTGGAAAGGGGGGAGATTGATCGAATAATCAGGGAGGCCAGAGAATTCGGCTATCGATTAAATATGGAGAAGGTAAATGAAATCTTCCATAAAATTTTGAATAAAAAGATGAGACTTCTTCAGGAGACAAAAGGCACAGGTTGGGAAAGACAGAGTCAACAGGTCAAGGAGATTCTAACCTTTCTCGATTGGATGGAGAGATGGGGTTTCGAACTTTCCAAAGAAGAGGCACAGAACCGAATGAATGAGATGCTTGATGAGTGTATGGAGGAACTGGATAAGTGCTGGGTTGGAGAAGTAGCCAGGATGCCTTTCCCACCCAATCTTTTTACCCTTGCAGAGAGATTGGGATTCAATGTTGATCGCTATCCAAAATTCCCCCAAAACAATGTAGCCATTTGAATAAATTATCTCTTTGTCTTAAAAAATATCCCATCGTTTTCTTTAGGTTGATTTTTAACTTTAATATAATATAATTTTTTTAAGTCCTGCAAATTTAATCATTGATTAGAATTTCTTTGGGAGTTTGGCGGTAGGATAAAAAGGCTCCGGATTATCTGGTATGAAAATTTACTTTATTTTCTTTCTTTTTATCATTTCCATCATTTTCCCACTCAATCTTCATTCCTATAAGGAAATTCCTAAAGATCCCAAGGGGATAGGAATAGATGAAAGATTAACACAAACCATTCCCCTTGATTTAAGGTTCAGGGATGAAACTAATCATTTGGTATCCCTTGGGCAATTGATCCAGACCCCTGTCATCCTTGTTTTGGTCTATTTTTCCTGTCCCGATGTGTGCGGTCTTTTATTATATAATCTTGCCGAGGTGATAAATAAACTGCCTGCTGAGCCTGGTAAGGAATATAGAATATTAGCAATCAGTTTTGATGAGACAGAGACCCCTGTGCTCGCCCTCGAAAAGAAGAGACTCTATGTCAAGATGATCCAAAAGCCCTTTCCAGAAGATGCCTGGAGATTTTTAACGGGTGATTATGAGAATATCCAGAAATTAACCGAGTCTGTAGGCTTTCATTTCAGAAGGGAAGGAGAGGTTTTCCAACATCCTGTCGCATTAGTCATTCTATCTTCTAAGGGGAAAATTACCCGATATATCTATGGGATGAATTTTCTCCCTTTCGATTTAAAAATGGCTCTCTTAGAAGCCTCGGAGGGGAAGGTTAGCCCCACTATCAATAGGATATTACAATTCTGTTTCAGCTATGACCCTAAAGGGAGAAAATATGTATTTAATACTTTGAAAGTAACTGGGGTTATTATTTTAGTATTTGCCCTTGGTTTTATCTTCTTCCTTATTTTTAGTGGAAGAAGAAAACCCGAAAAGGGGATGAAGTGATGGCAGAACTATCGAAACAGTACAAATCAGGAATCAATTTTTACGAATCGAAGGGCGGGTTTGGTGGAATTCTGGGCTGGATCTTCTCAACCGATCATAAAAGAATAGGTCTTCTTTACCTTATATCCATTCTCTTCTTTTTTATAATTGGAGTATCCCTCGGATTTTTAATGCGGTTGGAATTAATGGCACCAGGTTCCACAATCATGAAACCCCAGACATATAATGCCATCTTTACCCTACATGGGGTGATCATGATCTTTCTATTTGTCATCCCTGGAATTCCATCTATATTTGGAAATTTCTTTATGCCTATCCAGATTGGTGCAAGGGACGTTGCTTTTCCAAAAATAAATCTCCTCTCTTGGTGGATTTATATGGCGGGTGCCTCTTTGGCCATCATCTCCCTGTTTACAGGTGGTGGCCCCATTGATACAGGGTGGACTTTTTACGTTCCCTATAGTCTTCGCACTACGGTCAATGTTCCTCTTGCAGTGGTTTCTGTATTTATTCTCGGTTTCTCTTCCATTCTTACCGGAATCAATTTTGTGACTACCATCCACTGGCTTCGGGCACCTGGAATGAGTTGGTTCCGACTACCCCTTTTTGTCTGGAGTATCTATGCTACTGCATGGATACAGATTCTTGTTACTCCAGTAATTGGGATTACACTGCTTCTTACCTTATTAGAGAGACTGGTAGGGGTTGGGATTTTCGACCCTGCGAAAGGGGGAGATCCTATTCTCTACCAGCATCTCTTCTGGATATATTCCCATCCAGCAGTTTATATCATGATTCTTCCAGCCATGGGAGTAATCTCAGAAATAATCCCAGTTTTTGCTCGAAAGGCGATCTTTGGATATAAAGCCATTGTCTTTTCAAGCCTTGCCATTGCCAGTGTGGGTTCGCTGGTATGGGGCCATCATATGTTTGTAAGTGGCCAGAGTGATTTGGTAAGCCTGATCTTCTCCTTTTTAACCTTTTTTGTGGCTGTTCCGAGCGCGGTTAAGGTATTCAACTGGGTGGCCACATTATATAAAGGGTCAATAGAGTTGAAGCCGCCTCTCCTATTTGCCCTTACATTCATCTTTCTTTTTTCTATAGGTGGATTGACAGGCCTTTTTCAGGGTGCCCTTGCCACCGATGTCCATCTCCATGATACTTACTGGGTCGTGGGGCATTTTCATTATGTCATTTTTGGAGGAACAGGTTTTGCTCTTTTTGGGGGCCTTCACTACTGGTTTCCAAAGATGTTTGGTAAGATGTTTAAGAGAAGAATTCCATATCTCTCATGGGCATTACTATTTATTGGATTTAACATTCTCTACTTCCCAATGTTCATTTTAGGTTGGGAGGGAATGCCCAGAAGATATTATGACTATCTCGCCCAATTTCACACACTTCAATTGATCTCCACGATTGGATCTTGGGTTCTTATTACAGGTTTGATTCTGATGTTTATAAATCTATTATTTTCACTTTTTAGGGGGGAAATGGTAGGAAGCAACCCCTGGGGAGGAGCAACTCTTGAATGGCAGATTCCATCCCCACCCCCAAAAGAAAATTTTGAGGAGATACCAATTGTAAAAAAAGGACCTTATGAATATGATTGAGCATAAAGAAAAAATTGGCTCTAAGACAGGGATGTGGCTTTTTATTCTCTCAGAGATCCTTCTATTTGGAGGACTGTTTATTCTCTATTCTGTCTATCGGTTTAAACATCCGTTGAGTTTTCATCTTGCCGCAGGGGAACTTAATAGACCCCTTGGAACCCTCAATACTATCTTTTTGATCACTAGCAGTCTGACCATGGCGGTTTCTATATCGTCCTTTAAAAATGGGAAAGGAAAATCTTCTTTGGTCTTCCTTGCAGCGACCCTCCTTTTAGGCTTCACCTTTCTTGCAATCAAATACTTTGAATGGGTTGAAAAGATTTATCATGAAATCTATCCCAATTCTCCTCGGCTCTTGGAAAGGGATAAAGGAGAGGTTCTCTTTTATGGTCTTTACTATTCGATGACAGGGCTTCATGCCCTTCATGTCCTGGTCGGGCTGGTAGTGCTATTGATTATGGGAGTTTTAATGGTTAAGGGAAAGGTAAACGAGGTAGACTTTATTCCCCTTGAGAATTCCGGATTGTATTGGCATCTGGTGGATATCATCTGGATCTTTCTATTTCCACTCTTCTATTTAATTAGATAGGGGGATGGAATGGCGAATGAGGGAAGTTCATCACCGATAAGTGAAAAAATCTATTTTTTGGTTTGGCTGGAATTGCTCCTTCTTACAGGGGCCACGGTATCCATTGCAGGGATGAACCTGGGTCGGTGGGGGATCTGTATTGCTCTCCTTATTGCTGGCATTAAATCGGGATTGGTGTTGAGTTACTTTATGCATCTAAAATATGAGAAACAGCTAAGACTATTTAAATGGATGGTTCCAGGGGTCCTGGTCCTTCTTATTCTCTTCATTGGTTTAACATTCTTTGATGTGGTTCTCCGATGAGGTGAAAAGGAAATGTTCTCAACCTCTATCAGCTTTTCCAGCAGAGTGGTGGAAAATGTTTTTCTCTATATCGCTTTAATTGCTGTCTTCCTTCTGGCCCTAATCACTTTTTTAATGGTTTATTTTGTCCTTCGATATCATAGAAGGCGTCATCCCCAACCTGAAAACATCGTAGGGAGAAAATGGTTAGAAATCTTTTGGACAATTGTTCCAACCCTTCTCGTCCTCACCATGTTCTTTTATGGGTTAAAGGGATTTCATTACCTAAAGAAGATTCCCGAAGGTGCCATGAGGGTTAAAGTTACAGCACGACAATGGTCCTGGTTATTTGAATATGAAAATGGATTAAAAAGTTCTGAATTAATAGTTCCTTTAGGAAAGGCAATTCATTTAGCCCTTACCTCCCAGGATGTAATCCACAGTTTTTATATACCTGCCTTTAAGGTCAAGCAGGACGTTGTCCCTGGGATGGTAAATCATCTTTGGTTTAGGGCACCAGAGGCAGGAAGTTATGATGTCCTATGCGCAGAATATTGCGGAGTCCAACACTCCTATATGCTTACGAAAGTAATCGTACTTAAGGAAGAGGATTTCCAAAAATGGTATGAAGAAGAAAGACCGAGGGAGGTAGCGGCCCTCCCTACAGGTCTTAGACTTTTTGAGGAGAAAGGCTGCAAAGTCTGCCACAGTATTGATGGAACTAAACTTATAGGGCCTACCCTGAAGGGTCTTTTCGGGGAAAAGGTTGTGGTTGTAACAGAAGGGAGGGAGCGAGAGATCATAGCAGATGAGGCCTATTTAAGGAAATCACTTTTAGAACCTAATGTGGATATTGTAAAAGGGTTTCCACCTATCATGCCTTCTCAAAAAGGGATCTTGAAGGAGTCGGAGATGAAAGAGATCATTCAATATATTAAGGGCTTAAAATAATTTATCACTCTGGGAGAGGGGCTTACGAAAGGTTAGAATGAGGAATAATCTCCAGGTAAGTGTGGCATTACAGATGAAGATTCTTTTAGAATTTACAAAATTCAAAATTTCAGTATTTTTAACTCTTTCTGCGATAACAGGCTTTATCCTTGCAAGGTCAGAAATCTCAATCGAGATCATTCCAATGGTTATAGGAGTTTTCTTATTAGCCTCAGGTTCTTGTGGACTTAATCAATTCCAAGAAAGAGAATATGATCAACGGATGGATAGGACAAAAGGTCGTCCAATTCCGTCAAAAAGGATAACACCGATCTTTGCCCTGAAACTTTCTCTTTTTTTGATTCTATTAGGAGGATTTATAATTTTCTATTGGACAAATTGGATTGCAATTCTTCTTTGTGCTTTTGCTCTCATCTGGTATCATTTCATTTATACACCTCTCAAGAGGATTACAGCCTTTGCAGTTATTCCCGGGGCATTAATTGGTACGATCCCACCGATAATAGGTTGGACATTCGGAGGAGGTGATCTTTGGGACCCTAAAATACTCATCCTTTCATTCCTCTTTTATATCTGGCAGGTACCGCATTTCTGGATTCTTCAATTCCAATTCAGGAAGGATTATGAAGAAGTAGGATATCCTACTTTAATCCGACTATTTAATCAATACCAGTTTAATAGGATTCTATTTGTCTGGCTCTTTTCAACAGGGATAACCTGTTTCCTTGTTCCGATGTTTGGTCTTCTAAAAACTCCGGTCATATCGGGAGGATTATTCAGCGTAGGAGGAGGTTTATTACGGAGTGCATATAAAATTCTGATCTCCCGACATCAAGGATGGAACCATCGGACAATCTCCAGAGCCATCAATCTCTATATCTTACTTATCATGGTATGTTTTTTACTTGACAGGCTAATATTTGGACAAATACATTATTTTTTGTATTAAAATACAGGGTTTAATCTATTTAACTTGTCTGGAGGCTTTGGCATTAAGTATCGTAGAGGTGTAAAAAAGTTATGAAAAAGACCTTCATCCTTTTTTTAGTTCTCATCATTCTAATCCTTTTTGCAATTATCTCCTATCATCGATTTCGGGTTCAAACTCAAATGGCCCTCTTTTCCATTTTTCCAATTTATAGTTGGGTATCAGTCAATCAGCCTGTTCTTTTTAACCATCTCCGACATAAAGAGGTGGTAAATCTGAAATGCATCTTTTGCCATCGCTATGCAGAGAATTACAGGGTTGCAGGAATACCCAATATCGAGGTCTGCAGGGCATGTCATTTCACAGATTCGATAAGTAAAAAGCCAGAGGCCATTAAAGTTGTAAGATATGTGCAGTCAGGTAGAGAAATCCCATGGAAAAGGATGTATGAACTTCCCAAATTTGTTGTCTTTCCTCACTGGATCCATATAAGAAGAGAGATCGATTGCTCTGTATGTCATGGGGTGACAGGCCTCAATGAGAGACCTGTTAAGATGGTGGACAGAAACTATATGGACTGGTGTATGGATTGCCACAAAAAAAGTGGTGCAGATACAGATTGTTATACATGTCATTCAAGTTAACCCGTTGGGAGAAGGGGAAAATCAAATTTCAAAACTCAGAGCTTCGAATTCAAAACTAAACAGATGAGAATCTCACGTAGAGATCTCCTTAAGATGATAGGCGCAGCAACCTTTGGGATAGCTCTCCCTGAGGAAATCCTTTATGCACTTCCCTCTGAAGGAGAGTGGATTCCCTATGAAGAATACTGGTCAACTGGGATCTGCCTTCAATGCCCTGGTGGCTGTGGCCTCCGAGTCAGATCGGTTAATGGTTGGCCTGTCAAGTTAGAAGGAATTAAAGATTATCCAATAAACCGAGGGCGACTCTGCCCAAAAGGTCAGGCAGGGCTTCAGGTCCTTTATGACCCTGACCGTATCCCATCTCCTCTAAGAAGAAAAGGTAAACGTGGAGAAGGAAAGTGGGAAAGAATCTCATGGGACGATGCGATTCGTATTGTTGCTGAAAACTTAAAAGGGCTCCGCATGAGGGGAAGAGCCCATCAGGTGGTCTTCTGGGGAGGAAGATATCGGGGCCATATGTTTGATCTGGTCTCCCGATTCATGGAGGCTTATGGTTCACCAAACCATCTTGGTAACTCCTCAAGGGGTTCAGAAGGGATACTGAAAGGCCACTTCTTTACTATGGGTGAAAATGATTTTCTGGCAATCCACTGGGAGAAAGTCAATTATGTTCTTTCCTTCGGTGCGAGTCTATTAGAGGCCTCCCGGCCCTCCCTTAGAAATCTTTGGGGGTATGGTCATTTCAGAAGGGGAAGACCTGGCATTCGAGGAAAACTTGTTCAGATTGAACCTCGGTTCTCTCTTACAGCATCGAAAGCCGACCAGTGGGTTCCCATTGAGCCTGGAACAGACGGGGCCCTTGCCCTTGGAATTGCACACTGGATCATTAAAGAGAGAAGATATGATAAGGAGTTTGTTTCCCGTTATACCTTTGGCTTTGAGGACTGGAAAGACTCAGAGGGAAGACAACATCTTGGGTTTAAAAACCTAGTCCTCAAGGATTACTCACCACAACAGGTATCTTCAATTACAGGGGTTTCTGAAGAGGTAATTGTAAATGTAGCGAGAGAGTTTTCATCCCACCTACCTTCAATTGCCATTTCAGGGAGAGGTGTTGGGATGCAGACCAATGGGACCTATAGCCAAATGGCTATAGATTGTCTCAACGCCCTGGTCGGATCAATTGATTGTCAGGGTGGGCTTCTTCTTCAGAGAAAGCCCAATTTTAAAAAATGGCCTCCTGTTCAAAGAGACTCCTTTTCAGAAAAGGGACTCTCTCAACCTCGTATTGATGGGGCAGGAGAGATTCCCTTTCCTTTTGCCCAAGAGGTTCCTTACATTCTACCGGAAAGAATTGAGGCAGGGGATCCCTATCCTATAGAGACTCTCTTTCTTTATTATACAAATCCCTTATTCAGTATTCCTGAACCAGAAAAGCTACTCTCTGCTATCGAGAAGATTTCGTTCATTGTTAGCTTCTCACCCTTTATGGATGAAACAACGGAGTATGCTGATATAATACTTCCAGATGGAACATATTTTGAACGATGGCAGGATGATGTTCCTCAACCCGGCTTAGGCTTTCCAATGGTTGGAATAAGACAACCCATCCTTTCCAAACCGATTCATAACGTTCGAAATACTGGAGATGTATTGATTTCGCTTGCGAAGGAAATTGGGGGAAGCGTTGCAAAATCATTTCCCTGGGAGAATATGGAGAAAGCATTGAAAGAGGCCTTTTATGGGATATTCAGTTCAAAAAGGGGCTCAATTCTTGAAAAGGATTTTGATGGGTTTTGGAATAAAATCACTAAAATAGGAGGATGGTGGGAGGAGACCTACCCTTTTGGTAAATGGAGGGCTAAATTTAATACACCATCAGGTAAGTTTGAATTCTATTCCCAACTCCTGAGGCAGGGGTTGAGGGAATTAGCCCATAAAACTTCAAAATCGTTTGATACAATTCTAAGGGATTTAAAGATCGAAGTAAAAGGGGATAAGGTCTTTCTTCCCCACTTTGAGAAACCCTGTTTTATTGGAGACAAAAAGGATTATCCTTTCCACCTCATCCATTATAAACCGATGACATCTGCTGAAGGAAGAGGGGCAAATCAACCTTATCTCCAGGAGATTTTTGGCCCCCATCTTTATGAGAGATGGGATTCTTGGGTAGAGATCAATCCTGAGACTGCCCGAAGATTGGGGCTAAAAGATGGTGACCCTGTTTGGATAGAATCCGTAAAAGGCCGGCTAAAGACTCATGTGCGACTCTTTCCAGGTACACATCCTGCTTGCCTTCAAATGCCATATGGTCAGGGGCATCGGGCCTATGGACGGTGGGCGAAAGGTAGAGGGGTTAATCCAAATGATATTTTGGTTAAGGAATATGATTACTTAGGGGGATTTCTTTCTCACTTTTCAACGAGGGTTAAGATATATAAGGCGAGAAAAAACGTATAGGGTGGTTGAGAAGGGAAAAGAATTTCTCCATATTCGGTCAACTTTATATGAAAGGGGTTAAGATGTATCGATGGGCAATGGTGATCGATCTGGATAGATGCACTGGCTGTCAGGCCTGCGTGGTAGCATGTCGACAGGAAAACAACATCCCTTTCGCAGGAGAAAAACAAGCAAAACTCGGTAGAGCGAAATTCTGGATGAATATGATAAGAGAGATTGAGGGAGATTATCCAGATTTAAAGATGCACTTTATCCCGATTCCCTGCATGCAGTGTGACAACCCTCCTTGCACAATTGTCTGCCCTGTAAGGGCTACTTATAAAAACCCTGAAGGAATAGTGGCACAGGTCTATCCTCGTTGTATAGGGGTTAGAATGTGTATCTCAAACTGTCCTTATACGGTTCGCTATTTTAATTGGCATGCTCCCGATTGGCCCAATGAGTATAAAAGAGGAAGAAACCCAGATGTCTATAAGAGAAGGAAAGGAATTACAGAAAAATGTAACTTCTGTATCCATAGAATCCGGAAAGCAAAGGAGGTTGCTAAGAAGGAGAAGAGACGGATCAGAGACGGAGAGGTTGTTCCTGCCTGTGCTGAAACATGTCCAACCGATGCCATCACATTTGGCGACCTAAACGATCCAAAGAGTCGTGTGTATTTACTTTCGAAGAGCCCCAGGGCATTTCGCCTGATGGAAGAACTCGGTACAGAACCAAGAGTATTTTACCTGAAACAGGGGGAATGGAAAGATGGATAGCCAGAATCTTGCAATTAAGTACGGTCAAATCGTTAAGCCCTTGACCCGTGTGAGCCTATGGTTCTGGTTGACTGTCATCCCACTCTCCATTATATTTCTCTGGTCTTTTTTTGCCTTTGGCTGGCAGTACCAATGGGGTCTTGGAAAGACAGGGATGGGCCACCCCATGTCCTGGACTCTTTATCTTGTAAACTTTGTATTCTTCATCGGCATAAGCCATGCAGGGGCTCTTGTCTCTGCAGTATTAAGAATAACTAATGCAAAATGGGGAACGCCTTTTGGAAGGGCTGCCGAAGCAGTTACGGTTTTTGCTCTTGCCGCTGGACCAACCAATATCCTCTTTGACCTTGGTAGATCCATAAGATTCTATTGGGTCCCGCTTCATGCGCAGTTTAAATCCCCATTGATATGGGATTTTGGGTGCATTATGACCTATTTCGCGGTAAGCATCATCTTCCTCTATGTCCTCATGATACCCGACATAGGGTTGCTAAGAGAGATCTTTCCAAAAAGAAAGTGGATTTATAAACCCCTTTCTCTCGGATGGAAGGGAACCGAAAACCAATGGAAAGTCCTTCTTAATGTTGTTGGATTTTTATGCATAGCAGTTATTCCTATTGCTGTAAGCGTGCATACAGTGGTCTCCTGGGTCTTCGGGTTGCAGACCCAGCCAATGTGGTACAGCACTATATTTGCTCCTTATTTTGTTACAGGAGCAATCTTCTCAGGCATCGCAACAATTCTTATAGTAACGATCTTGCTTAGGAGGGTTTACCATCTGGAGGAGTATTTAACGCCTTACCACTTCAATAACATGGGACTGCTTCTACTAGTATTTACTCTTCTCTGGGCCTATTTTACCTTTGCGGAACATCTGACCGTAGTCTACGGAGGAGGAACACATGAGCTAAATGTTCTGTGGAGTAAAATCACGGGGAGATATGCTCCACTTTTCTGGAGCATGGTTACTCTGTGTTTTATCATCCCCTTTCCACTTCTGATCTTAAAGAGAACACCTATATTTCTCCTAATCACTTCGATTTCAGTGGTTATCGGAATGTGGCTTGAACGCTTCCTCATCATTATCCCATCTCTTGCCCATCCTCGTCTTCATTACCTAAGAGGAAGCTACATGCCAACTTGGGTTGAGTGGTCAATGATGGCAGGTCTGTGTGCAGGGTTCACACTGGCTTTTATCTTTTTTTCAAAATTCTTTCCTGTAATTTCTATATGGGAGATAGAAAAAGAGAAAAAAGAGATAAGAATCGAATCCCCCCAGCGATCATTAAGATAAGGAGATCCACATGAAAAAGTCATTGTTGGATAAGATCTTAATTATATTAATTTTTCTTCTTTCTTCACCCTGTATATTGAATGGACAGACAAAGATCCCCCCAAAAAACCTTGAACTTTTAAACCAGGGGAAAAAACTTTATGAAAAGAACTGTATCCCATGTCATGGGATCAAGGGAGACGGTAAGGGACAGCTTGGCCCTTCACTAAATCCTCCACCACGGGACTTTAATTTACCTTTTAAACAGTGGCCCTACTCTAAAGGAGATCTTAGAAAGGTTTTTCAGATAATTTCTAAGGGAATTCCCAATACCTCCATGATTAAATGGGATCATCTCTCTGAACAAGAGCGCTGGGGTTTGGTCTATTATGTAGTTGAATATTCAGCATCAAAATCTCCTCTCAAAAAGAAGTGAGCATGGAAAAAATGAAAGAATTCGATTCTGAAGAATTATCCTATTATAATGGGAAAGAAGGGAGACCTGTATATATCTGCTTAGAAGAAAAAGTCTATGATGTCTCAAAAAGCCCTCTTTGGTCTAAAGGAATCCATATGAACAGACACTCTTCCGGGAAGGATCTCACAGGAGAGATATTCGCAGCGCCTCATGGAGCAGAGGTTCTTGAACGTTATCCACAGGTGGGAAGATTGAAGAAGGGTGTCTCTGAGGAATTAAAACATCTCCCCCCCTATCTTCAGCAATTTCTCAAGAGGGTTCCAATGGCCAAGCGACACCCTCATCCCATGATGGTACACTTTCCTATTGCGTTTATTATGGGTTCCTCTTTATTCCTGTTCCTCTATCTCTTATTCAGAAACCCTTCCTTTGAAATGACCGCTTTCTATCTCTTGTTATTAGGTAGTCTCTCTTCTCCCTTTGCAATGGCCACTGGAGCACTTACATGGTGGATCAATTATCGCCTTAAAATGAGTTATTTTGTTAAAAGGAAGATTCAGCTTTCTGCCCTGCTCCTCATTTTTGAAATCATTTTGATCTTATGGAGGATTTTGTCAAATGAGATTACGAGCCCCCTCTACTTCCTTATGGTCTTCCTTCTTACCCCGATTGTTACTCTTTTAGGTTACTATGGAGGACAGATGACCTTTCCAAAAGAAAGTTGATCGAGAGGAAGTTAGAAATGGAAAAAATTATTATTGCAAAAAATATTGGTCTTCGGGGAGTGAAAGTTGCGGATACAAAGATTTCAGATGTTGATGGAGAGAGAGGAAATTTGATCTATCGAGGCTACAATATCTGTGACCTCGTCGCTCATTCAACCTTTGAAGAGGTCTCTTACCTTCTCTTGAAGGATCACCTCCCAACAGCAGAGGCTTTAGAAAAATTTAAAAAAGAACTGATATCAGAAAGAGGTATTCCTCAAACCATCTATGATTGGATGAAACTAATGCCTGCTTCAACCCATCCCATGGACATTCTTCAAGCGGGGATATCCATGCTTGCAGGTTATGACCATGAATTGGAGGATGAAACCAAAGAGGCAAATTTTAGAAAGGCTGTAAGGCTCATTTCAAAACTCCCAACAATTGTCTCTGCCTGGGAAAGAATTCGAAAAGGAATGGATCCAATTCTCCCCTCTCTGGATCTCAATCATGCTGGAAACTTTTTATATATGTTATTTGGTGTTCCACCCACTGCGGAGACCAATAGGGATTTTGATATATGTCTAATACTTCATGCAGAGCATTCCTTCAATGCATCCACCTTTGCTGGCCGGGAGGTTGCTTCCACTCATGCTCACCTTTATGCATCCGTGGTTGCTGCTGTTGGGGCCCTCTCGGGCGAGCTTCATGGGGGGGCGAACAGTGAGGTCATGAAGATGCTTCTTGAAATTGGGGAGTTGGATCGAGTGAAGGAATGGGTTTCTGAAAAACTTCGGAGAGGTGGGAAGGTCATGGGGATGGGACATGCAGTTTATCGAACCGTGGATCCGAGGGCGAGGATCCTAAGCGAAATTGCTAAAAATCTTGCAAGTCGGATAGGAAACCTAAAATGGTATGAACTAAGCAAAGCCATTGAGGAAGCAACAAAAGAGGAGTTTAGAAGTTTAAAAGGGAAAGAAATTTATGCTAACGTCGATTTCTATAGCGCCTCGGTCTATTATATGATGGGGATTCCCATCGATCTCTTCACTCCTGTATTCGCCATATCGAGAGTCTCTGGGTGGACAGCCCATATTATTGAAGAAAAATTTGCAGAAGCACAATCCAAGCCTGAACTCTATAGGCCTGATGCAGATTATATTGGAACCTACTGTGGTCCTCAGGCTTGTGAATATGTACCCATTGATAATCGAAGGGCTTGAGGAGTCAATTTCTACCTTTCACCCGCTGATTGCCCTTGGATGAATAAAGAAATCCACCTTTTCACGTTTAAATAGGAAGTCCTCTTTTTTCCCTTTTGAATGGTCCACTTGGACCAATAAGACTTCTTCTTTATCATCCAGCTCATAATAAGAGCATTGTTTAATCCCCTTGATTACGTACATTTTTTTTCACCCCTTTCAGGATATTGACCTTCTTCATCTTTCTGCTGAGCCCAATCAACAGCAGCAAAGGCCTCCACAACAGAGTCTTGAATAAGAAGGTTCATACCAACAGCAATCATAAATTTTTATTGGTTGTTTTTTAATACTTTTTATACTTGATTTTTTATTTGTTTTTTTCATTTTAAACACCCCTTTTATTAATTTAACCATTTAAATTTCTATTTCAAGTAAATCTTCCGTAACGAAAACATTACATTTCGACTAAACTTAACTGGTTCAAACTTATTTTTGTGAAAATTTTTACAAAAAATCTCTTTAAAATTGAATTTAGGATGAAAGAATGGATTTTTATATTTGTTTTTAAAATTAAAGCCCTTCTAAATTTCTTTAGAAGGGCTTTAAAAGAAGAGTTAATAGTGTCTTACTATTGAACCATGATATTAATTTTTTCTCCCAATTCCTTAACTGGAACGAAAATGGTGAGAAGACCACTTTCAAATTTCGCCTCTGCTTTTTCAGGTAATACTTCGTGAGCCAACCAGAAACAGCCAGAATATTCAATCTCCTCTCCTCTCGGAGCAGAAAGGCAGAAACGATCTTTCATCATCTCAAGGGAAATATCTTTTTTATCCACTCCTGGAAGTTCGAGTTCGATTTTAAGACGTCCATTTTCGTCATCATGGGAGACACAGACACATGGGGTAAATTTTGTTCTGTTGTTCATAATCACACCCCCTTTCTCTAATTTTAAGATAAGGACTGATTTTTAAAAAATCAAGGTGAAGTTATCAAAAATTTATGCTATAAAATTATTTAAAAATTGAAGAGGTTCCCCTATGGGAATGACGTTGGCAGAAAAGATTCTGAGTGAGCATGCAGGAGAGGAGGCTCGTGCAGGCGAAATCAAGGTGGTTCATGTTGACCTCACTTATACCCAGGACGGAACTGGTCCTTTAGCGGTGAGGAAGATCATTGAAATGGGTTTTGATAAGGTCTGTTCTCCTAAGAAGACAATTTTCTTTTTTGACCATGCCTCTCCAAGTCCAAGGTTTGAACTGAGCAACGACCATATCTTTTTAAGGGAGTTTGCTCAAAAGACAGGAATAACAGTATCCGAACTCGGGTGACGAATATCCCCCCCGGTAGAAGCAGAGCGGTGGGGGAACCCTTGGGATCTGATAAACGGCGCCGATACCCAAACCTGCACAG
Organism: Deltaproteobacteria bacterium; assembly: GCA_037441765.1. Taxonomy (GTDB): domain Bacteria; phylum Desulfobacterota; class BSN033; order BSN033; family UBA1163; genus JBBIRM01. The sequence continues at coordinate 22,986 of JBBIRM010000005.1, read as the reverse complement.
GGGGGGCTCTGGGTGCATTTGCAACAGGGGTTGGTTCCACCGATGCGGCAGTTGCCATTGCACTTTGTAAAATATGGTTGAGGGTTCCAGAAACCATTCAAGTTGTGGTTGAAGGAAGACTTCCTGAAGGGGTCTATGGGAAGGATATCATTCTTCATCTAATTGGGAAGATCAGATCAAATGGAGCCACCTACAAAGCCCTCGAGTTTTCTGGGGATACAATTGAAACTCTTGGGATGGCCGGAAGGCTGACCATTGCGAATATGGCTGTTGAAGCAGGAGCAAAGGTCGGGCTTTTCCCTTCTGATGAGATCACCAAAGGGTGGTTAGATCGAATGGGTAGGTCAAATGAATTTAGAAAACTTTTTCCCGATCCAGATGCAACCTATGAGCAGACCGTAAGGATCAATGCAAAAGACCTAAAACCCACCATTGCCTGTCCACATCAAGTAGACAATATTAAAACTATCGATGAAATCGGAGATGTCAGGGTAGATCAGGTTTTTCTTGGGACATCGTGCAATGGACGATTGGAAGATCTTCAGATCGCTTCAAAGATATTAAAGGGGAGATTTATTCATCCTAAGACAAGGATGATTGTTACTCCTGGTTCTCATTTAGTTTATATGGAGGCTTTAAAAGACGGCACGATTGAAACCTTAGTTGCCTCAGGGGCCTTAATCACCCCCCCTGGTTGTGGAGCCTGTGTGGGATTGCATGGAGGGGTCTTAGGAGATGGCGAGGTCTGTTTAGCCACCCAACCAAGAAATTTCAAGGGGAGGATGGGGAGTCCGGAATCATTTATCTATTTAGGCTCTCCTGCAGTTGCTGCTGCAACCGCCATTGAAGGTAAGATCGCGGACCCGAGAAAATATCTATGAGGAGTAATTTATGAGAGGAAGAGCATGGAAGTTTGGAGACGGGATCAGCACGGACCATATTATTCCAGGAAGATACTTTTATCTAAGGTCCAATCTACCAGAACTGGCTAAGCATATTATGGAATATGAGAGTCCAGGCTTTTCTGAGAAGGTAAGGCCAGGGGATTTCATCGTGGGAGGAGATAACTTTGGTCAAGGTTCGAGTCGGGAGCATGCTGCCATTGTGATCAAGATGAATGGGATTCAGGCGGTGTTGGCAAAGAGTTTTGCACGCATCTTTTATCGAAACTGTTTCAACAATGGCCTTCCTGCTATCATTTGCGATACAAATAGAATCAGTGGGGGAGATGAGTTGGAGATTTTCCTTGATGAAGGAAAGGTTTTAAATCACACAAAGAATGAAATCATTCTTTTTTCTCCTATTCCAGATACCATGAAAAGAATTTTGAGCGATGGGGGTTTGGTTGAACATATAAAGAAGTATAAAGACCTTCATATCAATCTTTAATCCCTTACTGGTTCTGGTCAATATTTATATCCGCCCATTTCTTATTAAGATAAGAGCGGGAAGGGGTTATCTTGAAAGGAAAAGGGAGATTTAACAGAGTAGAAGGAGAATACAATGGAATGGATTAAGGCCTTTGGGAGTTTGATTAGTAGAATTTTACTCGTTCTCATCTTTCTAAATTCTGGGATTGGTAAGATAGGAAACTTTGAAGGGACAGCCCAGTATATGGCCAAGTTCGGGATGCCTTACACAAGTTTCTTCCTAATCGGTGCCATCTTATTCGAACTGGTAGGAAGCCTTAGTGTCATTTTGGGGTATTTTACCCGATTTGGAACGTTTCTCATACTTATCTTTCTTATTCCCACCACACTCATCTTTCATACCAATTTCAACGACAGAATCCAGATGATTATGTTCATGAAAAATGTGAGCATGTTTGGAGGGTGCCTTCTCCTTCTGGTTGTTGGACCAGGACGACTGAGCCTCGATTATTTTTTAAGAAAGAAAAGGGGTTAAGATGAAATCAGGAGGCTTGAAAATCTGGTGGAGGGCCTTTAGATTTCACTATACCTCTGCCAGTTTTATGCCGGCAATTTTAGGTGGAACGATCGCCTGGACTTATGATGGGCAATTTCATCCTAAATACTTCCTTCTGGCCATTCTGGGTCTCGTCTTTAATCACCTGGCCCTAAACATGACAGATGACTATTACGATTTTCGTCATCTGGTCGATGCCTTAGATACTCATGGGAATCCCTATTCGGGCGGAAGTGGTGTTCTCTCTAAGGGGACAATCAGTCCAATTCAGATGAGAAATGTTTTTGCGAGTTTCTATATAATTGCAATTGGGATTGGAATCTTTTTAGGAATTTTAAGGGGTAGGTTTGTTTTATTTCTTCTAGCATTTGGTTTTTTTTGTGCCTTCTTTTATACCGCTCCTCCTGTTCGATTCGGTTACAGGGGGTTAGGTGAAATTGCCCAACTTCTATGTTTTGGGCCTGGCATCGGGTTAGGTGCATATTATGTTCAGACACAGAAAATCTCCTGGGAGGCCTTCTGGGGGACATTTCCCTTCGGGATTATGCTTTTCTCGATGATTACTATCAATGAGATCCCAGATTATCTTGAAGATCGCCGGGCTGGGAAACTGAACCTTGTTGCCAGGTTCGGTAAAGAGGCAGGGGTGAGACTTTTTATCCTAAGCCTTATTTCAGCCTATGTTGTCATCCTCTTGGGCATCATCTTAGGAAAGATCCCTAAGATTGGGATCATATCCCTTTTAACTCTTCCGATAGCTTTTAAAACGATCTCGATATTAAAAAGGTATTATGAAGATCCCGTAAAGATGGCTCCTGCCAACCTCGGCATGATATGTACCCATAACTTTACTGCCATTCTTCTTATCATTGCCTACTTCATAGAAGGGTTTAAATCGGACTCACTGACCGCATCTTTTCTTCCTCTGATTGTATTGGTCATGCTATATAGCCCAATTGCGAATATGATCGGAAAAAGAATCCTTTTATCAACTCTAAAGGTTGAATGAGAATCTTTTGGGTTTCAACCCTGAAAGGAGGAGAAAAATGGTCAAAGAAGAATTTTATCTCTTGGAATTTACTGGCGCAGAATGACCCCATTGCCAAAAGATGGAACCTCTCGTGGAGAGGTTAGAGGATGAAGAAGGGGTCAAAGTGGCAAGACTGGAAGTCTGGCACAATGAAGCCAATGCCAAACTGATGAGAGAGTATGATAAGGGGTATTGTGGAGGCGTGCCTTTTTTCTTTAACAAAAAGACTGGTAAATGGATCTGTGGTTCTACGGACTATGAGCGGTTAAAGAAATGGGCATTAGAATAAAAATTGTAGATTTCAGATTGGAGATTCTAAATTGGAAATAAAAAAATCATAAATTCCTAAATTCTTAAGATGGAAAGGAAAATCCATGGGTTTATTTGAAGAGTACCACCCATTGAAGGGGAAGATGTTTCAGATCCTTAGGCCTGATGGAACCCTTTCCCCGGATATAGAGCCTCCTTTTAGCGATCCAGAGACATTTAACCTCTATAAAAAGTTGCTTTTCATTCGATTGGCAGATCAAAGGGCCCTGATGCTTCAGAGGCAAGGTAGAATGGGAACATATGCGCCCATCTGGGGTCAAGAGGCCTGCCAGGTGGGAAGTGTTTATACCCTTCAAAAAGGAGACTGGATCTTCCCTGCCTTCAGGGAGCTGGGAGCCACATGGATGATGGGGGTTCCTTTAATGAATATCTTTCTTTATTGGATGGGAAATGAGATGGGAAGCCATGCCCCAGAAGGAATCAATGTGTTACCTGTTTCAATCCCTGTAGGGACCCATCCACTACATGCGGTTGGGGTTGGTTGGGCTGCAAGACTGAAAGGGGAAAAGATTGTTACCATCGCTTACTTTGGTGACGGCGCTACATCAAAAGGTGATTTTCATGAGGCAATGAATTTTGCAGGGGTATTTCGGACTCCCACAATCTTTCTTTGTCAGAACAATCAATTTGCAATCTCTGTCCCGAGGAAGATGCAGACCGCATCTAAAACGATTGCCCAGAAGGCGATTGCCTACGGATTTGATGGAATTCAGGTGGACGGGAATGACCTTTTTGCCGTTTTTGTTTCAACCAGAGAGGCTGTAGAAAAGGCCCGATCAGGAGATGGTCCCACACTGATCGAGTGCATAACCTACCGATTTGGGCCCCACACCACCGCAGACGACCCGACCAAATACAGGACCGAAGAGGAGATTGAACCCTGGAGGCCACTGGATCCGTTGGTAAGATTGAGGCTCTATCTGAAAGGGAAAGGACTATGGGATGAGGATGTTGAAAAGAGTTTAAATGAAGATGCTCAAAGGGAGATTGATCAAGTGGTCAGAGAGGCCGAATCGGTTCCAAACCCTGAAGTAGAAGAAATCTTTCAATATGTCTTTGAGCAGATTCCCCCTCAACTAAAGGAACAGATGGAGTATTTAAAAGAGAGTTTGAAATAAGGTCTTCTGCCTGTAAGAGACACGATCACTTTATCTTCGAAGGAGGGATAGTCAATGAGTAAACTTAATATGGTAGAGGCAATTAATATGGCTCTCCTAGAGGAGATGGAAAGGGACAATCGGATTGTGATCCTGGGTGAAGATGTGGGGAGAGAAGGAGGGGTTTTCCGAGTTACCGACGGGCTTCAAGAAAGGTTTGGACCTGAGCGGGTTATTGATACACCTCTGGCAGAGTCAGGCATTGTTGGAACAGCCATGGGAATGGCTCTCAATGGACTTCGGCCTGTCGCAGAGATTCAGTTTGATGGGTTTCTTTATCCATGTCTTGATCAGATTACCAACCATATTGGTCGAATAAGAAATCGCTCAAGAGGAAGATTCACCTGCCAGATGGTCATTCGAGTTCCTTATGGAGGTGGCATTCATGCTCCTGAACATCATTCTGAAAGCCCAGAGGCGATCTTAGCACACACTCCAGGGATAAAGGTTGTTATCCCCTCCACTCCCTATGAGGCCAAAGGACTTCTTATCTCTTCCATTCGAGATCCAGACCCTGTTCTTTTCCTTGAGCCAAAGCGAATCTATCGTGCAATTCGGGAAGAAGTTCCTGAAGGGGATTATACCATACCTATTGGTAAGGCGAGGTTGATTAAGGAGGGGAAAGACGTAACAGTGATTGCCTGGGGGGCAATGGTGAGGGAGGTATTCAGTGCAGCTGAAAAGTTGAGAGGGGATAATATTGATGTTGAGATCATTGATCTTAGAACCGTCTTTCCAATGGATATTGAGACTATAGTGAATTCTATTAGGAAAACAGGAAGAGGAGTGATTGTTCATGAAGCACCCAAGACCTGTGGTTTGGGTGCAGAGATTATTGCCCAGATCAATGAGAAGGCACTTCTCTCTCTTCAAGCACCCATCGAGAGGGTGACAGGATTTGATATACCTGTTCCCTTACTAAAATCTGAACATTACTATCTTCCCAATCCTAAGAGGATTGTGATGGCCGTAAAAAAGGTGATGAGCTTCTGAACTTTGACATTTGGTATTGTATTATAGGAGGTATTATGCCATTTGAATTTAAGTTTCCTGACATTGGCGAGGGGTTGACCGAGGGAGAGATTGTTCGCTGGCTTGTTAAGGAAGGAGATGAAGTAAAAGAGGGCGATCCCCTTGTTGAAGTTGAAACTGATAAGGCACTTGCAGAGATCCCTTCTCCAAAGACAGGGGTTATTCTCAAAATATTAGCAAGAGAGAGAGAGATTGTAAAAGTAGGTCAGGTAATCGTTATTATCGGCGAAAAAGGGGAGGTCTTCGAACCACAACCCCAAAAGCCCAAATCGGTTGGAGTGGTAGGTGAACTTGAGGAGGCTCCTGAAGAGATTCCTTCCATTCAAACAGAAGTAAAACCGTCTTTTCTCAGGGAACATGTATTGGCAACCCCTGCGGTTAGGGCCCTGGCAAAAGAATTGGGAGTAGATATTAACCGAGTAAAAGGGACAGGTCCTGAGGGAAGGGTTTTAGAAAAGGATGTCCGACTTTTTGCAGAGACTAAGGAAAAGCCTTTAGATCAGGAAATAAAGATCAGCAAGGTCAAGAAATATGACCTCTATGGATATGTGGAGCATGTCCCTCTTAGAGGGATAAGGCGATCCATTGCAAAGGCCATGGTCAGATCGAAATATACCGCACCACATGTCACCACGATAGATGAAGCGGATGTAACGGAGTTGTGGGTGATCAGGGAGAAGGAAAAGAAGGTAGCGGAAAAGAAAGGGATAAAACTCACAATTCTTCCATTTATTGTAAAAGCTGTTGTGGCCGGATTGATAGAACACCCTTATCTCAACGCTACCTTAGATGATGAGAATGAAGAGATTATTCTAAAAAAGTACTATAATATTGGCTTTGCCACTGACACCCCTGAAGGATTAATGGTTCCCGTAGTGAAGAATGCTAAAGACAAATCGATCCTCCAAATAGGTCAAGAACTCACTCAGTTGGCGGAGAAGGCAAGAAATAGGACAATCGATCTGGCAGACCTAAAGGGAGGAACCTTTACTATCACCAACTATGGAGCCTTAGGAGGAATTTACGGAACTCCAATTATCAATTATCCGGAGGTAGCCATTCTTGGCGTGGGGAAAATCAGAGAAGTGCCGGTGGTAAGGGGTGGTAAGGTGGTAATCCGAAAGATCCTTCCATTAGCCCTCTCTTTCGATCATCGTGTGGTGGATGGTGCAGAGGCGGCAAGGTTTCTTAATACCGTTATCGCTCGCCTCGAAGATCCAGATCTTATCCTCTTAGAAACTTGAAATGGGTACTGAACCCCAATTGAAACATCTTAGTTTATTTTTCATTCTTAAAATGTTATGTCCACCATCAACATTACTTATGAGTTTGAATTTCAAGATGGAAAGAAGTATTTCTATCCCCTAAAACTGGATAGAGAGAAAATCTCTCTAATCTCAGAGCGAAAGTCGCCTCTTCCACCCTGGACAAAACTGGAGCACTACCCTTGTGACGGATGCCCGCTTATAAAAGAGAAAGAGCCTTATTGCCCGATTGCAGCAAATATTTCTGATCTGATCGAACATTTCAAAGAGATCGAGTCTACTGAGACTGTTCGGATCACCGTTTACACAGCAGAAAGAAACTATTGGAAAGAGTGCCCTGTTCAAAAAGGCCTTTCCTCTATCTTTGGAATCATTATGGCCACAAGTAATTGCCCAGTTATGGACTTCCTTAAGCCCATGGCGAGATTTCATCTCCCTTTTTCAACTGAGGAGGAGACCATCATTCGCTCCATTTCGCTGCATCTTTTGAGCCAATATTTTATTGCAAAGAGGAGGGGACAGCCGGATTTATCATTGGACCTTCTTGATCGAGCATATTCTATGGTTCAGAAAGTTAATCGAGGCATTTGCAACAGGATTTCCTCTGCTATCCGGGAGACAAAAAGTAAAGGAGATGCACCCAGTAATGCAGTTGTCATCTTGGATACCTTCTCTCAACTTCTCCAAGCAGAAATCGAGGAGAATTTGGAATCCTTTTCATCCCTTTTCGAGTTAATTTACTTTCCTCTACCTCCATAATTTATAAATTATGTTCTCCCCAATTTAGGTACTAAAAAGGATTCGAGTATTTCAGGGTTCAAGTGCTTATTTTATAATTGCTTAATTTAATTTGCGCCTTAAGCATTCTTTTCGAACATACCATAATTTTTAATATTTTTAGAAGGTTCGATAATTTTCCCTTGACATTTTTTTAAAAATGGTATACATATGTATACCAATGAGGGAAATGAGAGATAACTTAACGAAAAAACAGAAGGAAGTATTGGATTTTTTAAGGGATTTTATCCTTAAAAAAGGATTTCCGCCTACCTTAAGGGAAGTAGCCAAACATTTTGGGCTTAAAAGTCCAAGGGGGCCACAAAAAATACTCAATATTCTTGAGAAAAAGGGATTTATAAGAAGAGTTCCAGGGGGATCAAGAGCAATTGAAATTCTCGGGTTTTCGCCTGGAGGGGTGGTGGCGATTCCAATTATTGGAGGGGTAAGAGCAGGAGAACCAATCCTTGCAATTGAAAATTTGGAGGGATACCTCAACTTCGATCGAAATCTTGTAAATTCTGAGAATGTCTTTCTTCTCCGTGTTCGTGGGGAGAGTATGATTGATGCTCATATTCAGGATGGGGATTTTGCCTTGGTTAAACAACAATCCGATGCGGAGAGTGGGGAGATTGTTGTGGCATTGATCGAAGATGAGGCAACGATCAAAAGAATATTTAAAGAGAGGGATTTCATCCGCCTTGAACCTGCTAATCCGAGGATGGAGCCCATAGTGGTAAAAAAAGGAGATAATAAATTTACCATCATTGGGAAAGTGATAGGGATATTTAGGAAAATATAAAGAGGGTTTATGGTTAATCGAATTATTTTACACATCGACATGGATGCCTTTTTTATCTCTGTAGAGCAGAGGGATGATCCATCACTTAAAGGAAAGCCAGCAGCGGTTTGCGGGTCCCTTCCTCGAAGTGTCATAACATCGGCTAACTACGAAGCAAGGTCTTATAGGATTAGGGCAGGGATCTCTGTTCAAGAAGCCAAGAGGAGATGTCCACATTTGATTCTGGTTGAAGGGGACCATTCAAAATATACAGAGACAGCCTCCAGAATTTTTACTCTCCTTAAAAATTACACCCCCCTTGTAGAAATCGCCTCTATTGATGAAGCCTATCTTGATATCACAGATTCTATCCTTCTCTTTAAAACACCTTTCCATATTGGCAAATTGATAAAAGAGAGAATTCGAAATGAGGAAAAATTAACCTGCTCCATTGGTATCGCCCCCAATAAACTTCTTGCAAAGTTGGGAAGCCGTCTCCAGAAACCCGATGGCTTAATGATAATTAAAGATGAAGAGGTTGAGGAAATCCTCAGAGACCTCCCTGTGGAGAAACTCAATGGGATTGGTCCAAAACTGAAAGAGACTTTGAATTCAATGGGGATATTTACCTGTGGGCAGTTGGGGAGGGTTTCTACCTCTGTCTTAAGAGAAAGGTTTGGGGTCCTTGGCGAAAGACTCAAAGAGATGGGTTTAGGTTTAGACGATAGCCCTGTTGTTCCCTTTGAGGAAGAGGGAGATCCAAAATCTATAAGCCATAGTGTTACCTTTGAAGAGGATACCTCTGACCTGAAAAGGATTAAGAAAGTCTTCTTACTGCTTTCCGAGAAGGTCTCAAGAAGGATGAGAATTGAAGGGTTTTATGGAAGGAGGATTGCCATTACTATCCGTTACTCAGATTTTTTTACCTTTTCCAAACAAAAGACCCTCTCCCAATGGATGAATAGCGGTAATGAAATATTTAAGCATGCGTTGGAGCTCTTTGAGTCGATTAACCACCCCAAACCGATTAGACTTTTAGGAGTTGGGATGTCTGAATTGAAAAAAGAGGGATACCAATTAGACCTCTTTGAAAAACCGAATAAGAAGGAAAATCTCCTTAGGGCAATGGATCGGGTAAACGAAAAGTTCGGAGATTGGACCCTAACTTGGGCTGGCCTCTATTGAATGGGGATTGGGGGTTTTAATTAAAACTTCCTCAGGGTCTCCAGCAGTTTTTCAACTTGGTATTCGGAGTAGGTCTTGGCTTCCTGAAGTTTCTCAATCATTGACCAACACATCTCCAATTTTTTCATCATCTCGTTGATTGGACGAAGAGGATCAAACCCGATTTCAATGGCTGAGATAAGCAACAACCACCAGAGAAGTTCTTCAAAGGATTCTTTTTTGAACCACCAAATACCGTCATATTGATTTACTCCTAAAAAATATTGTGCTTTGTTATCCTTAAAGATTTTTTCTAATGCTCTGACGGCTTTCTCATCCTCAAACCATCTCTGATGGCAAGTGAGAATTTTGATCAGCAGTAAAGATCTCCAGATAAGTCTCTCCTCAAACTCCAGATCCTTGAGAACCCCTCTTATGATTTCATCCAGTCTAAATTTGTCAATGAGTGTATAACTTCGTTCTACGAAATCCCTTTGGCTTACCACCTTTCCAAGGGTATGGACAAATAGCCAAATAAGAAGTGTGGCCCAAATCTCAACCGAATCGGTTAATTTTTTATGGAGGTATTCTGCCGCCTCCTTGACTCCTTTTGGTTGGATCTGTGGATATCGACTGGTAATGATGGGTAAATATAAGATGGCTTCGAGTTTCTGCTTTACCTCTCGGGCAATCGCCACCTCGTCCCCTCTCCCTTCGCAGAACTGTTTTATTTGCCTTAGAAGATTAACCATCATTTTTTCAATTTCTCCTATCAACATCTGATCAAGTTGACCCTGTGGTTGAGTGACGCGGACCTCCATCAATCGGTGGATTAGATCTGCATTAACCAACTCCTTAAAGGCGTTTTGAATTGGTTGCAATCTGACCTCTTTAAGTACCTCTTCAATGCTCGGAACACCACGACCGTTTAAAGAGAGTGCTACTTGGGCATAATGATTCCATTGGTTATCCCGAACCTCTTTAAAGTCCAGAAAGACATGATATTTATAGGCACCCAGTTCCACGTATAACCCTTTCTCATAGAGTTCTTTGCAATTGCGTATATATTCAAGGCCATTCACATGGTCTCTGAAGATGCAAAAGTAGGCAGGATCATCATGTAACCCGAGACCTTCCCCTAAGGTTTTTTGAATCAATTGACGTCCCTCGCCTTTGTCTATCTTCACCGAATAGGCAACAGAAGTTCTTATCCATCCGTATGCGAAATCATATTTATTGTGATAGACGATTAAGGCTCGTTCATGCTCGTAACAATTGGAATAAGCAAAGACATTCTCATTTACAAAGCCTTCGGGGGTGAAAAAATCGTAGAGTAAAAAATGTTTAACATCTGAAAACAGATGACGACGTTTCATCAGGGGGAAAATCTCTCTCTCATGGCGGTTGAGCAATTCCTGATCAGGCTGTTCATCCCATTTGGCAAATCGATATTCCATCCCGTACCTTTCACTGAACCCTTCAACCTGACCATGGGCAAACATGGGAAGTCCAGGCAGAGTTACCATCATAGTGCAGATCCCGAAATATTTATCTCCCTTGCCGAATTGGGTCACAGCCGTCTCCTCATCCGGGTTACTCATAAAATTGACAAATCGCTTGAGGATCTCGGGATTGAATTCGAGTGTGTTCTTCAAGACAGAACGATATTTGGCATTCTCTTCATCTTTGAGCATATTCATAAAGGCACTATTATAAACACGGTGCATTCCCAAAGTCCTGACAAAAAAACCCTCTAACAGCCAAAAGGCTTCTGCCAGAAGTAGGGTGTCGGGAACTTCCTGAGCGACCCGGTCAACCACCTGTCGCCAGAATTCTTCAGGCATATGTCGATTAAATTCCTCCTTAGTCATTCCATATTCTGCTCGTGATGGAATGGCCCCGCCTGTCCCTGGCTCTGGGAACCAGAGACGCTGATAATGTCTTTTGGTTAGGGTCATTGCAGCATCAAAACGGATGATAGGAAATTTTCTGGCAACATGGAGAATGGTCTGGATGACCGTCTCGCGAACCTCTTCTTTCAGGAAATTCAATTGGGCAGTATCATTCCAGGGCATTCGGGTGCCATCGTTTCCATGGTAAAGATATATCTCCTCTCCATTGTTGCGATCCACACGTTTAAAGACGACCGCTGCATCGCTTCGGTCATAATAATGGTCTTCAATATAAATCCCTACTTCTTCACTCCATGAAAGGTCTGGTCCGCTGAAACGATATGAAGGGAATGGAGGGTGATCCAATGAAATAAACCAGTCAGGATGCTCAATCACCCATTTTGAGTCAATTCCCATATGATTTGGTACAATATCACTTGCCAACCGAATGCCATGCCTCCAGCAGCGATCTTTAAAATTTTGAAATGACGCTTCACCCCCGAGGTCACCTGCAATCTGATAATCGAACAGAGAATAGGCTGAGGCCACAGCATCAGGATCACCCATGATCTCTTTGATCCTCTTTGAGGCGAGGCTCCTTTCCCAGACACCGATGAGCCACAACCCTGTGAACCCTTGGTTGGCCAAGAGGTCAAGTTCTTCATCAGGGATTTGATCAAGCCTGTAGATTGAGCGCTTATATTTTCGAGAAAGTTGATGTAGCCATACATAAATATTTTTTGCCATCAATACCACCCTGGGCATCCATTCGAGGTCATGGCTAAAACGCTCTGGTTCCTCCTCCATCCCAAGGTATTCATAAACCTCCACGGATGGGCGTTCCCAAATTGCCATTCTTCGCAGTTCGGCAATTTCTTCCTCATTTATAAAATCAAGACCACTGAGAAGTCTTAAAAGATATGGGCCTAAAAGGTAACCCCATTTATCACGGATATACTCCAACTGTCCCTTAAGGGAATGGGGGACTAATAAAGCAGGGCTCCGAAGCATATCCACCAGATTCTGGTGTTCTGGACCGAAGAAGGGTTGGGTGTTAAAGAATTGATAGAGTCCTTCAATCATTGCCAAGTATGAGGTTTCTTCTTTTAAAGGGGTATCATCAAAGAGTTCGATGAAGGGAGAAAAGGCAGGATTCATATTGGCTAACCAGAGCATGAGCATCTCCTCCAATATGATGAGACGATGAGGTACACTTTCCGTTTCTCCTTCTAAATAGGGATTCAGTTCCAATTCTCCTCGATAAACAGCCACTGGTGGGAATTCGTCCAAAAATCTTCTTAATGTCTCGTCTACTTTTTTCTTGCCCAGTTTTTCATAAAGCCAGTTTAATGCCTGCTCAATGGCAAGCGAATTTTTTTCCCTGCGATACAAACCGACAATATAGTGGAGGATTTCATCTATCAAACCCATGGCATTGATCTGCCCTGGTTTGAACGCTTTTTCGGGGAAATTGATCAAGTCCTTCTTCTCATTTATTTTATGGGCAAGCAGTCTTGATGCACGTAGGTTAGGTAGGATGACATTTCCACTGAGGGTGAATAGGGAGTCGTCAAACTGGTAAAGATCTCGCACCTTTCGCGAAATATGAAATTCCATTTTAATCCTCCTGCCCATGGTTATAAATATAGGCCAATCCTTTTCAGGACTCAAGGGAAAATATGGAGGAAGGTCAATCCTTCTTTTCTCACTTTGGGTGTGATGGACTGAGCAGAGGCTCGACCAGAGATTGACAACAGGTTACAATTCGTCTATTTTTATTAAATTAGATGTTTTATCAAGATGCTTCTATTTTAATATGATTAAGATCGGAACAAGTGGGTTCTCCTTTTTAGATTGGAAAGGGACAATCTACCCAATTGGTATTCGAGAAAGGGATATGCTCTCTTTTTATGAGAGGGAATTGGGATTTAATGCCCTGGAGGTTAATTTCACCTATTATACCCTCCCTTCTCAGAAGAGTTTTTCGGCAATGTCAAAAAAAACCTCCAAGGATTTTGAGTTTGTCGTGAAATCTTTTAAAGGGATGACCCATGAGATACGGGACAAGGAGACAGGGGAGATTTTAGATAATAAGGAGATATTTAAAAAGTTTAAATATAGCCTAACCCCCTTAATCGATGAAGGGAAACTTGCCTGCGTGCTGGCCCAATTTCCCTATGGGTTCTTCCCGAACAGGTCAAATCTTGACTATCTCGAACGATTTCGAGAAGAGATGGCCGATATCCCTTTAGTCTTTGAATTTCGGAATAAGATATGGTTAAAAGACCAAACCTTCCAGTTTTTAGAAAAAAATGGGATAGGGTTTTGTGTAGTTGATGAGCCGAAATTGCCTAAATTGATGCCCTACCTTCCAAAGGCCACTTCTGAGATCGGATACTTTCGATTTCATGGAAGAAATCCGAACTGGTTTAACGTTCCCACTTCAGTAAGGTATGATTATTTATATAGTGAAAAGGAGCTAAAGGAGTTTATTTCAGATATTAAGGATATTTCAAAAAGCACTGTAAAGACCCTAGTCTTTTTTAATAATTGCCATGCAGGGTCTGCCGCCAAGAATGCAGCCCAAATGGCCAGACTTTTACAATTGCGTGTGACGGATTGATGGTTGTGGGATTTAATTCAAAATGCATTCCGAAATCTGCAACTTGAAGGGGAGGAACCGTGGTTAAGATCGATTTTAAGAAAGGGAAAGGACTTGTCCCGGTCATCATTCAGGATGCCTCGACCAATGAGGTCCTCATGATGGGGTATATGAACCGAGAGGCATGGAGAAAGACACTTAGGGAAAAGAAGGCCACCTTCTGGTCAAGATCTCGCAATAAACTCTGGCTGAAGGGGGAGACCTCTGGCCATTTTCAGGAAGTCAAAGAAATCTACATCGATTGTGATGGGGATACCCTTCTGCTTAAAGTTGACCAGATCGGAGGAGCTTCCTGCCATACAGGGTATCGGAGTTGTTTCCACCATAAGTATGAGAAGGGGAGATGGATAATTTCTGGGAAAAAGATATTTAATCCAAAGGAGGTATATAAACCGTGAAAATTCTGAAAGTTGGAATTCCAAAGGGAAGTTTGGAAAGTGCTACGATTGAACTTTTTAGGAAGTCGGGATGGAAAATTTCAGTCAGTGGAAGAAGTTATTTCCCTTCGGTGGATGATGATGAGATTCGCTGTACTTTAGTTCGAGCCCAGGAGATGTCGAGATTTGTAGAGATGGGGACATTAGATATAGGGCTCACTGGGAAGGATTGGGTTTTGGAAAATGGTTCGGATGTCATTGTTGTTCAAGACCTAATCTACTCCAAAACCACCGCTGCCCCTGCACGATGGGTTTTGGTGGTGGCAGAGGATTCACCTATTAGGACCATAAAAGATTTAGAAGGGAAGAAGATCTTCACTGAACTGGTTAATTTCACCAGACGATATTTTGCTGACCGGAAGATTAAGGTGGACGTAGAGTTTTCGTGGGGAGCGACTGAAGGAAAAGTGATTGAAGGGTTATGTGATGCGATCGTGGAAGTGACAGAGACAGGAAGCACCTTGAGGGCCAATGGCCTCCGGATTGTTGAAGAATTGATGCAGACCAACACTCAACTGATTGCCAACCGACAGTCTTACCAAGATCCGTGGAAGAGGGATAAGATTGAGCAGATCTCTCTTCTCCTCCAGGGTGCCCTTCGAGCTGAAGGGATGGTTGGTTTGAAAATGAATGTTTCAGCAAATGACCTTAAGAGCGTCATCGAGATCCTTCCCAGTATCACTGCTCCCACCATCTCGAATCTTTTTCAGAGCGATTGGTTTGCTGTAGAGGTGATGGTTTCCGAAAAAGTGGTCAGAGAATTGATCCCACAACTTCTAAAACGGGGGGCGGTCGGGATCATTGAATACCCGCTCAATAAAGTCATCTGACCCCCATCAAAGCAAGATTTGGGATTAAAGGATTCGAGAGGTCAAGGGTTCGAGTCTTATCTTCTAAAGCTTGGCTCCAAGATTTCCACTAAGCACTTAACCCCTTGACTCCAAGACCATTTGAACCCTTTATTTCGGCTCCAGAAGTCCTATTACTTCCATATGGTAGGTCTGTGGAAACATATCTATGAGTTCCAGCCTTTGAAGGGAGTACCCACTTTTAGTCAGAAGTCGAAGATCCCTGGCAAAAGTGGTGGGTTCACAAGAGACATATATCAGTCTTTGGGGTTTTAAAGCAACCAAATGGTCTAAGATCGCTTTACAACCCATTCTTGGAGGATCGAGTAAAATGAGGTCGAAATCTACTCTTTTCCAACTCTTTAATACATCTTCCACCTTTCCCTGAATAAATTTGAAATTTCTTATTCCATTGCTTTCTGCATTAAACCTCGCATCCTGAATCGCCATTTGATTCTCCTCGATACCCCAAACCCTCTTTACACCCTTCGCTCCAATGGGGAGGGTTAAATTTCCGATCCCACAGTAGAGATCCAATGCCCTTTCGATTTTATCAACTTCCATCCATTGTAGAATGGTTTGAATTAACCTTCGATTCTGCATCGGGTTGACCTGAGAAAAACTCCCAGGAGAGACTCTGATATTAAGTGTTCTTTCTTCTTCTCCTAAATTCAAAGGGATTTTAAAGTTTAGGCTTGGATCACCCAGAAGGATTGCTCCTTCTTTTTGGCCAATTGCTATCCCTTTGAAGATGGGATGGTTTTTTAAAATTTCCTCAAAGAATTTTTCGCTCTCTTGATTGAAGGAGATATAGGGAAGGAGGATGACTCCTTTGTTCTCATCTGGGGAGACATGGATTTCTATTCCTTCTGTTTGAGTGAATGGGAGGAAACTTTTTCTAATCAATGAGAGCAGTTGATTTATTAAAGGATGGGCGATTGGGCAAGTCTGGATGTCTACGACATGATGTGACTTCTCCTGAAAATAACCCAGTCTTTTTCCCCTTGCCTTCAGTTGGACTCTAACCCGATATCCATAGGGTTGAACAGAGGGGATGACCGAATGGGAAGTAATTTCATTAAGCCCTCCAATTCTTTTGAGGAGATCTTCTAAAATTTTCCTCTTGATGTTACATTGATTTAAATAGTCAATATGTTGCCAGTGACAGCCACCACAAACCCCAAACGATGGGCATTGTGGGCTTACCCTCCAGGGGGATGGATCAATAATATTGATTAACCTCCCTTTCGAGTAGGTCTTTTTTTCTTCTGTTATTTCGATCCATACACGGTCACCAGTCACGGTATGTGGGATAAAAACCACCTTCCCATGAATGCGAGCCACCCCATAACCCCTAAAGGCAACAGATTCAATATTGACTTGGAATTTTCTCATCTTTTTCAAAAATAGCATGGAGGAAAAAAACAATTCAATGCGCCTATCATCACCTCCTATCACCCAAGCCAACAAAATACACAAACAGGGCTTTAAAAAATGAAATGACGATGACCCTTTGACCTATTTTTGATTTATTGGTTACCATGCTGAGGGTTAAGAAATTAGGCGAGGTCTCCTAATTCGTATTGAAGAATTCCAACGATGAGGATGGCCGCGGTCTCCGTCCTCAAGATTCTTTGGCCCAGTTTGATTGGGATAAAACCTCTGGTTTTAGCCAACTCTACTTCGTTTTTAGTAAACCCTCCCTCAGGGCCAACAAGCACAATTGTCCTTTTGGGCTGTCCTTTTTTAAGACCCTCTCTCTCTTTTTTTAAGACCTCTTTAAGGCTTTCACCTTCCTTCTCCCAGAGAAGAATCTTTAACTCCTCTTTTTCAGCCCAATTTAAAGCCTCTTGATATGAACAATAGGAGGCCACCTTAGGAATCCTTGCCCTTCGCGATTGCTGGGTCGCCTTCAGAGCAATATCTTGCCAACGGTGAGCCTTTCTCTGCTTTGCCTCCCTCTCCTCTAAAGAGATTGACCTTTCAGATTTAAAAGGGACAATGGTCGAAACACCAAGCTCCGTAGCCTTTTGGATGATCCATTCCATCCGTTCCTTCTGCGGGAGGGCTTGAAGGAGGACAATCTCTAAGGGAGATTCTATAGGATTATTAAAAGATTCAAAGACGAGGACAGAAGCCTCTTCTTCTGTAATTCTAAGTATTCTTCCCCTAAAATCCCTCCGGTCCGAATTCGTGAGGGTGATGATACTTCCAACTCTTGCCCTTTGAAAACGAAGGGCCTCTAAAAGAGGCCCCTTAATTAAAACTTCCTGGTTGACCTCAATCGGGTGGTCGATAACGATTCTATCCATCACAGGTGGGTTTTCTCCCCCTCTTCTTTCTCTCCTCTTTAGGCCCTTCCTCTCCTCCTTCAAATTCTCTGATCTTCATTCCCAGTTCTCGGAGTTTCTTATCCGCCAGGTCATTGACCGTTCCTTCTTTAAATCGTCCATCCTCCATCCTTTCACCTGCCTCTACCCCTGTAAGGATTTCAATCCCCTGATCGATCGTCCGAACAGGATAGATGTGAAATTTTCCTTCCTTCACCGCTTGAACGACATCCTTCCTTAACATCAAATCATCTACATTGAGGTGGGGGATCATCACACCTTGCCTTCCCGTCAACCCCTTGGCCTTACAGACATCGAAGAATCCTTCAATCTTTTCATTCACGCCACCTATGGGTTGAATCTCTCCTTTTTGGTTGACAGAACCCGTAACCGCAATATCCTGACGGAGTGGGAGTCCGGAGAGGCTGGAAAGCAATGCATAAATTTCTGTTGAGGAGGCGCTATCGCCCTCTACCCCACTGTAGGATTGTTCGAAACAGAGACTGGCGCTCATCGTGATGGGTTTATCCTGGGCATATTTCCCCCGTAAATATCCAGCGAGGATATAGACCCCTTTGTTATGGATGGGCCCACTCAACTCCGCTTCTCTCTCGATATTGATAATCCCGGCTTTTCCCAGTGAAGTTTTTGAAGTAATCCGACAGGGTTTGCCAAACATATAATCACATAATTTGTAAATGGAGAGACCGTTGACCTGCCCTACCACCATTCCATCTGAATCGATCAGGATCGTCCCCTCCTCAATCATCTCCTGTATCTTCTCTTCGATACGGTTGACTCTGTATATCTTTTTTTCGATTGCCTTATCGACATGCTCTTCCTTCACCACATCGCTTCCATCTTTTTCTGCCCAATAGTTTGCCTCCCTCAAAAGGTCGGCAATGAGGTGAAAGCGTGTTGATAACTTCTTCTGTCTACCTGTCAATTTAACCCCATATTCCACTACCGCAGCGATCCCTGTACGGTCAAAGGGCCTCAACTTATCCTCATCACAGATCTTTTTGATGAAGGAGGCATATTGGTAAATTTTTTCATCGTCCCGGTTCGTCACCGAATCAAAATCCGCCTTGATCTTAAAGATCTTCTTAAAATCATCATCCAGATTGTAAAGGAGGTAATAGAGTTGGGCATCCCCAATCATGATCACCTTGGTATTGCATTCAATGGGCTCAGGTTTTAGGGCAGAGGTAGAAAAGAAGTAGAAAGGATCATAGGTCTGAATTTCAATCACCTGATTTTTCAATGTCCTCTTCAAGGCAGGCCATACCCATGGCTCGGTAAGGGCATCCAGGGCATTAAATATTAAGTAGCCACCATTTGCCCTTAAAAATGAGCCTGCCTTGATATGCATGAAATCTGTCCTCCAGACTCCAGAACGATCCAACACCCTCTCAATTGTGCCAAAAAGATTTCTATAGTTTGGGGTGGTCTCAACAATGATAGGGGCCCCTTTAGTTTCTGAATTGTCCACAAGGACGTTGACCTGGTATTCGCTGAATGTATCCACAGGCTGGGGTAGCATCAATCCTGGAAGGGGAGGGGCTATCGGCTCCTCTTTTTCTCTAAAACGTGAAAGGTTGGCTAAAATATGCTCCTCGACCTCCTCTAAATAGCTTCCCACTTTTTCACTATTAAACTTCTCTTTAATATCGGAAATCGAATCCTTCACCACAGGTGAGATTACCTCGTTGTCCAGGGCGGTAAGTTCCTCCTTGATCTCCTTTTCCGCCTTCCTCGTCTCCTTGAAGATGTTTTCTAACTCGTTTATCAGTTCGGCCTGCTTCGTCTTCAACCTTTCAAGATCTTCTTTGGAAAACTTATCCTCTTCGGCCATCGACTCAAGTTGTTCGATGTTGACTGGATTTCCCTCCAGAACAGGGAATATCCCCGGCCTTGAATAGGGCCCCATCTGGACCTGAACCAATGCAAATCCTTCCCTGTTTACCTTTCTTTCAAAATCTCTAAATATCTCGGCCTGCCTGGTCCGATATCTCTCCAACACCTCTTTTTTCTTATCCAGATAGGTCTCGTTTTCAAAAATGAGAGGTATTTTTTTCTTCAATGTTTCGATCAGATTCTCCATCTCTTTCTTAAAAGCGATACCTTGTCCTGCGGGGAGGATTAACATATGGGGCATATCAGGATTCTTAAAATTGTTCACATAACAGATGTCGTTGGGAATCTTTCCTTTCACATCCATTTCCTCGAGGACTCGTTTAATGGTGGTGAAACGGCCTGTTCCTGCCAGACCTGTTACAAAGATATTATATCCGATACTGTGGATATCCAGCCCCACACGGATTGCCTCCAGTGCCCTTTCTTGGCCAATGATCTCCTGGCAAGGTTTAATGTCATCAGTGGTCTCAAAAGGAATTTTATTTGGGTCACAGCGCCACCTCAATTTTTCTACTGGAACTTCTTCAAATACCCTATCCATGATAATCTCCCTCTCGCTAAAGTATAAAAATTTAATTTTATTTTTTAATTTTCTACCTTAGAAATAATGAAATGTCAACTAAAGTTGGGGGTTCGAAAAGGTGGAAGGTATATTGAGAATTTTATTAAATAGAAGGGTCAGTGATTTGGTTCTCTCATTTAGAGACCTTCCTCAGCAAGTTCTTGAATCAATCTTTTAGCCTTCTCAGTCACTTTCTTAGGAACTTTAATTATGACTTTTACAAATTCATCTCCCCGCCCCTCCCTCTGGAAATGTGGAAGGCCAAGGCCTTTAAGCCTCATCTTGGTATGGCTCTGTGTACCAGGGGGAATTTTCACTTTCTTAATCCCTTCCAGGGTAGGAACCTCCAGGGTTGTCCCTAAGATGGCCTCTGAAAATTTGATCTCCTTCTCGACAATGAGATCATCCCCCTCCCGAATATATATAGGATGTTCCTGAATCGAGACTTGGAGGTAGAGGTCTCCTGGGGGACCCCCGTTTTTACCCTCCATTCCCTTTCCCGCCAGTCTCAATTTCTTGCCATCAGATATACCCTTTGGAATTTTTACAGAGACTTCTTCTATCTTTCCATCCTTCCGATAAGAGACTCTCTTTTCCCCTCCAAAGGCTACCTCCTCAATGGTGATGGGCAATTCATAAATGATATCCTCGCCCTTCTGGGGCATTCGGCCCATATCTTTATAGAAGGTTTGGCCCCCAAAGAAGTCTCCAAAATCAAAACCGCTCCTCCCACCGAAGCGAAACTCCCTCCTGCCTCCCCCAAAGAGGCTGGATAAGATTTCATCCAGATCAAAACCTCGGAAAATGTCTTCTTGAGTAAATCGTTGATGGAAGCCCTCGGCCCCAAAGGTATCGTATTGTTTTCTTTTCTCCTTGTCGCTCAGAACTGCATAGGCTTCATTGATCTCTTTGAAGCGCTCCTCGGCCTCTTTCTTATTGGGGTTTCGGTCGGGGTGATATTTCATGGCAAGCTTTCGATAGGCCCGCTTAATCTCCTCTTCACTTGCATTTTTACTCACACCTAAGATGCTGTAATAGTCTTTCCCTGCCATTACTCCTTATCCTCAAACTTTTGACTGGATTGCCGCCGGTAGATGTCTCGGATGGTCCTATCTAAATAACCCTCCGGGTCATCGACCGCCTCTCGGGTGATGACGAATTCCCTCTGACCCGTTTTCTCCCTGATCAATTCAAATCCGTATTCATAATCCTTCGAGAGCCTTGAGAAGAGCGCTTTCTCCTTTCCTTCTTCATTCAATAGGAGTTCTGTAATCCGATTAATAGCCTCCTCGCTAAATTGGAGGTTAATCCCTGTGCGTCTTTGGAATTCTCTTTCAAAATCCTCCACCTTCCGTTG
>JBBIRM010000005.1:221-1469 GCA_037441765.1 Deltaproteobacteria bacterium | reverse complement strand
CATATCCTTTTTCAATCATCCGACTGACAATGAGGTCAATCCTCCCCTCCTGAAATACGATCCCATATCGTTTTTTAAACTCCCCCTCCCTCCTTAGGATGGACTCTTTTAAGGCCATCTTTTCCAATGTGAGGAGTTTTTCAAATTTTTTGAGCATCTCTGGGTCTGAGGGGTTTTGTAGCAGACGCTCTAACTCCCTTTGGGGATTTTCTACCATCTCTTTGGTGACAACAAATTTCCGAATATCCGTGGAAGGAAGCTTCTTTTCAAACTTGATCAGAACCTTCTCTACTGCGCTAACTAACCCCCTCGCCCCTGTCTTCTCTTCATAGGCCTTTACAGCCAATGCGTGAAGGGCCTCTTCTTCAAATTGAATATCGATCCCATAGGACTTGAAATCCTTTTTCTTCCCTAAGATAATTGGATTATTGGGGTTTTTCAGAATTTCATAAAGATCCTCAACCTCTAACTTCTCAAAAACAGTGGTGACAGGAAGCCTCCCGATGAATTCTGATTCAAAACCAAAGTTTATCAAATCTTCGGCTTTTACCTGTTTTAGATATTCAGCCCTTTCATCCTTTGAACGGATTTCCGCACCGAACCCAATGCCCTCTTGATTCAAGCGTTTCTTGATGAACTCCTCCAGACCGTTAAATGCTCCACTCATAATAAAGAGAATGTTCTTGGTATTGATCGTCCGTTTCTCCCTTTTGCCGGTCTTCCGATAATGCTCGATCGCCTCCAGTTGAGAAATAGGATCGTGGGGGACCTTCAGGTCGACCTCTGTCTCCTCCATGGGTTTAAGCAAGGCCCTCTGAACCCCTGTCCTCGATACATCAGGACCGATGAGATTGTTAGATGAGGCAATCTTATCGATCTCGTCGATGTAGATGATACCATATTGGGCCAATTCAATATCTCCATTGGCTTCGTAAACCAGATCCCTGACAAGATCCTCCACATCACCTCCCACATAACCGGTTTCACTGAATTTTGTTGCATCCCCTTTCACAAAGGGTACTCCAATCTTCTTGGCGATCAATTTGATTAGATAGGTCTTTCCAACACCAGTGGGGCCGATCATCAGGATATTGTTCTTGATATGGCCTACCCCATCATAACGATTTCTTCCCTTGGTCATCTCTGTAAATTTAATACGGTTAAAATGGGTGAAGATCTAGGTGGAAACAATATCTTTAAAAAAAATCCTACTGCAAAAAAAGAAAGAAAAATCAATATCAATCAAGA
>JBBIRM010000005.1:0-211 GCA_037441765.1 Deltaproteobacteria bacterium | reverse complement strand
AGTATCTCTTTGGCTTCATCCTGTTTAATGATGTAATCATTAAGGAAGGCCTCCAACTCCTCAGGTTTGAGGTCGAACCGAATCTTGCTCTTCTTCTCGTCGATCTCCTTCTCTTCTTTAGAGACCTCATCGGCCTGTGGTTTGGGAAAGAGCATAGGGACAACCAGTCGGATCCGATCACCATACGTTTTACCCAAATATTCGTTCCACT
>JBBIRM010000004.1:0-56619 GCA_037441765.1 Deltaproteobacteria bacterium | reverse complement strand
TTGAAGGGAAGAGGATCCTACCGGAAGTTCACCGAATACTGGACCAGGGTGAATTGCAGATCAATGTTGTCAAGGGGGTCTTTTCTGAGAAGTTGGCCAAACTGAAGAGGGGAGATGAACTGGCCCCTGGGGTGATCAAAACGGTTAAGGTTTACATCGCTATGAAAAGAAAACTTTCGGTAGGGGATAAGATGTCAGGCCGTCATGGGAACAAAGGGATCATCTCACGAATTCTCCCTGAAGAAGATATGCCTTTCTTGGAAGATGGAACGCCCGTTGAAATTGTTTTGAACCCCTTAGGTGTACCTTCAAGAATGAACGTGGGCCAGATTTTAGAAACCCATTTAGGTTGGGCGGCCAAAGGACTGGGGTGGATGATTCAAGATTATCTTCAGAAACATTTCAATCCTAAATTGCTTAGAAGGAAAATTAAAGAGATCTACTCCTCTAAAGAGATCAATGATTATTTAGACCAGGCTACCGATGATGAGATCATTGAGCTGGCAAAGAAATTAGGAGAAGGGGTCTTCATGTCCGTCCCTGTTTTCGATGGTGCCTCTGAGGAAGAGATTAAGGAATACCTGAGAAGGGCAGGGCTACCTATTAGCGGCCAGACAACCCTCTATGACGGCAGAACAGGTGAACCCTTCCACCAGAAGGTCACGGTGGGCTATATGTATCTCCTTAAATTACATCATTTGGTGGATGATAAGATTCATGCCCGTTCAATCGGCCCATACTCATTGGTGACACAACAGCCTTTAGGAGGAAAAGCTCAATTTGGAGGTCAACGTTTAGGAGAGATGGAGGTTTGGGCGCTGGAGGCATACGGTGCAGCCTATTCCCTCCAAGAATTTTTAACTGTGAAATCGGATGATGTGGCAGGAAGAACCCGAGTCTATGAGGCCATCGTGAAGGGGGAGCATACCTTCGAACCTGGCCTTCCAGAATCCTTTAATGTATTGGTGAAGGAGTTGCAAAGCCTTTGTTTAGATACCGAATTGTTGGAGGAGAAAAGGGAAGAACTCTAAAACGATAAAGCGATGGACGATAAGCAATTTATGGTTCATCGTTCTAAAAAGGAGGAGACCTTGGAAGACTACCTGTCATTTATTGAGAAAGGAAAAGGACCTATTAATTTTAACGCCATTCGGATTTCCATCGCTTCGCCGGAGAAGATTGAATCGTGGTCCCACGGAGAGGTGAAGAAACCGGAGACCATCAATTATCGGACCTTCAAACCCGAGAAGGATGGCCTCTTTTGTGCAAAGATCTTTGGTCCCACGAAGGATTATGAATGTAATTGCGGGAAGTATAAAAGGATGAAACATCGGGGGATTGTATGTGAAAAATGTGGGGTTGAGGTCATCCAATCGAAGGTGCGAAGGGAGCGGATGGGGCATATCAGATTGGCCACTCCGGTAGCCCATATCTGGTTTTTGAAAAGCATCCCGAGTAAGATCGGCATTCTTGCCGATATGACCTTAAGGGAATTGGAACGCATCCTCTATTTTGAGGCCTATCTCGTTCTTGATGGGAAAAAGACTCCTTTGAAGAAGGGAGAGATTCTCTCTGAAGATCGTTACCGCGAGGCAAGGGAAAAATATGGAGATGAGTTCGTGGCCGGTCAAGGGGCAGAGGCGATACGTGAATTGTTAAGAAATACAGATGTAAATGAACTTTCCCAAAAACTCAGAGCAGAAATGAAGGAGACGACCTCTGAGGCCAAGAGGCGGAGGCTTGCAAAAAGGCTCAAGATCATCGAGGCCTTTTTAGAATCAGGGAATAAACCGGAATGGATGATCTTAGAAGTCATCCCGGTAATCCCTCCTGATCTTCGACCCCTTGTCCCTTTGGATGGAGGCCGATTTGCAACTTCAGACCTAAACGATCTTTACCGGAGGGTGATTAATAGAAACAATCGTCTTAAACGACTTCTTGAACTAAATGCGCCAGAGATCATTATCCGAAATGAAAAACGCATGCTTCAAGAAGCGGTGGACGCCCTCTTTGATAATGGGAAGAGAGGCAGGACAATCCTGGGGGCCAATAAAAAACCCCTCAAGTCCCTGAGCGATATGCTAAGAGGAAAGCAGGGCCGGTTCAGACAGAACCTTTTAGGGAAAAGGGTGGATTATTCAGGCCGTTCGGTGATTGTGGTTGGACCAGAATTGAAACTGCATCAATGTGGGCTTCCCAAAAAGATGGCCCTTGAACTGTTTAAACCTTTTATTTACCAACGATTGGAAGAAAAGGGTTTAGCCACAACCATCAAGAGTGCGAAGAAGATGTTGGAGAAAGAGAAACCCGAAGTTTGGGATGTTCTCGATGAAGTGATTCGGGAACATCCTGTGCTCCTAAACCGGGCACCTACGCTTCATCGCTTGGGAATCCAGGCCTTTGAGCCTATTTTGATCGAGGGGAAGGCCATTCAACTTCACCCGCTCGTCTGCTCGGCCTTTAATGCCGATTTTGATGGAGACCAGATGGCTGTCCACATTCCTCTCTCTGTAGAGGCCCAGGCAGAGGCAAGAGTGCTGATGATGTCAACCAATAATATCCTCTCGCCAGCCAATGGGAAACCTATAATTGTTCCAACCCAGGATATTGTTCTGGGTATCTATTATATGACCCGAGAGCGTCCCTTTGTTAAAGGAGAGGGTAAAAGATTTTCAAATCCTGAAGAGGTCCGGATGGCTTATGATGCCAAGGAAGTTGACCTCCACGCTAAGATCAAAGTACGAATTAATGGCGAACATGTGGAGGCGACCGTAGGGAGGGTTTTGCTTAAAGAAATCCTTCCAGAGGAGATCCCTTTCAGTTTGATCAATAAGGTCATGAAGAAGGGAGAACTAGCAAATCTCATTGACTATTGTTATCGTTTCTGTGGTGAGAAGAAGACAGTTATTCTTTCTGACCGCCTGAAAGACTTAGGTTACCGATATGCCACCCTTGCCGGGCTTTCCATCTCCATTGATGATATGATGATCCCTTCCAATAAAGATGCCCTCCTCCAGGAAGCTCAGAAGGAGATTGAAAAGGTTCAGGAACAGTACACTGAGGGACTGATCACAGACGGGGAAAGATATAATAAGGTCATCGACATTTGGGCCCAGGTCACAGAAAACATCGCAAGTGTTATGCTTAAGGAATTGGGCACGGAGCAGGTAGAGTCTCCGACAGGTGAGAAGAGGACCACACAAAGTTTTAACCCCATCTTTATGATGGCCGACTCTGGAGCTCGAGGCAGTGCTCAACAGGTGAGACAGTTGGCAGGTATGCGTGGCCTAATGGCCAAGCCTTCAGGGGAGATTATCGAGACTCCCATCACCGCAAACTTCAGGGAAGGTCTTACGGTGTTGCAGTATTTTATCTCAACCCATGGAGCGAGAAAAGGACTTGCTGACACTGCACTGAAAACGGCCAATGCAGGGTATCTTACCCGGAGACTGGTGGATGTCGCTCAGGATGTCGTGATCACTGAATACGATTGTGGAACAATGGATGGAATTGATGTGGCATCTCTCATCGAGGGTGGAGAGATCATTGAATCTATGAAGGATAGGATTCTTGGTCGAGTTGCACTGGAAGACATTCGCGACCCCTTCACCGATGAAATTATTGTTAAGGGAAATCAAGAGATTGATGAAACACTTTCCGAGCGGATTGAGGATGCTGGTATTGAGAAGGTGAAGATCCGCTCTGTGCTCACCTGTAAGGCAAAAAGAGGGGTCTGCGCACTCTGCTATGGAAGGGATTTGGCCCGGGGGAGATTGGTCAATGTCGGAGAAGCCATTGGTATTATCGCCGCTCAATCGATCGGGGAGCCCGGCACCCAGTTGACCATGAGGACCTTCCATATAGGTGGGACCGCAAGCCGGCGTGCTGAGCAGACTGCCTTAGAGGCGAGAATTGATGGAAAGGTAAAATTTCACAGCCTCAAGACAGTCAAGAACAGAGAAGGGAATCTTATCGTGATGAACCGAAACGGGGAGATTGCCATTATTGATGAAGAGGGAAGAGAAAGGCGCCGTTATTCAGTGATCTATGGAGCCAAATTGAGGGTAAAAGATGGGCAGAAAGTAAAGGAAGGGGATATATTGGCAGAGTGGGATCCTTATTCCATCCCTGTGCTTACAGAGGTAGCAGGGCGAGTTAAATTTGGAGATATCATTGAAGGCGTCACCATGCAGGAGCAGGTCGATGAGTTTACAGGGCTATCTCGAAAGGTGATCATTGAATCAAAAGACCCTGAACTTCGTCCAAGGATTTCGATCAAGGATGAGAAGGGAAAAACTATGAACCTTCCTGGGTCTACCTCCCAGGCACGATATCTGCTTCCAGTAGGAGCAAACATATTTGTCTCTGAAGGGGATATGGTCGAGGCAGGAGATATCATTGTGAAGATACCTCGTGAGACGACCAAAACGAAAGATATTACAGGTGGGCTTCCCCGAGTGGCTGAGCTTTTTGAAGCAAGAAGGCCAAAAGAGTATGCCCTGATCAGCGATATTAATGGGGTGGTTGAATTTGGAAAAGACCTTAAAGGCAAGAGGAAGGTGATCGTCCGACCTGACGTAGGAGAACCCAAAGAGTATATAATCCCCAGAGGGAAACATGTCAGTGTTCACGAAGGCGATTTTGTCAAAGCAGGGGAGCCTTTGATGGATGGCCCCTCAAACCCCCATGATATCCTGAGGGTATTGGGGGATAAGGCCCTGGCCCGATACCTGGTCGATGAGATTCAGGAAGTTTACAAACTTCAAGGTGTTAAGATCAATGATAAACATATTGAGGTGATTGTACGTCAGATGCTTAAACGAGTGAAGATTAAGGAGGTTGGGGATACTCGCTTCTTAGTAGACGACCAGGTAGAGAGATATGTATTTGAAGAAGAGAATGCAAGGGTCTTAAGGGAGGGGGGAAGGCCTGCGGTAGCAGAACCACTCTTTTTGGGAATTACCAAGGCTTCTCTGATTACAGATAGTTTTATCTCTGCTGCTTCTTTCCAGGAGACCACCAAAGTTCTCACCCAGGCCGCTGTGGCAGGGAAAGTCGATTATTTAAAGGGTTTAAAGGAGAATGTGATAATGGGACGTCTTATCCCTGCAGGAACCGGCCTCCCTAAATACAAACAATTAGAGTTATGGGTAGAAGGCTACATGGGTGAGGAGGCTCAACCCGGAGGTGAAGGAGAAAAACCAGAAAAAACAGCCGCTTAAGAAAGAGGGATGAAAAACATTTTGTAAATAAAAAGCCCCTTCTCCTGAAAAGGGGCTTTTTTGTTTAACGAATTATGGTGAAAAGGGTGAAAAGAAGTGGAAAGCGTTATTTAATGGTCTCCAATTTCTTTTTGGCCCTTTCTGCTTGGTCTGAATTAGGATATTTTTCAATGACCCTTCTCAATAAATTTCTGGCGTTGGTCTTATCGCCAAGTTCTAAGAAAGCGAGGGCCTGCTTAAACAGTGCTGCAGGAATTTTATCTCCCTCTGGATATTTAGCAATAGCCTTTTCATACTCCAGAATGGCCTTTTCAAAATCTTTTTTTAAATAGTAGGTCTCTCCAATCCAGAATTGGGCGTTATCAGAGAGTTCCGTGTTGGGATACTGTTTAAGAAAGGCCTCAAATTTCCTTCTCGCACCATCGATCTCTCCCCTCTGAAGGGTTTCGTAGGCATCCTTATAAAGATCTCCCACACCTGCAGAGATCCCCTTCCATTCCTTAGGGGTTTCCGTTTCTACTGGTTTAGAGATGGATTCAGAGAGCTTTAACTGGCTGGATTCCACTTCTTTTAAACGGACCTCTAAATCCCTAAGCCTTTCTTCATTGGTTTTACTTTTATCATCAAGGATTTTTATACGAAACTCCAAATCATCTCTCATTCGATCAATCTCTTTTGAAGGCCTTTTTAAAAATTCCTTATACTCTTCGACCCCTGTGGAAAGGGTTCGGACATCAGATTGGAGCGTTTCGAGGCGTAGCAGGAGGTCAGCCTTCAACTTCTGGTTTTCAACCGTCTGTTGGGATAACTCCTCTTTGAGCGTTTCTTTCTCCTTTCTAAGTTGATTCACTTGTTGCTGAAGCTTATAAATCTCTTCATCAAGGATTTTGACATCCTTAGTTGTGGCACATCCTAAAAGGAGAAAGAGGAGACAGACATATACTCCACCTTTATGGCAATGGTTTTTTTTCAATTTAACCTCCAAAATTAGATACCCCTGGAACGATTCTTAACGATTCCAGAGGTAATTTCCTTATTTTGCGGTGATGACGAAATGTGCCCTTCGGTTCTTTGCCCATGCCTCTTCATTATGGCCAGGGTCAACAGGTCTCTCCTCGCCATAACTGATGGTGGTCATCCTCTCTGCAGGGATGCCGAGGGATATGAGATAGTTCTTCGTGCTGTTTGCCCGCCTTTCACCAAGGGCCATGTTATACTCATTGGTCCCTCTTTCGTCGCAGTGGCCTTCAATCTGAATCTTAACCGTAGGATATTTTTTTAAGAGTGCTGCATTCTCTTTTAAAATTTCTGCATCCTGAGGACGAATATCATATTTATCAAAGTCGAAGTGAATATCTTTCAATAAACTGCTTTCGAAGACTACCCCTTCGATACCAGGCTCTTTTTTAGCCACAAGACTTTTTTCAAATTTTTCCAGTTCCTTTTTCCCCTCCTCTTTTGGCTTTGCCTCGCGTTCGATCCTTGCTGTCTCTTCTTTTTCTTTCTTAACCGAAGGTTCTTCCTTCACCACCGTCTTCTTTGGACAACCCCATACCATCAGTCCAAAGCATAGAACCAAAATAGTTAAAAAAAGACCTTTCTTCCTCATTGTCAACCTCCTTTAAAAATTAATTTTGAACCGATCACTAATCAAAGTATCTTGACCATGCTGGACTTGTTTCACCTCCTTTCGATGAGGTTAACGGCCTCATATTATAACCATTCATATTGGTAATGTAAATCTTTGAGGCCCCGGTCTGGTTTGAACTAAAGGCAATATAGCGTCCATCGGGGGACCAGCAAGGGCTTTCACTATTTCCAGAATGAGAGGTGATTTTGCGGATGCCTGATCCATCCACTCCAATGGTGAAGATATGATAACGGCCTTCTGCCCTACCGCAATAGGCAATCCGATCTCCTTTTGGAGACCAGGCAGGGTTGGTATTGTAACTCCCTTCGAAGGTTAAGCGGCGGACATTGGACCCATCCGATGACATGATATAGATTTGAGGGGTCCCTGATCGATCCGAAACAAAGGCGATCCACTGGCCATCAGGAGACCAGGTGGGGGAGGCCTCGTTTCCATGTCCTTTGGTCAGTCGTTTTAAATTTCTCCCATTCGTATCCATGACATAGATGTCTGATTTTCCTTCAAACCCCATCATCAGGGCAATCTTTTTCCCATCCGGTGACCAGGAAGCAGCAAAATTAAGGCCCGGGTGGGAGGAGATTCTTTCTAAATTTTTCCCATCGATATCAATCAAATAGAGATCTGGATTTCGACGGAGATAGGATGTAAAGGCAATCTTTTTGTTATCAGGGGACCAGGAAGGATTGAGATTGAGGGATTGATTCTGGGTAATCTGTTTGATATTAAATCCATCGAAATCAGCAACAAAGATTTCTTTGCTTTTTCCCTGCTGAACCACATAGGCAATCTTCGTATTATGAACCCCTTTCTCCCCGGTTAATTGAAGAACGACTTCGTCAGAAATTCTGTGAACCATGCTTCGTAAATTTTTGGGATGGTCTTCATATTGTTTCCCAACCAGGTGTTTCTGTTCCACTAAATCAAATAGATAAAACTTTAATTGCAAGAGGTTTTCAGAAATTTGAAGTGTTTCCCCCACCAAAAGGATTTCCCCGCCTGAGGAAGTCCATTCCTGCCATCCCGTCGGACTCGGAATCCCCTCTTTATCCTGGAGTTGTGGAGGGAGATGATGATGATCAATTACTTTAAAAAAACCTGAAAGGGTGAGGTCATTGGTCAAGATTTCGTAGACTTTTGTTGGAAGAGGAGAAAGTGCCCTATCCGCTGATCTCCACTTTGGCATAACAATCGGAATGGGGACAAATGCCGGAGCATTAATATCGAGATAGACCCTTGCCTCTCCCATGGAGGAGATGGAAATAAGAAGGAAGGAAATAAGAATCCAAAAGAAACGTCTCTTCATTTATTCTGGGTAGAATCGAATTCCAATCTCAAGGCTTTTTTCCCCCAATTCCTTAGGAATAGGAGGAAGGGGATCTGCCTTCTTGATGGCTCTTGCAACGGATTGGTCATAGAGATTATTTCCAGATTTTTTTTCAAACCACCATTTTTGGACCTTACCATCCCTTCCTATTATTAAAACGATAATGGATTCCAAGTCAACTATTTCTTTAATCAAATTTTCAGGGATCGTCCAACTCTCTTTGATCTTCAGCCAGACCCTCCCATAATACTCATTCAGTTTCGACTCCAACTCTGCTGGTGTAATGGAGGTGGCGGAGATGTGAGAGGTTGGTTCCTCCCTTTTTTCCCTTTGGGCAATCCTTTTTTGGATTTCATCGAGTGCTGCTTTTTTACGAATCTCTTCAAGCGCCTTTTGGAGACGTTTGAGAGACTGCTCATCGATCTCTTTCTTTTTCACCTTTTCTACGATCTCATTCTTTTTGGGCTTCTCAATAGGTTTTGCCTTAGGTTTTATCTTTTCAACGGGTTCGATTTTTTCCTCTTTCGTAACAGATTGAGTTAGGGGAGGTGGAATTTCTGATTCCCTCATTGTAACAGGCATCAGGGTGACGGTGTAAGCCCTCGGTTGGGGTTTAATAAAAGTCGGCCAGGGGTTAAGCGTGAGGAGAACAACAAGCAGGATGTGGAGGAGTAAAGAGAATACCCCCATCTTCAATAAAATAGATATTTTTGGTCGTCTCAAGGGTTTCACTTTTAATCGTCTTCTATCCTGGTTTTTCTTAGAAATCTGAGAAATTCCATTCCAATAGGAGAGAGCGTTCTCCCCCGATGTTGAACAATGTAGATTTGACGTGAGATAGGCTCTATTCCCTCTATCTCTATCTGGGAAAGAATTCCCTGTTTCAATTCTTCTTTTACCGCTTTTTTAGAGATAAAGGCCATGCCCAATCCTGCCTTCACCCCTTCCTTCACAGAAGAGGTGCTTCCCATTTCCATAACCACATTAAATTGTTTCAAACTGAGCCCGCTCTTTTTGAGTGCTTTTTCAACAGCCATCTGGGTGCCAGATCCTTCCTCACGGATGATCCAGGGCTCTTTGGTCAACTTTTCCAGATTCATCTTTTTCTTATGAAGAGGTGATGTATCAGGTGAAGCGATGACAATGATTTCGTCCTCTTCAAATTTCTCATAGGAGAGGGAGGGGTGGTTCAATTTCGCCCCGATGATCCCGAATTCAACTTGGCCTTGTAAAACATATTGAATAACCTCATGGGTATCGGCAATTTTGAGAGAAAGGGTGAAGAAAGGATGATCCCTCTTGAAATCCCCCATCAATTTAGGAAGGATATATTCCCCTGGGATTGTGCTCGCACCAAGAGAGAGTTCCCCCCTGATCCCATTGGAGAATTCACTTAATGCATTCAGTAATTCTTTTCGAAGGGAAAGGATTTTTTCCGTATACTGGAGTAAGACTTGTCCTGCCTTGGTTAGTCGGATTTTCCTCCCAGCCCGATCAAAAAGGCGTAGAGAAAGGGATTGTTCGAGAGAGAGAATATGGCCACTAATAGTGGGTTGAGTAAGGCATAGATCTTCGGCTGCCTTTGTGAAGCTCTTTAATTCTGCCACTCGGCAAAAGGTTTCAAGATGCCTAAAATCGATTGGATAGGGGGTCCCTTTCACTCCAAAAATCATATTAGTCCCATTAAGGATTAATTTCAAGAGGCAAATTGATTTTCATCATAAAAATCAGTAGTTACAATTCATTCAACCCATTTTCCAAAGGGACTCAATGGCTCATTTTCATATTTCATAAAATTCTAAGGTAAAATAAAAAGCCCAAGGAAATAAATTATCATATTTCCCCGGGCTTTTGATCGGAGGATCAAAATGGTCATCCCAACTTTTAATACATATCACCCATTCCACCCATCCCTCCACCTGGAGGCATTCCTGGATAGGGGGGCTTCTTCTCGGGTTTCTCTGCTACAAGCGCTTCGGTCGTGATCATCAGCGAGGCTACAGATGCAGCATTCTGAAGGGCAAGCCTCACCACTTTGGTGGGGTCGATAATCCCTGCTTTAATCATGTCGGTATATTCGTCCTTGGCAGCGTCGAAACCGAAGGCTCCTTTCTCAGATTTTACCTTCTCACAGACGACCGAGCCTTCCTGCCCTGCATTGTTAGCGATCTGGCGGATGGGTTCTTCAAGTGCCCTCTTCACGATGTCTACACCGATCTTTTTGTCTCCCTCCACTTTTAATTTCTCTAATGCAGGGAGACAACGGAGATAGGCTACGCCACCACCAGGGACGATCCCTTCCTCAACCGCCGCCCGGGTTGCATTTAGGGCATCCTCTACACGGGCCTTCTTCTCCTTCATTTCGGTCTCTGTAGCAGCCCCCACGTTGATCACAGCCACTCCCCCAATGATTTTTGCCAAACGCTCCTGTAATTTCTCACGGTCATAGTCAGATGTGGTTTCCTCAATCTGGACACGAATCTGTTTGACCCTTGCTTCAATATCATCTTTATCTCCAGCCCCATCGACGATGGTTGTATTATCTTTGTCGACTGTAATTCTTTTTGCCCTTCCTAAATCGTTTAATTTCACATTTTCCAATTTGATGCCAAGGTCTTCAGAGATTACCTTTCCTCCGGTGAGAATGGCAATATCTTCCAACATTGCTTTTCTTCGATCTCCAAACCCGGGGGCTTTCACTGCACAACATTTCAAAGTGCCACGGAGTTTATTAACAACAAGGGTGGCCAGGGCCTCCCCTTCCACATCTTCTGCAACAACGAGAAGAGGTTTCCCCATTTTTGCAATCTGTTCAAGAATAGGAAGCATATCTTTCATATTGGAGATTTTCTTTTCGCAGAGAAGGAGATAAGGGTCTTCAAGGACAGCCTCCATTTTTTCAGGATCTGTCACAAAGTAAGGGGAAAGATAGCCTCGGTCGAATTGCATCCCTTCAACAACATCCAGGGTTGTTTCCATTCCTTTTGCTTCTTCAACCGTGATAACCCCTTCTTTTCCCACTTTATTCATGGCCTCTGCGATAATACTTCCGATGGCTTCATCATTATTGGCAGAGATGGTTCCGACTTGAGAGATCTCCTTCTGGTCCTTTGTCGGTTTGCTCAATTTCTTTAATTCCTTAACCACTTCTTCCACCGCAAGGTCAATGCCCCGCTTTACATCCATTGGGTTTGCCCCAGCGGCTACAACCTTTGAACCTTCCCTATAAATGGCCTGGGCTAAAACGGTGGCTGTAGTAGTTCCATCTCCAGCAGTATCAGAAGTTTTGCTGGCCACCTCTCTTACCATCTGTGCACCCATGTTCTCAAACTTATCTTCCAGTTCAATCTCTTTTGCCACAGTGACACCATCTTTAGTCACCGTTGGTGAGCCGAAGGATTTTTCTAAAATTACATTTCTACCTTTCGGACCAAGGGTCACCTTGACAGCATCCGCTAAGATATTAACCCCCCGTAATATGGCATTACGGGCTTCCTGATCAAATCTAAGTTCTTTTGCCATTGTCATCTACCTCCATTTCTTTAAAATAGTTGGTTTTTATTTTCCTTCAATCACACCTAAAATATCCTCTTCTCTCATAATGAGGTGTTCCTCTCCCTCAATCTTCACCTCCGTCCCTGCATATTTAGCAAAGAGGATTCTATCTCCAACCTTCACATCGAGGGGGATCACCTTACCATCCTCTGTGACCTTCCCCTTTCCAACAGCGATCACCTTTCCTTCCTGGGGTTTTTCCTTTGCAGTGTCAGGGATGATGATTCCACCTTTAGTCTTCTCTTCCTCCTCCAATCTCTTTACAATAACTCTGTCTTGCAATGGCCTGATCTTCATCTTTTGCATCTCCTTTCTTAAGAAATATAGGAATTGGGAAAAGCCAAATTTATTTAAACTCTAACACATCACCTCCTTAAAATCAAAAAGTTTATTAAAATTAAATGGTTATCTTTTCACCGGATGGCCAAAAAGGTAATAACATATTATAATTTAAAAGAAATTTAGAAAAAAATAATCATCCCTTCCATCATTGTCAAGGGCTCCTATTGAGATTTCTGAAAAAGTATTAAAAAAAGATTTTTTCGACTGGGGAGGTAGGGTTCCAAACCCTTCGAATGCGGGCACTAAGAAGTTAATTTGCTAACAATCGTTTAAGAGAAAAACAAACATTTTCAGGGAATTAATCAATAGTGCCAAACTCTCTCATTAAATTTCTCGTTGAG
The DNA here is from genome assembly GCA_037441765.1 of Deltaproteobacteria bacterium. GTDB lineage: Bacteria > Desulfobacterota > BSN033 > BSN033 > UBA1163 > JBBIRM01. The sequence goes on along the minus strand of JBBIRM010000004.1, from coordinate 44,184 downwards.
GAAGACTACCTGCTAAAGGGATTCAAAGGTAGTTTGGATATTGAAAACTTTATCTGGGTTTGACATAATTTGGTAAAACCCATTAGAAAGTCTTATGGGGTAAATTTTGATAAAAGAGAAAAACGATGAATAAGAAGATACTTACAATTATTTTGGTGACTATACTCACAGCCTTTAATTCATCCGAAGGGGTTCCCTTGAAGAGACCGCTTATATTTCAACAATTCACTCCCAAAGAGGGGTTATCCAGTGAAATGGTCTATGCAATTGCAGTCCAGGGAGATGATGTGTGGTTTGGAACCTATGCAGGGGGGGCAACTTTTTATAACCGGTCAAAGAAAGTCGTTAAGGCCTATACAACAAAAGGGGAGCCAATGGATCAGGTAGATGATGGGGTGAGCATCAACTGGAAAAATCTACTTCCATATAATCATGTGACAGTGATTCTTCCGGATTTAGACCGGATATGGTTTGGAACCCATTTTTATGGATTTAAGGGTGGAGGCATTTCTTATTACCAACCTCACAGACAACCTCAATGGAAGGTTTTTAATACAAATAATGGCCGGGCTAAAAAGATTGTCTCCATGGCATTGGATGGAGAAACCTTATGGGTGGGTTCAGAAAAGGGACTAAATGTCCTGGATAAGAAGAGTGAGACCTGGAGGCAATTCTTTTCGATTCAGGAAGGTCTTTCAGGAAACTTTATCAATACCATTTTAGTTCAATCCGAATCCCTATGGATCGGGACAAATGGAGGGATCAGTCGGCTATTAAAAGGAAGGAAGGGATTTAAGAATTACTCTCAGAGAGAGGGAGTGGGAGAAACAGATATCAGATCATTAATTAAAGTTAAAAACCGTATATGGGCAGGAGAAAGTGGAGGCGGCCTGTTGGAGTACGAACCTCAGGAAGACCGCTGGACGAGAATCGAATCCAAAGATCCTTTAAAAAATGGCGGAATTAATTCTATGGCTGTTATAAAAGGAAGAATCTTCATCTGTCGTGAAAATGGGGTGAGCGTCTTTGATCTTCAGACCAAACGATGGGACTCCTTCACTACTTCAGATGGACTTTTAAGCAATATGGTTCTTTGTGCCACAGAGGATAGAGATGGGGTCTGGTTTGGGACAGACCGAGGTGCTTCTAAGTTGATCCTAACCCATTAGGGAGAGGAAAAAGGAGGTCCATCCATGAACATATTTAAGAAAAGCCTGAATCGAAGAGAATTTATCAAGGGAGCTACATTTGGTATAGCCCTCCCCTGGGTAGTGAATAGACTTCCATACTACGGAACACTGGCCCATGCTGAAGAAGAACCAGTTCTCGTGATTGCAAAGAATGGTACACCCGCCCAACTCCTCCAGGCTGCGATCTATCCTTTAGGAGGAATGGGACGTTTTGTAAAAAAAGGTCAGAAAGTGGTGATCAAAGCAAATATTGCCTGGGCAAGAACTCCTGAACAGGCTTGTACAAATAACCCAGACCTTCTCTACGCATTGGTTAAAATGTGTTATGAGGCAGGTGCCTCCCGGGTGGCGGTCTGGGACCATACCTGTGACAATCACCAATTTACCTTTGTTCGAACCGGGCTGAAAGAAGCAGGAGAGAAGGCAGGTGCTGAGGTCCTCTCAGGTCATGGGAGAAATGTCTATAAAAAGGTTGAGATTCCAAAAGGAAAGAAACTAAAGACTGCTGAAGTGCTAAAGGAGGTTCTCGAAACAGATGTTTTTATCAATTTTCCTATTCCAAAACATCACTTTGCCTCGGAACTGACTCTCGGACTGAAGAATTTGATTGGAATAGTCTGGGACATGGAGCAGTTGCATAAGATTGATCTCCATCAATCGATTGCCGATATCAATACACTTCGAAAACCGGATCTGGTGGTGATGGATGCGATCAGGATTCTCACTACCAATGGTCCTAAAGGACCAGGAAAGGTTGAGTCTCCTGGGGAGGTCATTGTCTCTACCGATATTGTGGCTGTGGATGCTTACGCCACGGGGTTTTTCAAAAATCCAAGGAATGGAAAGCCTTATCGACCCGAGGAGATCAAATTCCTCAAATATGCCTATGAATCAGGACTGGGCCAAATCGATCTTACCAATATCCGTATAAAAAAAGTCTCAGCCACTTAGTTTGATAAATCCTCAAACACTCTTTTATCCCCATGCTTTTTTGTTTTAAAATGATTTTATGAACCGATTTAAATTGGTCTCTGAGTTTAAACCCAGAGGTGACCAACCCAAGGCTATCGATCAATTGAGTGAGGCCATACTTAAGGGGGTTAAGCACCAGGTTCTCCTTGGAGTAACGGGATCGGGGAAGACCTTTACCATGGCCAATGTTATCGAGAGGGTTCAAAAACCCACCCTGGTCATCTCCCACAATAAAACTCTGGCTGCCCAGCTCTACGGAGAATTTAAAGAGCTATTTCCAGAGAATGCGGTCGAATTCTTTGTAAGTTACTACGACTATTATCAACCCGAGGCCTATATCCCATCGACAGACACCTATATTGAGAAAGACACTCAAATTAATGAAAATATTGATAAGATGCGCCATTCAGCCACACGCTCTCTTCTTGAGCGAAACGATGTCATCATTGTAGCGAGTGTCTCCTGTATCTATGGTCTTGGTTCTCCTGAGGCCTACCATGGGATGCTCCTCTACCTTGAAAAAGGAATGGAGATCTCAAGAGAGGAAATCCTTTCAAAACTTGTTGAAATTCAGTATGAACGTAACGATGTGGACTTTCATCGAGGCACGTTTCGGGTGAGGGGAGACGTGATCGAAGTCTTCCCAGCCCACGAGGAGAAACACGCCATCCGCATCCAGCTCTTTGGAGACGAGATTGAAGATATTAATGAAGTTGATCCTTTAAGAGGAAAGGTCCTTCAACAATTAGAAAAAATTCCCATCTATCCGAACAGCCATTATGTAACCTTCCCAGAACGGATGGCAATCGCCATTCAGAATATCCGTGAGGAATTGAAGGAGAGGGTGGAATGGTTTAAGTCACAAAATCGCCTACTGGAGGCACAGCGAATTGAGCAGAGAACCAATTTCGATCTCGAGATGCTTCAGGAGTTAGGATACTGTCAGGGGATTGAAAACTATTCTCGCCATCTTACAGGCCGAAAACCAGGGGAGCCTCCTCCTGTACTTTTAGATTATTATCCAAAAGATTTTCTTCTATTCATTGATGAAAGCCATGTGACGATTCCCCAGCTTATCGGCATGTATAGGGGAGACCGTTCACGAAAGGAGACACTTGTAGAATACGGTTTTCGACTACCTTCTGCCCTGGACAATCGTCCTCTCATGTTTGAAGAGTTTGAGCAACGGATAAATCAAGTAATATATGTCTCAGCCACGCCCGGGGATTATGAGATGGAAAAGAGTAAGGGAAGGATTGTGGAACAGATCATTCGTCCAACCGGGTTGAGTGACCCACTTCTCGAAGTAAGACCTGCAAAGAATCAGGTTGACGATTTGTTAAAGGAGATTCGAAAAAAGGTGGAGAGAAAGGAGAGGGTTCTGGTTACCACCCTCACCAAACGAATGGCAGAAGATCTTACAGAATATTATTCTGATCTTGGGATTCGAGTCAAGTATCTTCATTCGGATATCGATACCCTTGATCGAGTTGAGATCATACAGGACCTTCGGTTAGGAAAATTTGATGTACTGATTGGGATTAATCTACTCAGGGAGGGCCTCGACCTTCCTGAGGTCTCCCTCGTCGCTATTCTCGATGCGGATAAGGAAGGGTTTCTTCGTTCTGAGAAATCTCTTATTCAGACCTTTGGCCGGGCCGCTCGAAATATAAATGGCCAGGTGATCCTATATGCAGATAAAATTACATCTGCAATGGATCAGGCAATTTTAGAGACAAACCGTAGAAGAAAAATTCAGGAGGAATATAATAAGAAGAATCGGATCACACCGCAGACCATTAAGAAATCGATTCGAAATATTCTATCCTCAATCTACGAAGCGGATTACTTCACTGTTCCTGTGATTTCAGAACTGAAGGAGGAATATGGGTCAATAAAGGATATCCCGAGGATGATTCAGGAATTGACGGTTGAGATGAAAGAGGCTGCCCGCAGGTTAGAGTTTGAACGGGCTACTCAACTCAGGGATAAGATCCAGAGGCTTAAAGAGGTAGAATTAAAAATTGCGTAATCACGTTTCCTGAAGGTTTTTAAATTTAAGAAAGAAGATGAATCTCTTAGAGCAAAAAATCTCTATCCTCCCGACCACCCCAGGGGTCTACCTTTTAAAAGATAGAGCAGGAAAGGTTCTTTATGTGGGCAAGGCAGGAAACCTCAGACACAGGGTTGCCTCCTATTTCCATAGGGGAGAGGAGAAAGGGACAAAGACCCTCGCACTTTTGGAGAAGGTAGCAGATATTGAAACGATTGTAACTGACACGGATAAGGAGGCCCTCATTCTCGAGAATAATCTGATCAAGGCCCACCGACCTCGTTATAACGTTAAGCTGAGAGATGATAAAACTTATCCCTATCTTCGATTATCTGTGGAAGAGGAGTTTCCAACCCTTTCGATAGTAAGACGAGTCAAAAAAGATAACTCTCTTTATTTTGGTCCCTACACCTCTTCAACCTCTTTGAGGGAGACTTTGAAATTCATTCGAAGACACTTTCCCATCCGAACCTGCATTGATAAAAAATTTTCTAATCGCTTAAGACCCTGCATCAATTATGAGATGGGTCGGTGTTTAGGCCCATGTTGTAACAAGATAGATCCCACCCAATATCGGAAGGTCGTCCAGCAGGTAAGGATGTTTCTTGAAGGGAAGGATAAAGACCTGATTGAAACTTTGAGAACGAGGATGGAAGAGGAATCTGAAAAACTCCACTTTGAAACTGCAGCAAAAATTCGGGATCAAATCTCATATATCGAACATGTAATTGAGAAGCAGAAGGTTGTCTCCCGTGATTTTCTTGACCAGGATGTAATCGGATTTCATCGCCAGGATAACACAATCATAATTTATGCCCTTTTCTTAAGGGCAGGAAAACTCCTTGGGGGAAAGGGGTTTCGTCTCTCTTCTTATGGGCTTCCAGATGAGGAGGTCCTCTCTTCATTCCTCAGACAATATTACCGAGAAGGAAGATTCATTCCAGAGAGGATTCTTATCCCAATGGAGATTCCAGAGCATTCATTGGCGGAGCAGTGGTTGACGGAATTGAAGGGGGAGAAAGTCCAGATCTTGCTTCCTTTAAAGGGGGATAAAAGAGAAATCCTAAAGATGGCTTCTGAAAATGCTGAAAAGTTTCTTCTGCGGGAGGTGGAAGTTGAAAAGGATCAGGAAAGGATTCTTGAAGTCTTGAAGGAGAGACTCCATTTAAGAAAAATTCCAAGGATAATAGAAGCCTTTGATATCTCAAATCTCCAGGGAGGATATGCAGTGGGTTCGATGGTCTGTTTTGAAAATGGGCGTCCTGCCAAAGACCGATATCGCCACTTCAAGATTCGGACCATTGAAGGGATGGATGACTACGGAATGATGTATGAGGTGCTTTTTAGGCGCTACATGAAGGGAGGTGATCTCCCTGATCTGGTTCTCATTGATGGAGGGAGAGGTCAACTGAATGTGGGTCAGGAGGTATTTAAAGATCTTCAGATTAGAGGAGTGGACATTCTCGGTATTGCAAAAGAAAGGGTTAAAAAGATAGGTGGTCATTCATCGTTTGAAAAAACCGAGGAAAAGGTTTTTCATCCTCAGTTTAAAGAGCCATTTATTTTAGGGAAAGGATCTCCGCTTCTTAATTTTCTTGATCGAATTCGGGATGAGGCCCACCGTTTTGCCATCACCTATCATCAGAAGGTAAGAAAGAAGGAGACAATCAAAACGGAGTTAAAGCATATCCCAGGAGTTGGAGAAAAGAGGCAGAAGGAACTTTTAAGATATTTTGGAAGCGTTGAGAATATAAAAAGGGCCAGTTTTGAAGATATATCTGTAGCTCCAAAGATGAATAAAAAACTGGCCCAAAGGATTTATCAATTTTTTCATAAAGGGGAAGAACTATGATCCCCTTTTAAGAAGACTTTTCAGAAGATCAAACCTCAAGCCCTACCTGATTCACATTTAAACCAGGCCGAATAAGTAACATTAAATCCTTCTTTCCTAAAATCCTTTACAATAGGATCAGGATCTGAAGTCTTTAACCTCAGCACGATCATCCAATCCTTCTTTTCCGGTCTGGGCAGGGAGATCATGCTTAATACAATCGTATTGTGTTTGTTTGCAATTGAGATAATCTTTTCAAGGTCTCCTAACTTTCCACCTAATCCTTCGATGGTAATTCTTGAACCTTCTTCTCTAATCCCTAATACACGAGACATAAATCTGACAATATCCGATTCGGTTACAATTCCAACCAATTTCCCATCTTCCACAACTGGGAAAGCACCAATTTTCTTTTCCTGGCCAATCCTCAGGGCCTCTTCAAAAGGGGTATCTGGGCTTATGGTTGTGGGATTCTTAGTCATGATCTCCTTCACCTTCATTTTGGAAAGGAGATAGTTCAATTCATGGATGCTTAGTGAGGTGGCAGGAGAGGGGGAGGCTTCAAGAAGGTCGTGTTTGGTAACAATTCCTACCAATTTCCCCTTATCCACAATGGGGAGCCTTCGTATATTATTTTCCTTCATAATCCTCTGGGCATCCAATACAAGGGTTTCGCTATCAATGGTGATTGGATTTTTTGTCATGACATCTCTGATTCTCATTTTTTTCCTCCCTTCTTTTTTATTTGGTCAAAAAGACCATCACTCCTCCGATCAAAAAGCAATAATAGGAGAAGTTATTTATTGAACCAAATTTAATTATTTTCATCAGAAAGGTCAAGGAAAAAATACCCACCCCAAAGGCAATGATCATTCCCACCAGAGCCGTCCAGGGAGAAGGAATGATTTCGAGGTGACGGGCTTCTAAGATAGTAGCCCCTAAGATAGCCGGGATGGAAAGAAGGAATGAAAATCTTCCAGATAGTTCTCGATCCAAACCGCAGAAAAGTCCTGTTGAGATTGTGGCCCCTGAGCGAGAGATGCCAGGGATGATGGCTATCCCCTGAGAAATTCCGATAAGAAGGGAGTCATACCACCTCATCTGGCCCAACCTTCTTCCTTCATTTTTAACATATCTTGTTAACCAGAGAAGGGATCCCGTCAGAAGAAGCATTGTTCCAACAAGTTTAGGTTTAACAAAAAAAGATTCAAACCAGTCATGGAAAAAAATACCCATAAACCCTGTAGGAAGAGTGGCAAGGATGATCCAGAGAAGAAGTTTTACTCCCTCGCTCTCCTTTTCTTTTCCATTCAAGGCTTTTTTTACATCTTTAAGGATCATCTTGATATCGGCCCTAAAAAAGAAGATAACTGCTAAGAGGGTCCCAAGATGAAGCATCACGTCGAAAAGGAGTTGTGATTTTTCCAGCCTAAAAAGTGATTGAAAAAAGACCAGATGGCCAGAACTACTTATGGGAAGAAATTCCGTCAGACCCTGAACGATTGCGAGAAAGATGGCCTGAAGTAAATCCATTGATATTGTCGTAAAGATCAGGAATTGGGAAATTTTTGAATTTAGGAGTTGCAAGTATTAAACCAGTTAATCGCTCAATTCCTAAATTCTTTAATTACACTTTCGACTTTATCTTCAACCAGTTTCTTAATCTTTTTAAGCCGATCCTCGGTCGATGCCTCGAACCTGAGTACCAATGCGGGTTGGGTGTTGGAGGCCCTGACGAGGCCCCACCCTTCCTCAAATTGAATCCTTACCCCATCGATATCGATAATATGGTAATTCCTCTTAAAACCCTCCTTTATCCTTTCAACAACTTTAAATTTGATTTCATCTGGACAATCAACCCGGATCTCAGGGGTATTGAAGGTCCTGGGGACATCAAGAAGGAGTTGAGAGAGTTTTTTCTCTGTTTTTGAAAGGAGTTCTATGAGGCGACAGGAGGCATAAATGGCATCGTCATAGCCAAAATATCGGTCTGCAAAAAATAGATGTCCGCTCATTTCCCCACCGAGAACTGCATTTTCCTCCCTGATCTTCTCTTTGATCAGGGAGTGTCCGGTCTTCCACATGATGGCCTTCCCGCCATGCCTTTCGATCTCCGTAAAGAGATTTTGGGAGCACTTCACCTCCCCAACAAACGTAGCCCCTTTTCTCTCCTTAAGGATGTCTCGTGAGAAGAGGATCATCAATTGATCCCCCCAGATAATATTTCCCTGCTCATCCACCACCCCAATCCGGTCCCCATCTCCATCGTACCCAATACCTAAATCTGCTCGAAGTACCTTCACACGATCCATTAGGTCTTTCAAATTTTGAGGAATGGTTGGATCTGGAAAATGGTTTGGAAATCTGCCATCGATTTCACAATAAAGTTCTTCCACTTCGCAACCCAACTCCCTTAGGAGGGGCCCGGCTACTACCCCCGCTGTCCCATTTCCTGCATCGATGACCACTTTTATTTTTCTTTTTATATGAATGTTTTCCTTGATATAATTTTGGTAGGCAGTGATAACTTCTGCCTTGGAAAAATTTCCTTTCCCAAGGATAAACTCACCCTTCTCAATCAGTCGCCTTAAATTCTGAATCTCCTCTCCAAAGATGGTACTTTTACCTACAGAGACCTTCAATCCATTAAATTCAGGAGGGTTATGGCTTCCAGTCACCATCATCCCTCCTTCTTTATTGAGGTGATAGATGGAAAAATAGTAAACAGGAGTTGGGCAGACCTGAATATCCACAACATGACACCCCGTTGAAATCAAACCCTGAATCAAGGCTTCACATAGAGATTTCGAACTGAGCCTTCCATCTCGGCCAACTACTAAATCCTGATAACCCAGGTTCCTCATATAGGTACCAAACCCCTGCCCCAATCTCCTCATGATCTCCTGGGTAAGATCTTTATCCACCACCCCACGAATATCATACTCCCTAAAGATTTGTGGATTAATTTTCATAAATCCTCCTTTGATTCAAAAAGCATTGTTTGCTTTCTTTGATGTAATACTAAAATTTAATTTAAATTCTTACAAGAATCAATGATTCTGCCTTAAGTGTAAGACTTTTTCCAGGGATAGATGAATAGCGAATTACTTCCATTTCCCATTTTGACATTTTAAAAGGGATAAGATAAATTACTGAAACATAGGAGAAGAAAGTATGGAGATCAAGGCCATTCGCGGTTTCAATGATATCCTTCCTGATGAAATTGGAAAGTGGCAATTTGTTGAAAAGATTGCCAGGGAGATATTTGAAGGGTTTGGTTTTTCGGAGATTAGAATTCCTGTCATTGAACGGACAGAACTTTTCACTCGGGGTATTGGCGAAGCCACGGACATCGTTGAGAAAGAGATGTATACTTTTACTGACCGAAGTGGGAATTCTTTAACCCTACGACCCGAGGCTACCGCTTCAATGGCAAGGGCCTATTTAGAACACCAACTCTACGCCTTTGATAAGGTGGCCAAACTCTATTTCATCGGACCGATGTTCCGTTATGAAAGACCTCAGAAAGGTCGATACCGTCAGTTTTATCAGATCGATGCAGAGGTCTTCGGGGTAGAGAATCCTTTAGTGGATGCTGAAGTCATCACTATGCTTATGCATTTTTTAAAAGAGGTGGGACTTGAGAAACTTGAACTTCAAATTAACTCCCTGGGTTGTAGGAATTGCAGGCCCCGATACAGAGGGGTTTTAAAAGATTATTTAGAAAGAAGGTCCTTTAAACTCTGTGAGGATTGTCAGCGAAGGCTTTCCACCAATCCTCTCAGGGTTTTTGACTGCAAGACCGAAACCTGTCAGGAGGCCCTTGGAGAGGCCCCCAAGGTAATAATTTATCTCTGTTCTCAATGTCAGGACCATTTTGAGAAGGTAAAGAAGTATCTTGAGATAGCAGGCCTCCATTTCATTATAAATCCTGCAATGGTCAGGGGTTTGGATTATTATACAAGGACCACTTTTGAAGTGATCTCAAATCAATTGGGCTCCCAAAACGCTGTCACGGGTGGGGGTCGATATGATAATCTTTTTCAGGAGATCGGAGGGCTTGATATACCAGGCATTGGATTTGCTGTAGGAATGGAAAGATTGGTTTCCCTATTACCCAGAGACAAAGGGGCAAGACCCAATTTACCTCTCTTCATCGCCGCATTGGGAGAGAGGGCCTATCAAGAAGCCTATCAATTGGCCAATAGACTTCATCTTCAGGGGGTCCGAGTGGAATTGGATTATGGTGGAAAGAGTTTAAAAAGCCAGATGCGAAGAGCTGATAAATTGAAGGCTCGATATGTCCTCATTCTCGGGGAAGAAGAATTAAAACGTGGAAAGGCAATATTGAGGAACATGGAAACCAAATCTCAAGAAGAGATCTCATTCCAGGATATTTTGAATACTTTAAAGAAAAGAATCCTTGGAGATTGAAAAAGAGGATTCTTGATGGTATTATTTTAAAATAAAAATCCTAAATTCAAATATCAGATGTTCAAAACATTAGTTTATATTTAGAATTTGGTCATTTAAATTTTTTTCGGATTTAGATATTGCTGTAAGGTTGGGGGATCGTTCAATGGTAGGACAACGGACTCTGACTCCGTGAATTGAGGTTCGAATCCTCATCCCCCAGCCATAGATTGAATGGAAAAGAGGGGTTATTTGAATATACGGGTTACTTTTTTTCCTTCTCTGAGATTTTAGCCCATGTGTCTCTAAGCGTTACGGTTCGGTTGAAAACGAGGACATTGTCGGAGGAGTCAACAGGGTCGATACAGAAGTAACCGAGCCTTTCGAATTGGAATTGGCTTCCCGGAGTTTTGCCTTTTAAGCTTGGTTCTACACGAGAAGAGGTAAGGACTTCAAGTGAATTAGGGTTGAGATATTTTAAAAAATCATCCTCTTGGCCTCCTGGATCAGGAATAAGAAAGAGCCTGTCATACAATCGTACCTCACAAGGAATCGAATGGTCTGCTGAAACCCAATGTATTACTCCCTCCCCCTTCTGGCCATCTGGAGGAGGGCCATTTCGTGTTTCTGGATCATAAATGCAATGCACTTCAACGACTTTGCCCATTTCGTCCTTGACCATCCTGACATATCTAATGAGATAAGAATGTCTGAGACGAACTTCACGGCCAGGAGCAAGGCGATTATATTTTTTGGGTGGATTTTCTTGGAAGTCATCCTGTTCAATGTATAGTACCTTTGAGAAAGGGACTTTCCGCGATCCCATCCTTGGATTCTTAGGATGATTGGGACATTCAAAGTCCTCAACTTTCCCTTTGGGGTAGTTGTCTATTACCAGTCGAAGAGGACGTAATATCCCCATAACGCGCGGGGCTCGTTCATTAAGCTCTTCACGGACACAGTGCTCAAGAAGAGAAAAATCTACAAGATTCTGTGTCTTAGCCACTCCAATCCTTGCACAGAAGTTCCGAATTGCCTCAGGAGGATACCCCCGTCTCCTCATTCCAGCAATAGTTGGCATTCTCGGGTCATCCCAGCCCGTAACAACTCCATTTTGGACCAGTTCAATAAGCCTCCTTTTGCTGAGAACGGTGTAGCTAAGATTAAGACGGGCAAACTCAATCTGTCTGGGATGGCAATCAACCTCCAGTTGATCAAGAATCCAGTCATAGAGGGGACGGTTATTTTCGAATTCCAGAGTACAGATGGAATGTGTGATCTTTTCTATAGAGTCAGAAAGGCAATGGGCAAAGTCATACATGGGGTAGATACACCATTTGTTCCCTGTCCGATAGTGAGGAACTCGTTTGATTCGGTATAGAACAGGGTCTCGCATAAGGAGATTTGGAGAGGACATATCGATTTTAGCACGGAGGACATGGGTCCCCTCCTCGAATTCTCCTTCCCTCATCCGTTTAAATAGGTCGAGGTTTTCCTCTACAGACCTATTTCGATAAGGACTTTCTTTTCCGGGCTCCTTTAGGGTACCACGGGAATCTCTTATTTCATCTTGACTCAAACTACATACATAGGCCTTACCTGCCTTAATCAATTGGATGGCAAATTGGTAAAGTTGTTCAAAATAATCGGAGGCAAAAAACAGCCTGTCTCCCCAGTCGAATCCTAACCAGCGGACATCCTCAACAATTGAGTTGACATATTCAAGAGATTCACCACTCGGGTCTGTATCATCCATCCGGAGGTTGCAGGTGCCCTTATACTGGGAGGCGATTCCAAAATTAAGACAGATCGATTTTGCATGTCCGATATGGAGATATCCATTGGGTTCAGGGGGAAAACGTGTGGCAACACGTCCCCCATATTTGTTTGTTCTCAAATCCTCATCGATGATTTCACGAATGAAGTCGGTTGAAGATGATTTCTCAGAAACAGACATTTTTCCTCTTTTTTTATTTTTACCATAAGGATTTACTTCTTTCAATATAATGGCGAAGTCTCATCTTGGCTAACCTTAACCCTTTAAGGAATACCTTCTAAACTTTAAAGGAATTGAGGTTTTTTAGTTATGGTGTTATATTAAATTTTGTAATCTATGAATTTAAAAAACCACACTATATCGGTCACGCGGAAGTGGGGGAAGGTAGGAATGAGAAACCTTTTTTCACATAATAATTAAATAAAATATGATACAGGAGGTAAGGGTGAGCAAAAAAACGATCGGCCTTATTTTGTTTGGGGTTTTGGTATTTATGATTTTATATTGGGGATCTGCATTTGCCAACAAATCTGCAGTCTCTATTGAGGTCCCTCAGAGTGTAGCAAAAGGTTCTGAAATTACCATTCGCGTGACTGTTACCCACAATGGGAATAATTTTCTCCATTATACAAAATGGCTCCAGATCATCATCAATGGTAAAGAAGTGGCAAGATGGGATTATACCTCAGGCAACCGACCCGAGGGGGCTACCTTTACCAAAGAGATTAAGTATGTCGTAAATGAAGAGACTGAGATAAGAGCAGAGGCTTATTGTAACCGTCATGGAAGCGCAGGACCTGCTATTGTGAAAATTCTTTTGAAAGATTAGGAAGGAGATGGGAGACATGATAGGGGATGTTCCGATTATCCTCATTCTCGGTATATTCAATTTTCTGATAATCCTTTTTCAACTTAGCACTGGAATGCGGTGGATTAAAGTATCGTTTCTAACCCATAGAAAAAGTGGAATCCTTCTACTTTTTTCTGCTTCGGTCCATGCTTTATTAGGGATTCTGTCTTAATCCACGCGAGTGGAATGGAATTTTCTAAAAAATTTAACCCTGTTTTTGTGTATACTATTCTTTTGACATTATTTAAAAATAGAGTTGTTTTAGACGGATAAATGTTAGAACTTTCTCAACAGATAAGAGAGCATTTTTATCATCCCCAAAACGTTGGAGAGATCGAAAACCCGGATGGCTTTGGGAGCATTGACAACCCAATATGCGGGGATACTACAAAGCTCTACCTGAAGATTAGAGAGGGAGTGATTGAGGATGCCAAATTTTTATCTTTCGGTTGCGCGGTGACTATTGCCTCAGCCTCTGTGTTCACCCAGCAAATTAAAGGAAGGGAGATTTCTCAACTGCTCTCCGGAAACGATAACGAGGTCATCCAGAGGCTGATTCACATCATTGAAAGTCATTTAGGAGAGATACCTTCAGTAAAACTTCACTGCCCCCCTGCAACAGTCCAAGTCTTTCTTGAGGCCGTTTCAGAATATCTGGAAAAGGAAAAACAATTCGAGTCCAGCGAGAGGATAAAAAAGTTGATACCGTTAGTATCCGATTACTATAGAAGGGGAGAAGATGGGGAGTCACCCATTGGGTAATATCAAAAGTAAATTTTAAGGGAATGAGAATGGTAAAGAAAGGGGTTCCTTTAATTAACAAATGCCCCTTCTCTATATTTCCATACGATTAATTTCTCTTTTCTTAATTTTTGTAATACAGTTCGAATGGTTTGCCTGCTCACATTGAATTGGAGGGCAAGTTTTTCCTGTATCAGGCGATCACCCTTTTTCAATTTCCCAGAAAGAATCTTCCTTTTAAGTCTCTTGTAAACATCGCCACAGAGGTAATCCCTCTTCAGTTTTTTTTGAAAAATTTCCTTCAAAACTTGCTCGGGTATCTTATTTTTCATAGGATGCCCTTTTGGGGGACCCCCTTTTTGGTCGAAGGCATTATAAAATTTCTATCCTTCTAAATCAAGCCTCTTATAGGCTTCCGTTTATCTGAAAAGAAGGAAGAAACGATATCTGAGTTGGCCACGACCATTCTTGCATCCACTGCAGTCAGGCTTTCCTTATATGCAATAACAGGATTTAATTCTAATTCTTCAATCCCAAGATTTCTCTCCACCACCTTAGAGATCTTGAGAAGGAGATTGACAAGATTAGAAATTTTTACAGGCTCTTTATCTCGATATCCTTGAAGCAAGGGATAACCTTTTATCTCCTGAATCATCTCCAGAGCATCCTTTCTATCAATGGGGATAATTCTAAAGGAGACATCCTTAAGGACTTCTACAAAAATACCTCCAAGACCAAACATGATCACAGGGCCAAATTGGGGATCTTTACTAATACCCACTATGACTTCAACCCCAGGCTTTGCCATTTTTTGAACGGTGACGCCCTGAAGATAAGCCTTTGGATATTGGCGACGGATATTTCTCATCATTTCATTGTAAGCCTTCTTAACATCTTCCGGGTTTTTCAAACCCAATTTCACCCCTCCAGATTCACTCTTATGGATGATATCAGGGGAGGCTATTTTTAAAACAACTGGGAACCCAACCCTTTTACTGATGGAGAGTGCTTCTTCTCTGTCCTTTGCCAATCGGGTTTCGACTACTGGAATACCAAACTTTTTAAGGATTATTTTTGACTCATATTCAGGCAAAAAAATCCTTCCATCTTCCTTTCTCTTTATAGGGAATTTTCCCATAGCCCTCCTCCCTTCTTGATTGAAGAATATTGAAAGGCAACGCCAAGTGCTTTAATGGCCGTTTCAATTTCTGAAAATACGGGAAAACCCAATTCCTCCAAACCCTTTGACAATTGATGGATTAAGGGGATGCTTGGCCCGTAAATCCAGGTAGCGATTGTCTTCTTATGAGCCTCCTTCAATTCTCCATAGAATTTCAGATACTCCTCTACAAATTCTTTAAAAGGACTTACCCAGAGGATATTTAAAATAGAGTCGATGCGATGATCATTTAAAACGGTTTTTACTACATCCCCATAGATGGCCATATAATTATTCACCGCCATGGGTGGGCCGAGGTCCACAATCGTTTTACCCAGACCCGGGAAGATTCCATTCAATTTCTTAAGTGTTTGAGAAGATAGATTACCCAGGGAGAGCCCATACTTTTTAGACTCATCAATCGCCAAAACCCCAACCCCTCCGGTAAAGGATACAATCCCCAATCGATTTCCTTTGGGCAGGGGTTGGAGTGAAAAAATTTTTGGAATTTCAAAAAGTTCACTGAACCTTTCCAGTCGGATAACGCCTGCTTGTTTGCAGGCGGCGGTAAAAATTTGGTCATCGATGGCCAGAGCCCCTGTGTGAGAGGCTGAAGCCCTTGCACCCTCTTGTGTTCTGCCAGATTTTAAAATCAACACAGGCTTTTTACGGGTCACCCTTTTTGAGGCCTCTAAAAACCTCTTCCCATCTCGGATGCTCTCCAGATACATAGTGATGACATTGGTGACTGGGTCCTCTTCAAGGTATTCCAGAAGATCTACTTCATCCACATCACATTTATTGCCAAAATCACATATTTTACTCAGTCCATAGGAAAGATCTGCATAAGGAAAGGCTTGAGGGTTTATCATGCCTGTCTGGGCACAAACCGCAATTGAGCCAGGTTTTATTCTTTCATATCCTGTTTCATAGGGTAGGGGCATTAGACCATTGGCTGTATTGACAATACCAGCAGTATTTGGGCCAATGATTCGAATGCCTGCCTCCCTGGCGAGGTTGACCATCTCCTCCTGGAGCTTGGCACCTTCCTCATCCCTTTCAGCAAAACCATCTGCGACAACAATCGCTGACTTAATTCCCTTCATTGCACATTCTCTGAGGATATTAGGAACGGAACGTCTGTTTACCATGATGAGAACTAAATCAATCTTCCCTTGGATTTCTTTAATAGAAGGATAAACTTTAAGCCCAAGGACTTCTCGGTAGGAAGGATTGATAGGATAAATTTCTCCTGAAAAACCAGAATTTAATAGACTTTTTATGACCACATAACCACCGAAGTAACCTTCCCTTAACGATCCAACAACACCAATACTACGAGGTTCGAAAAAAAGGGAGATATCATCTTTTTTCTTTTGATTTGGGTTCATCTTTTTTTGATCTTCCTTCTCTTATTAAAATTAACCATTTCCTTTAGTTTCATCTTAGAATTAAACGAGATAAAGTTAACAATTTTTCTAAGCGATTTCAACTCATTTTCTTAGTTTGATTTCTCTTCAATAATTTCTTAAATAGTAGATAGAAACGTTATATGGAAAAAACTTATACCACTCAATTCGGATGGTTTATCGTCGGGTTCAGTTTTGTCACACTCGCATTGGTCTATGGAGTCTATTACTCTTTTTCTGTTTTTTTTGTTGCTCTATTGAAGGAATTCGGTTGGAATCGGGCCACTGGGGCTGGGGCCTTCTCGCTGTTTATGATTATCAACAGTCTGTTAGCCCCCTTTATTGGAAAGATGCTCTCTTATACTCACCCCAAAAAGGTGATGATTGGAGGAATGGTAATATTGGGGATGGGACTTGCCCTATCGAGCCTAACCCAGACATGGTGGCAATTCTATCTCTTCTTTAGTTGTATTACTGCCTTAGGATTGGGGACAACGGGGTGGTTGCCCAATGTGGTCATTGTCCAGAATTGGTTTAAAGAGAAGAGGGGATTGGCCATTGGGATTATCTCAGCAGGAGTGGGAATTGGGATTCTAATATGTGTTCCATCTGCTCAATACCTCATACTTCAATTTGGATGGCGGGTAGCCTATAGGATCATGGCCATTTTTATTCCCCTAATTGTGATTTCCATGGCAATTATCCTTCTAAGTAGACCACAACCTCCTTCCTCCAAAATTTCAGAGATGGAAATTTCTCATAGAAATGGGAAGAACCCTTTGAAAACCCATGTGAGGTGGCCCACTCAACCATGGACCATAGCCAAAGCTATTAGGACGAGGGTCTTTTGGTTATTAGGTTTTTCCTTCTTTATGGCCAATCTCATTACTCAGGCCCTATTCACCCATCAAGTAGCTTTTTTTGTAGATTACGGTTTAAATGCTCTCTTAGCATCCTATCTTGTCGGGATGATAGGGATTGTGAGCCTGGGTGGGAAAATCCTCTGGGGGACTCTTTCAGATAGAATTGGAAGAGAAGTTACCTATACAATGGGCATCACTTGTACTATTCTTGGAATCCTATGGCTCATCCTTTTCAGTTTTTTGCCTTCGCCAGCCTTTCCTTACCTTTATGCTTTCTTCTTCGGGATGGGATATGCTGTTCATGCAGCACTTCCTCCGCTCATCACCGCTGATTTTTTTGAAGGAAAAGGTTATGGAGGAATCTTTGGGCTTCATGTATTCTTCATAGGAATAGGAGGAGCCTTTGGGGCTTGGTTTGCGGGTTTTCTCCATGATAAGTTTGGAAACTATATTCCTGTTTTTATCATTGCTATCCTTTGTGCATTCCTTTCTTGCTTAAATATCTGGTGGGCTGGTCCTAAAAGATTCAAAATGGCAACAGAGAAAAGGGAAGGATTGTCTAATTTATCTTAATCAAGAATTCTAATTTCAAGATATAGATCTCCCCGATTTCCATACTCATCAGTTCGACCTAACCCCCTTAATCGCAAACGAGTTCCCTCCTCCACCCCAGGAGGAACAGTTACAATGATGTTTCTCTTTTTCAATCCCTGAGGGATGGCGATTAGTTTTTTCGTGCCATAGAAGGCTTCCCTGTGGGTAAGCCTTAGAATTCCATAAACATCCAATTCCTCAGGTAGAAGTTGTGGGAGGATAGTTTGAAGGAGAGGGGTTTTCTTCCTTTCTGTGTAATGGCGAAGTCCTGCATCAAGACCTATTCTTGGAGTCCAGTCAAAGATTTTTACAAAGAGGAGGCCTGCAACAAATCCCCCAATATGTGCCCAGAAGGCAATCCCTCCAACGTTTTTCGGGGTAAGGCTTGCAGAAAAGAGTTGGATCAAAAGCCAATAACCCAGAAAGATAAAAGCAGGAAGTTCAATAAATTGAAAAAAGAAAAAGATAGGGATCAAAGTCAAGATTTTGGAATGGGGATAAAGAAGAAGATATGCCCCCATCACCCCCGATATGGCTCCACTGGCTCCAATGGTGGGTATTTCCGATCCCCAATTTGTAAGGAGATGAACCAAGCCCGCAGCGACTCCGCAGAGGAGATAAAAAAAGAGGTAACGAATATGGCCGAGTCTATCTTCAATATTATCTCCAAAAATATAGAGAAACCACATATTTCCAAGGATATGAAGGAATCCTCCGTGAAGAAACATCGAAGTCAAAAAAGGAAGCCATTGCTCAACCCTTGTAAATTGGATAGCGATTTCTGGATCTGAGTATCGCATTGGGACAATTCCATAAAGAAAAAGAGCCTCTTTTAAATGAGGACCCTGCAGGAGTTCCCAAAAGAAGACGATAATATTGAGCACAATAATCAGCAGATTGACAATGGGAAAGTTTTTTGAGCGTATAGCATCCCTTATGGGAATCATAAGGATTTTCTCCTTTGGTGATTATAAGAAAAAGTTGAGTCCTTTTCAATTTTTTCTTGATTTTTAAAGGGTTGTGGGTTAATTTGAACTCGAAGTTGGAATAATCAAGCCTAAAGAATCAAAAAAAGATTATCAGAGGGTCCCATCGTCTAGTGGCCCAGGACACCGGCCTCTCACGTCGGTAACACGGGTTCGAATCCCGTTGGGACCACCATATTGCAATATGTAATAATTTTATTTTGCTCTCCTTAGCTTATGGGCCGCCTGCTGAGAATAGAGTTTTCCTAAATGTTATATCATTTAACAAGTAACAGCCAGAGAGAATGAAAGAAAGACTATCTTCAAGGAATACGGCAAGTTTTATCCTGTTAGAGTTTTCCTTAAAAGTAACCCATCACTCATCTGGGGAATCGGGTAGGGATGTCGGAGAAAATCTTATGGCGGAACCCTTAGAAGCCCTTTACTTAAGAAAATCTTTTTTACCAGGGAAAAAATGAATTTTAAGGTTCTTTTCTACCTCTATTATTGAAAATAGAACATAATTAGTTGAATTTAAATAATAATAGCCATATAATTTTTTATCGATTAACAAAGGGGAGAAAGATTTTATGTCAAAAGAACTAATAGCCAAGATTTCTCTCTCCAAGGAGGAGATAGTGCACATTTACCAAGGAGGGGTACTCTCTGTTAAGATAAAAGGGAAAAATGCAGATGCTTCCCTGGAGATATCATGCGGAGAGATACCCGAAAAGAAAAGTATGAGAATACGTTTCAAGACCATCGATGCCGAATAGAATTGATCTGAGGTAGAGGTAATGGGGTATCACCCTTTTATGCATCGACGATCTTGACCTCTATATCTGGGGGAGTCACTGAAGCAATTTAAGGAAGATTAAGGAAACTCAGCTTAAATCGGAGAATTTTTTCGGACATCTTGACTTCTTTTTAGAAGAGATATATTAAGAAATCATATTCGTAACCTAATTAATCAAATTCAAGGAATTTGAAAGTTAGAAAATTATTTTGAATTATTTTATCTATTAGAATGAACGATTCAAATACAGTTAAACTGAAAGTAAAAGAAGTGAAACTAAACTTTGGGGGAGTTTCTGCCCTCTCGGGAGTTAGTTTCGATGTCAAAGATGGGGAGTTAATGGCTATCATTGGACCAAATGGGGCCGGGAAAACAAGCGTCCTTAATTGTATCAACGGATTATATCGTCCTCAAACGGGTGAAATATTCTTTGAAGGTAAGACTATTAATGATCTCCCCCCATACCAAATTGCACGTCTGGGGATTGGACGAACCTTCCAAAATATAGAACTCTTTACAGGGCTTTCTGTTCTTGATAACTTAATGGCAGCCAGGCATATCCATATGAAGCATGGGACATTGGCTGGTGCCCTTTACTTCGGTTTTGCTCGCAGAGAAGAAATCAGACATCGAGAGGTAGTGGAGGAGATCATCGACCTTTTGGAAATGCAACCGTATCGAAAGAAGGTAGTAAGACTTCTCCCATATGGCATAAGGAAACGAGTCGAGCTGGGAAGGGCTCTCGCCATCGAACCTAAACTTCTTCTCCTTGATGAACCGATGGCTGGTATGAACATCGAGGAAAAAGAGGATATGGCTCGATTCATTTTGGATATCCATGAACTCAAGAGGATTTCTATTGTCCTGGTGGAGCATGATATGGAGGTCGTAATGGATATTACAGAGAGGCTGGTGGTACTGGACTTTGGGAAAAAGATTGCGGAGGGCAGTCCTGACGAAATTCAACAGAATCCACTTGTGATCGGAGCATACCTCGGTGAGGAAGAGGCATAAATAAAAACAACTCCTTTTTATCATTATGGAAGGGACCGGCCAAATTAATCATTCGGGGTTGATTTTGAAAGAAACTAAGTCTTTACTGAAAGAAGACACATTGCCGAAGCTTCTGAAAAGTAATTTAGAGAAATATGGAAATCGAAAGGTTGCCATGAGGGTTAAGGATCGGGGCATCTGGCAACCCTTTACCTGGAAGGATTATTATGAAAGAGTAAAATTTTTTTCTCTCGGTCTTATCTCCCTTGGGATGAGTAGGGGGGAGAAGGTCGCAATAATCGGGGAGAATAAACCTGAAATTTTCTGGGCTGAATTAGCTGTCCAGTCAGCGGGGGGTACCATGGTGGGGATTTTTACAGACTGTACACCCCCTGAAGTCGAATTTTATGTTAAAGATTCGGATTCCACCTTTGTTATAGCTCACGACCAAGAGCAGGTGGATAAAATTCTTCAAATCAAAGAGAATCTTCCAAAGGTGAAGAAGGTGATTTATTGGGATCCTAAAGGGTTGTGGAATTATGAAGAACCCATCCTTATAAGTTTTCAGGAAGTAATCCAATTGGGTCAATCCTATGAGAGGATTCATCCAGGTCTTTTTGAAGAGATGGTTGAAAAAGGAAGAGGAGAGGAGATTGCACTGATCTGCTATACCTCAGGAACTACGGGATTACCTAAAGGGGCAATGATCAGCCATAAAGGATTGGTGGCTATTGCAAAGGCCTGGAGAGATGTTGATCATTGGTCGGACCGCGACCGCTATGTCTCTTTCATCCCCCCTGGTTGGATTGCTGAACAAGCGGTCGGAGTCACAGGACAATTAGTCTCGGGCATGGAGGTGAACTTCCCCGAAGAACCTGAAACAGTCCAGGAAAATATCAGGGAAATTGGACCATCCATTCTTTTCTTCGCTCCCCGTCTTTGGGAAAATATAAATCGAATGATCCAGGCTAAAATCACGGATACATCAGCCTTGAGGAGATGGATCTATTATCTCTTCTTACCCATCGGGTATGAAACCACCAAACGTCAGTTCACAAAAAAAAAGTTTAAATCTGTTTTTAAAATTCTTTACAAGATCGCTCATTGGATTCTCTTCCGTCCCCTTAAAGACAGGGTTGGGCTTTCTAAAATTAGATGCGCTTATACCGCTGGGAGTGCGGTCAGTCCAGATATCCTTAACTATTTTCAGGCAATCGGTGTGAATATTAAACAACTCTATGGAGGCTCCGAACAAGGACTTGTGACGATTCATCGGGATGGTGGAATTAAATACGAGACCTGTGGTCCTCCTTTGCCAGGGGTGGAAGTTCGTCTCTCCGCCGAGGGGGAGATCTTAGTGAAGGGGGAGAATATCTTCTCAGGATATTATAAAAATCTCGAAGCCACAAAGGAAAAGATCCGTGACGGATGGTATTATACAGGAGATTTTGGCTACATCGACAGTGATAACCACCTCATTGTGATTGATCGTATGGAAGACTTAAAGGAATTAAAAGGGGGCAGAAAATTTTCACCCCAGTTTATCGAAGTCCGTTTAAGATACTCCCCCTATATTAAGGATGCCTTGGTGGTAGGAGGTGAGGATAAGGACTATGTGACAGCCATCATCAATATTGATCTTGAGAATGTGGGCAGATGGGCCGAGGCTAGACGCATTCCCTATACCACTTTCACAGACCTCTCCCAGAAACCTGAAATAATAGAATTAATCAAAAATGATATTCAACGGATTAATAAGGTTCTCCCAGAATGGTCGAGGATTAAAAAATTTGTTAACCTCCATAAGGAATTTGATGCCGATGAAGCGGAACTAACACGAACTAGAAAATTACGAAGGGCCTTCGTTGAAAGTCGTTATAGCGATTTGATCATGGCGCTCTATGGGAAAGAACAGGAATATCAGGTAGAGGCTTCCGTAACCTATCGGGATGGAAGGAAAGGAGTTATCCAGACATCGATTCACATTACTCCTGTGGAGGTGATGCCATGAAAGAACTTCTCCAACTTGCCATTCCAGGAGTGATGATAGGCAGTCTCTACGCTTTAGTGGCAGCAGCGATTGTTCTGGTTTACAAATCCACTCGGGTTGTCAGTTTAGCCCATGGACAACTTCTTGCCTTTGGCGCTCTCTTCTTCTGGATAGGTCTTGTCCCCCTGAGTCTCCCTATGTATTTAAGTGTCATAATGGCGCTTGCCTGTTCTACCTTGATAGGTTGGCTTGTGGAGCGGATCATGCTTCGTCCCCTCATTGGTCAGCCATTGATCTCTGCTTTCTTAATGACCTTTGCTATCTTCATGACTCTGGACGGTATATTTCAACTTATTTTGAAAGGCGAATCAAAAACCTATGCCCCTCTTTTATCCCTTGGGGAGTTCCAATTGGAGGGGATTCCGATCCCCATCGTTCAAATCATAAGTTTTTTTGTCGTCTTTGTGGTCTTTCTTCTCTTGGCCCTTTTTTTTCGATTCACCAAAACAGGACTTGGGATGCGTGCAACTGCAGAGGATCACCAGCTTTCCCAGAGCACAGGAATTAATGTAAGAACAATCTTCTCTCTCATCTGGATCATTTCGGCCATAGTTGCCGCCGTCGCTGGGATGGGAACTGCCTATGTGATGGATATTCATTTTCCTCTCCCCTATATTGGGATTAAAGGATTGATCGTTGCCATTTTTGGCGGGCTTGATTCTTTACCCGGTGCACTTTTGGCGGGACTTCTCTTGGGGCTGTTGGAAAACATCTCCGCAGGTTATCTGGACCCTATGGTAGGGGGAGGACTTAAGGATGTTGCGGCTTACGTCCTACTTCTCATTATCTTACTAATAAGGCCTTATGGCCTTTTTGGATTAAAGAGAATTGAAAGGGTATAAAAATTCGTATTTCCTTTAAGGGTTGAATATGCGTCCTTGTGGAACCTTTGATGAGCGTTATACTCAGGATATGGCAATTCTAAGGATTAAGAGGCATTGGGGACTCTTAATCTCAACATTGATCTTTCTCTATACCTTCCCTCTTTATGGATCTTACTACTTTATTAGTTTAATTAATCACCTAAGCATTATAATCATTGTGGTTCTTGGTCTCCAACTAGTCAGTGGGTATTGTGGTCAGATCTCCTTTGGGCAAGCCGCTTTTATGGCCATTGGCGCTTATACCTCGGCGATTCTC
The DNA here is from genome assembly GCA_037441765.1 of Deltaproteobacteria bacterium. Taxonomy (GTDB): domain Bacteria; phylum Desulfobacterota; class BSN033; order BSN033; family UBA1163; genus JBBIRM01. The sequence goes on along the minus strand of JBBIRM010000004.1, from coordinate 20,388 downwards.
ACTGGGAAATTTGGGTTAACCTTTTTTGTGGCCCTTCCAATTTCAGGGATTTCAGCAGGCATGATCGGTTTAGGAGGAGGTGCCCCCTCACTCCGTATTAAAGGGTTTTATCTTGCTATGGCCACGATTGCTATCCATTTTGTAGTGATGTGGCTGATCCTTCACCTCCAGATTACAGGAACAACGCAGGGGCTTCACCCCCCTCCCCCTAAAATCGCAGGATTTGAATTCGATAGTGATGAGAAAATTTACTATATCATTATCACAGTGATGCTAATGATGACCTATGGGGCAAGAAATATGGTCAGGACCCGTGTAGGCCGAGCTTTTGTTGCTATCCGCGACAATGACCTTGCCGCAGAGGTGATGGGAATTGAACTTTACCGTTATAAACTGCTCGCCTTCTTCCTTTCCTGTTTCTATGCAGGGATTGCGGGCTCTCTATGGGCCCATTGGATTCAGATGGTTCATCCCGAACAGTTTACTTTGCTTCATGCCTTAAATTATATCGGAATGCTCATCATAGGAGGCGGGGGAAGCATTCCTGGGGTCTTTTTTGGTGTGCTTTTTCTCCGACTCTTAGATGAAGGGGTGATGATCGTAGCTCCATGGATGGCTTCAATTTTTCCTTGGATTGGGATCCACCCCGCAGCATCAATGAGCGTCTCTGTCTTTGGTATTGTTCTGATTCTCTTTTTAATCTTTGAGCCGAGAGGACTTGCCCATAGATGGGAAATTTTTAAAGCCTCTTATCGGCTTTACCCATTTTCACATTAAACCCATTGGCCACTTTAAATGTAGTTGAAAAAAAAGAAAAGGAGGTGAGGAGATAATCAAATGATAAAAAACCATTATATTAAGCGAAAGGAGGGACTCAATATGAAAAGGTGTTTATGTGGAGTCATCGTTATTGCCTTAATTTTAATGATGGGGAGTCTTAAAAGCGAAGGGGCAGAGAAGTTTGTCACCTATTTGAGCTTGGCCGATTATACCGCAGCCATTGCTGGCTTAAATGTGCCTGCGGATATGGGTTGCGAAGATTACATCAAAGATTTAAATGCAAGAGGGGGTGTGGATGGAGTTAAGATAAAATTCATTGGGGTCGATACTAGATATGATGTCGCCAGAGGAGTCTCTGCTTATAAAAGATATAGGACGGAGCTAAAACTCTTAGTGGTCAATGCGATTGGTACACCGATTGGTAAAGCCGTTGCTCCTTTGGTAGCCAAAGATAAATTAATTACTCTTGTGCCAGGGGACGGAGAATTTCAGGCCCATTTGGGCAGGGTCTTCATATGGGGGCCTGCATATCAGGATTCCTTTGCCGCAACGATCGACTGGATTATTTCGGACTGGAAGAGGAAGGGGAAACCAGGGATGCCTAAAGTGGGATACATATCCTGGGATAACCCTTATGGAAAAGAATTTCTCCGGGGAGGTAAAGAGTATGCAGAGAAGATGCAAGTGACGTTAGCTCCGCCAGAATTCTTCCCTCCAGGATCGCTTGACCACTCGGTTTATCTCACTCGATTGGCCAAAGCAGAGGTAAACTACATTTTTGTGGGTGGGGTAGACCCTACTCCTACCAATGTGATCAGAGACGCTCATAAATTGGGCCTAACAAAAACCATCCAATTCATTTGTGATTACTGGGGACCCACCTCTCTCGGAACAAGGCTCCATCCAGAGGCCCTGGAAGGAGTGGTGATCGTTTCATACTATCTACGCGGGGAGGAGGCCAGAAAACATCCTCTTGCAAAGCTCTGGACTAAGTACGGGCGAGGAAAACTTGAAGATATGAATGAGGTCTATACAATTGGTATGTCCTGGGCAATGACTTTTGAAGCTGCATTAAGGATAGCTCTAAGAGAAGTGGGGTACCGAAAACTTGATGGAGAGGTCATTTATCAAACCTACCAGAAACTTACAGGTGTGGAGCGGGCTGGGCTTCAGGGTCCCTGTGCCTATAGTCCCACCTCACGAAGGGGAAGTCTGGAGGTCAAATTTTATCAGGTCCGATCAGGAAATGTTATACCTATATCTGAGTGGATAAAGGTCCCAGATGCCGTATCCCTTCATAAATTTTAAAATGAAAGGAGGGAAAGCCCATGAATTCCTATAGGAAATTACTGGTTGGGTTCGGTCTTTTTCTATTTGTAATATCTTTTCCAAATTGTAGTGTTCTATTTCCTCCACCTAAACCCAATGTGACAGTGGCAGTTACGCCCCAGAAGGTAGAATTGAAATTTCCAGACATCTTGAAAGTTCCTATTATATTCACTGGAACAGGATGGGCACCTAAAGAGATGGTCGTTATCGATCTTGTTCTTCCATCTGGGGTTGAAATGAAAGGGGTGAAACCAGGAGAGGATGTTGGAATCGCATTTGGACTGGCTGATGAGGCAGGCAATTTCAAAGCCGAAGTTCCACCCACAGCAAAATTGAATACGATCTTTCGTGTAGGGTGGACTCCCATATTAGCTCCTGATCCAAAAACACTCAATCCAATTCCTCCGGGAGTCTATAAGATAAAGGCAAGTGGTTCGGATTCAGGAGCAGAGGCCACTACTACTCTGGAGTTTATAGCACCCGTAAAAAGATAAAAGATTCAAAATAATCTTAAATGACCCATTTCCCAGACAAAAGAATTTAGAAAATTTATATATTGAACATTTTGTATCCCTTTATTGTCTTGGGTAAAACTACTAACTATGAGTTAAGTGGAGGAATGTCCCCCTAACTTTCAAGGAAGTGAAAACTTAAAAGAGAATAGTTAATCCATGCTTCGGCTCAATAATATTGAGGTTATCTACAGCGAAGTGATTCTAGTCCTTAAAAGTGTCTCGCTTGAGGTTCCAGAAGGAAGGATCATATCCTTACTTGGCGCTAATGGTGCCGGAAAGACAACGACTCTTAAAGCCATTTCAGGAGTCCTATATACAGAGTTGGGGGAAGTCACAGATGGAAGTATTGAATTTGAAGGGGTGAGGATTGATGGAAAAGCACCAGAAGAGATTGTGCAAATGGGAATTATTCAGGTAATGGAAGGCCGTCGATTGTTTGAACATCTTACTGTTGAAGAAAATCTCCGAGTGGGAGCTTATGCGCGAAAAGATAAGGAAGCGATTAAAAGGGATATGGAATTGGTCTATGGATATTTTCCAAGACTTAAAGATTTGAGAGGCCAAGTGAGTGGTTATCTCTCAGGGGGAGAGAGGCAAATGTTAGTCATGGGTCGGGCTCTCATGTCCCACCCCAAGATGATGCTTCTTGATGAGCCCTCTCTTGGCCTCTCCCCCATCTTAGTAAAGGAGATATTTGAAATCATTAAAAAGATTAATAGAGAGGAGAAGACATCGATTCTCCTTGTAGAACAGAATGCCAATATTGCACTCTCAACATCTGACTATGGCTATATCATGGAGAACGGACGGATTGTCCTTGATGGGTATTCGAAGAAATTGAAAGAGAATGAGGATATCAAAGAGTTTTATCTCGGACTCAGCAATTTGGGGGAAAGGAAAAATTATAGAGAAGTGAAACATTATCGGAGAAGGAAAAGGTGGCTATCGTGAAAAAGAGAGAACCAATGAAATCTGGTAAATCCAAACCGAAATGGGCTTATAAGAAAAATTTAGATAAAAAGTTGGTGGATATAATCTCATATGCTTACCGACATGCCCCTGCTTTCAGAGCAAAAATGGACCATTCAAAGGTGAAACCTTCTGAAATAAAGACGGTGAAGGATCTGGGAAAAATCCCAATTACTTCTCAGAGCGAGATGGTTTTACTCCAAAAAGAGAATCCTCCTTTTGGAGGATTTTTAACGGTTCCGATGGAAAAATTGGAGAGAATTTTTGTCTCTCCCGGGCCCCTCTATGAACCCATTCGAATAAGAGACTTTGCAAAAGCCGCTATGGAAGCATTATCTATCTCTGGGATCAGGAAGGGGGATAGGGTAATCAATACCTTTTCTTATCACATGGTCCCTGCGGGGTTATGGGTGGATGAAGCCCTTCGACGATTAGGAGCTACGGTTATTCCTGCAGGGGTAGGATTGACCGATCTTCAGGTAAGGATTATTAAAGATTTAAAAGTAACAGGATATGTGGGAACCCCCAGTTTTCTCATGACGTTAATCAAAACATCTGAAGCAATGGGGTTCCAGTTTTGTAGGGACCTCTCTTTACAATATGCCATTTGTAGTGCGGAAATACTTCCACCCAGGATGCGGAGATGTTTGGAAGAAGAGTACAGGGTCAAGGTCATGGATACCTATGGCTCAGCACTTCTTGGAATTCTTGGTTATGAATGTGAGGCGAGGTGCGGATTCCATTTCCCAAACGGTCTTATCATCGAACTTGTGGATTTGACAACAGGAAAGACTTTAGGCCCAGGAGAGATTGGTGAAGTAGTGGTCACCCTCTTTGATAAAACATATCCATTGATTCGTTTTGCCACAGGAGATCTTTCCATCTATACAGATGAGCCTTGCCCATGCGGAAGAAAATCTTACCGTCTTACACGGATTATAGGTAGAGCTGGAGATGCCGTAAAGGTCAGAGGAATGTTTATCCATCCCCAACAAGTGGAAGAGGTAATCCAAAGATTTCCTTCAATATCAAGGTTTCAGATCCAAGTATCCCGTTCAGGGTACCGTGATGAATGGATCCTCAGAATGGAAGTAAGAGAAGAAATCGATCAAGAGGGATTGATAAATTCCTTACAAAAAACTATCCAGGAAAGTTGTAGGGTAAGACCGGATAGAATAGAATTTGTTTCACAAGGAACTATACCTGAAGGTCAAAAAGTAATCGATCAAAGAAATTGGGACTAAAAAATTTCTATACAGAATTGGATACCTTAGATTAAAATCCTATTCTATTTCTATGGGTGGCTTTGGTTCCAATTCTGGAATCTGAGCCCATTTCCTCTTTCTCTATCCATAAAGTTGGGCTTTCAGCCAAGGATCATCGAAAGGAGTCTAAAATGAAGGAAAGACCACTTATGAAAGAAAGAATCCGGAAAAAGGCCAAGATCTTAGGGGCTGATCTTGTCGGTTTTTTAAACCTCAGAGATTATAATAGTCCAAGATCACCCGATCCCCATCGCTACCTCCCTACTGCAAGGTCTATCATCGTTCTGGCCTTTAAACCTCTGGCAGGGGCCTACCATTATGAAGATAATACTTGGAGCAAGATGCCTTCCTTTCTATATTGTGTTGAGTCTGCTGGGAATACAGCGGCTTATCACCTTGGAAGGTTTATAGAACGGGAATATGGTGCTGAATCATTCCTGGTTCAGGCTCATCGCCCTTTTGAGATTAACGAAGAGACATTTCGAAATCCAATTGGAAGCGTCTCTCTACGCCACGCCGCGGTCCAAAGTGGCCTTGCGGTTTGGGGGAAGAATACCCTTGCATTAACTCGAGAATTTGGACCTCGGGTGATGTTTCTTGGGCTCCTAAACAGTTTAGATTTGGAAACCGATGATCCAATCTATGGATATGATCCTTGCAAGACGTGCACCTATGACTGTCGTTCAACCTGCCCAGGAAAAGCCTTTACAGAGGAAGGATATGTGTTAAGTCATCGATGTGTGAGAGTAAGCCAACCGAACGATGTCGGAAATTTTATGCGCTTTTTAATAGAGATGACAGAAAAGCCTTTAATATCGGACAAGATTGAAATGATAAGATCCCCGAGTTTCTTCAGGTATATGCAGTATCTCCAATTTTTCATTCATTACCATTGTGATAACTGCACACGCCATTGTCCTGGAGATTAAGACCTTGATTTATTCACTCAATTGAGGATAAAGGGGATTAGGTAAAAAGTCATAGTCACATTAAGTTTTCCAAAGATTTAATTGCAGAAGGGGGAAAGTGATGTTTGAAATTCTTTTGACCGGGGAAGAAAAGAAACTTCAGGAAGAGGTTCGTAGATTTGTTCGTGAAAAGGTCCCAAGTTCGCTCATTCGATCCATGGATCAGGATCAAGTAAAATATCCGAAAGAGTTTATGAAGAGTTTGGCAGAAGAACATCTTCTTGGACTTCGCTTTTCAAGACAATGGGGGGGAAGAGAGATGAAGTGGACCGGAGAAGTATCCGCCATTGAGGAAATAGGGGTCCTCGGTTCAGGGATGACCTGCCTTTACTCTCTGGTGAGCATCGTGGGTGAAGCCATCCACACCTTTGGGACTTCTGAACAGAAAGAGAAATATCTAAAACCTACCCTTGAGGGAAAACTCTGTTGTGCAGAGGCCCTGACAGAGCCACGTGGAGGCTCTGACTTTTTTGGTGCCACCACCCTCGCCAAAAAAGACGGAGACTATTACATTCTCAATGGTCAGAAACGTTTTGTGGTGGGTGCAGAGGGAGCAGACTACTTTTTGGTCTATGCAAAGACAGCCCCCGAAGATGAACCTCACAAATCCATCTCTTGTTTTATTGTTGAAAGGGAGATGGGTGTGGAGATTAAACACGTTTATGGCCTCTTAGGATCCAGGGGAGGTGGAACAGGCCGTCTCTATTTTCGAGATACCAGGGTGCCCAAAGAAAATCTTGTTGGTCCTGAACATGGAGGGGCTCTGGTCTTTAACCGAATGATGATTCCAGAACGACTGACAACGGCTGCAGGAGCACTTGGAATGGCAAGATGTTGCCTGGAGATTGCTGTCCGATATAGTAATCGAAGAAAGGCCTTTGGAGAGTTGATTCGCCGATTTCAAGGGGTGAGCTTCAAGGTGGCTGATTCCATTGCAAAACTGGACGCAGCCCGTAGCCTGGTTTATGTAACAGCAAAATATGTTGACGAAGGACTCGATTCAAGACGAATGGTCTCTGAAGCCAAAAAGACCTCCACTGAAATGCTCTGGGAGGTTGTGAACCATTCGATGCAGATCATGGGAGGAATTGGATATACCAATGTCTATCCCATCGAACGTTTTTTTAGAGATGCAAGGCTTCAGATGATCTGGACGGGGACAAACGAGATCATGGATCTCTTAATTCAACATGAATACTACAAAGAGATTTTATCTCGAATAGATGGCTCAAGAGATGTGGAGAGAGATGCCGGAGACCTCGAAGGAGAGGAAGAAAAGGTCTACGAATAAGTAATCTTTAATAACTTAATCTTTTTAATTTTTCCTCAGAAGTCTTTAAGGGTAATGTCTCACTGAAGGGGGGATTATATGAATCGGGTAGAAATATCTCCGAAAATCCTATAAAGCTGATTCTTTTAGTCAGGGAGCACTCTAAGGTTTCCGCTATAAGATTTTCTCCGACATCCCTACCCGATTTCCCAGATGAGTGAGGTGTTTCCCTAAATAAAAAATCCTTTTGACATCAATCTATTACTCATTTAAAATTAATTAACGTGAATTGAAAAAAAGACCCCAAAATTTTCTCTCCCGTCGGTCATGCGGGTTCTAATCTTGTTGGGCTCCCCATATTGCAATATGGGAAGAAGTTTAAATGGATGGATCAAGCCTAAGCGATATCGAACAGGCCTTTTTTCTTCACAACAAGTATTTAAAGGATGTTTTTAAATGGAATACCTTCCAGTCACCGTCGATAAGAGTCACCTGATCACCATTGGAGAGAGGCTTTATTCAGAGAGTATTGAACTGATCCGTGAGCTTGTGAATAATGCCTATGATGCAGATGCGACCGAGGTCGATATCAAAATTAGTAAGGAGTTGATCGAGGTTAAAGATAATGGAACGGGAATGGATAGGGAGGGGCTCAGGCAATACTTCAATATCGGTTCTACGGAAAAGATGAGGAAAGCAAAATCTCCGGTTTTTCACCGAGACCTAATTGGTCAATTTGGCATTGGGAAATTTGCAAGCCTCTCTGCCTGTGAGTGTTTTGAGGTCATTACCCAGAAAGGTGATTTTGCTGCCAGGGTGACTTTTGACAAAAAAGAGTGGGAGAAAGAAGGAGATCAGTGGAACCTTCCTCTGGAGATTCTTAGCCCTGATCGAGAAAGAGGGGATGGTACTACAGTCAGGCTTCTCCGATTAACCAGAGAGTTTGATCCAGAAGAGGTAGTCCGAAAGATTGTGGAGGGAACCCCTTTAAAGGCACCTAAGTTTGTTGTCAGGCTCAATGGGATGAGGATTACCCCAAGAAGCCTCAGCGGGCATAGAATTCCATTTCTCGAGGGAACAGAATTCGGACCTGTCCATGGGGAGATTATCATCCTCCCATCTTCGAGTTCTTCACCTGAAGAATTAGGAGTGGATATAAAGGTCAAGCAGGTGACCATTAAAAAGGAACTTTTTGGCTTGGAACAATGGGGGAAGGTTGCTTCAAGGATAAGGGGAGAGGTTTATGCTGATTTTCTACCTGTCACCACAGACCGATCAGGATTTGTTCTTGATAGTCCTCAATACCAGGCCTTCAAAAAGGTTATGGAGAAGGTGGCAGGGGAAGTCGATACAGTTTTAAAAAGGTTGGCCGGCCGTAAAGAGAAACGGAAGGCTAACAAAGCCTTAAAAGAGGCGCTTAAAAGGGTTCATCGGGCCCTCGCTTTGAATCCTGATCTTTCCCCATTTGGTGCCATTCCTCTGGCTGGTGATGGAGAGGGAATCGGAGGGGCAGCTGCTATTTCAAAAAGGTCTGAAGGGGAAGGGAAGACCGAAGTAAGTCTCATCTCTGAAGAAAAGGAGGAGAGACCCCTTTCAACCCCAAAGAAGGTTAGAAAGAGATCACCCAAGGTGAAACGACTGACTCCCAACGCAGTTGTTCAAAGAATGAGATTTGGTGAAATTGGGGTTTCGGTCTGTATTGATGATTTCGGTGAAGGAGGGCTTGAATGTTTTACCGAAGGAACAGTCATTTACATCAATCAACAACATCCCCTCTATCAAAGGGAGGCAAAAAAACCAGAGACTTACCTACTTAATGTAGTCAGGCTAATTACCCAGGAGATCTCATTGATGAAGGATACGAAAAATCCACGCCAGGCCTTTTTAAGACAGAGCAAACTCCTAAGAGATGCTTTTATTGAGAACCCTTAGGCCGATCTGAGATCGCCTTTTAGATACTAACTAAATTCTCGCTATCTTGAAGATCTTCGAGCAGCCTTCTGCCTCCTTCGCCTGGCCTCCTGCCTTTTTCTTTTCCTTTTTACAGAGGGCTTTTCGTAAGATCTCCTTTTCTTCAACTCCTTTAAGATGCCTTCTTTGATGAGTTGACGCTTAAGAGATTTGATTGCATTCTCAATATGACCGTCTTGAACTATTACTTCCAAAGGGTTCTCCTTATCGAAGGATATAAAAAAGTATTTAAAATGAATTTATGTACCTTCCTAATCTTTATAGGACTTTCTGAGAACTCTTATTCAATCCCTAACAAATCTAAGGGGTTCTGCCCCTTCTCCCTTTAAAGTTACCGCCTCTTTTTTTCTGGGGTCTGGCTCTGTTCACAACCAATGTCTGGCCCATCAGGGTCTTACCGTTCAGCAGAGAGATTGCCTTCTCTACATCGGCTTGCGAGGTCATTTCGATGAAGCCGAATCCTCTTGACCGGCCTGAATATTGGTCGGTAATGATTTTAACGGATTTGACCTCTCCTGCCTGCGAAAAAAGGTTCTTCAATTCATCTTCTGACGCCCCAAATGGGAGATTCCCAACGTAAATCTTCTCTTCCATCTTTTTCCTCCTTTGAAAATTTAAAACCCCCGTGGCTTTCTAAATAGCTTGGGGGTTCCCAAAACTTTTTACAAAGCTTGCGGTTATTTCCTCTTAAAAAAGAGGTCTTTGTTAACTTACTTTACAAGAATAAAGAGCATATGTCAAAGAAAAAATTTTAAGTGTTACGGAAGAATCATTTGTGGACTTTTTGTAAAAATCATTTATTGACATCATCGTTGTAGAAATGGGGGGGCTGGGGGGAGACTCATAACTTTAGGGGATTGTGGAAAACCAAGGTAAGCTTTTAACCCATTGGTTTTTTTATCTGTTCACTATGGCAATTTACCTGTGCCTGTTGCCAGACAGGTTTAAGAATTCCTTTTCTCTTCAACTGTTTTAATTCCTGGTCTGGCTTTGGCGATTGGGTCTGGAGTTTTTTAGTTCCCCTGAGCCATCTTTAAGCATATCCGAGAGAGGGTTTATGTAAGGAGGGCTCTAAAGATGGCCATGAAGAGATGTTTTTATTGTGGGAAGGTTTTTCATCCAGATCCGAGAGTTGGCAATCGTCAGAAGGCTTGTTGCAAGGCATGCCAGCGGCTCAGAAAACAGGAGAATAATCGGCTCTACAGGAAGAAGAATCCAGATGATTGGAAGAACCATTACGAGCACTATGTGAAACCCTGGGGGCAGAAGCATCCTGATTATCAGAGGCAGTGGAGGAAGAGGAAGAAAGAGGTTCAAAAGGGGTTGACTACTGCTGAGATACAAGCCCAGAGGTTAAGCAAAGCAATTGAACTGACAGAGAAAACCTGCCTCTGTCTTCGTGAGATAAAAGCCGATATAAGAAGGAATTCTAAGTTTTTTAATAAGTTTGGCTTCGCTGTTTTGGGTGAGATAAAAGTTTAGATTGTCTTTTGAGAGACGCTTATGGAGAATCGATTCGGGATGAGAGAGAGGATTCATAAGAGGCTACCTGTGGAGTTTGTAGAGGAGGTGCTTGCTTCCTTCAATAGGCATCGTATCTCGGAGAAAGAAGCCATGAAACTCTTAGGGGTTCGAAGGAGTCGTCTTCATGAGCTAAGAAAGAGATGGCTTAGGGGTAACCGAAAGAGGCCTTTTCGTTTGTGGCAGAGGGTGAATAATACCTTCCATGTGTTGAGCGAGGAAGTGAGACAATGGTTAGACCGAGAGCTTCGATACATCCGACAGGAGGCGGATTTGTTTCGTGGGAGGTTTAACTTTGCCTTCTTAGCCGAGGAGGCTCAGAAACAATTTGGTCGACCTTTTTGTCGCAATACTCTGAGACTCTATGAACTAAGAAATGGCTACTATCATGCCCTCCCTTCAGAGAAGGGGAAGCTCTATACGCGGTTTGAGACCTCTGGCCCTGGAGCTTTGTTCCAACACGACTCCTCCTATTCTTTAAGAAGAAGACTGCAAAGACCACCCTGTCTGTTTCCGAGGGGCAGATGATAGTGATTGGTGGACTTATTGAAAGTTCGAGAAAGAGAGATAAGGCAGGCCTTCCCTTCTTGAGCAGGATTCCGATACTGGGTGCCCTTTTCGGCTACCATGATTATCAGGATAAGAAGACAGAATTGATCCTGTTGATGATCCCCCATATCATTACCGATCAAATTCAATCGAGGGCAGTTACACAGGAATTCAGGGATAAACTTGAAGGGATCAAAAAAGAACTAAAAAAGTGGGAGGAGAAAAAGTAACTGGATTAAAACCTTGGAAAGATCATCGAGGTTTTATAATTGGGATCTTCGGCATACGAGAATGATCTTTTTAAATATATTTTCAAGGTCCTTATCCTTTAATGGACCCCGATTGATGCGACGGAGTCTCCTTAGGATTTCTTCTTCTCTACTTGGATTATAAATCTTCTCCCCTATCTTTCTCTTAATCTTACCTATTTTTAGTGCGGTGCGTACTCTTCGGTTGAGAAGGGTTAATAATTTTTGATCGATTAGATCAATCTCTCTTCTTCTTTTTTTTAATGAGTGGGTTAAGTTTTTTGACCCCATGCTTTGGTCTCCTTCTTCCGAAGGGCCTTTTTAGATTATAGGTTTCCCTTTTAAGACTTATAATCCTCCAGGGGAAAATTGTCAAAATATTTTAAAGATGCTATATTTCTGAAAGAATGATTCCAAGACCCTGTAGCGCTTATTACTATGGAGGCCTTCCTATCAAAGGGACAAGGAGGAAGGCCAAATTGTGGATTGAAGGGAAAGATCTCTGTTTCAAAATTTCAGAGGGAAAAGGATTTGAAAAGGTGGATTTGAGGATTCCCTTCGAGAGAATGGAAAGGGTTTTTATCACCAGGGACAATTATTATGGTGCGGACACCACCCTTTTCAACCTCACCTTTCGAGATCGAAATGATAACACCTTCACCTTAAGATTCGCCCCAGTTGCCCTGATCCCGAGGCGAAGGATTGCACTCCAGAAAAGATGGTTCGATTATTTGGCCAACCTCATCAATTCAGCAGGCAACTGCTCACCCCTTTCTACCAGATAATCCTTATATTCCTGGTAATTGGGTTGAACCCATAGAGGAGTTCCAAAGATTTCATGCATCATAATATTTAATGCCACTTTGGTGATATAGTAGCGATGGTGATGTCTTAGGATGGGATTGGGAGAAATGAGCTTGAGCAGTTCCCTGGGTCGCCAATAATACTGCCTCATAATCTCTTTATAGATCAGGTTGACCTGTTCAAGAGTATCCGCCTCCCGCGTGGGCATTATCGCATGGAGGTAATCGTAATTTCTATAATCCCAATCCATGATTCTCCCCTGGGCCTTCATCTGATAGAAAAGAGGCGTGCCAGGTAGGGGAGTAATGATATTGAGACCAAAATGGTCCACGTATTTACTGAAGAACTTAAAAAACTCCCTTCGGTCTTTCTCAGTCTCATTCCAGTGTCCGATGAGAAGAGTTGCCATCACCATCAATTTATGCTTTTTTAAAAGTTGCATGGCCTTTTTTGCTTGTTCCACGGAATGTCGCTTCCGAATGTCTTTAAGAACAGCATCAGAATGGTATTCGAGGCCCATCATGAATTGGTAGACTCCTGCCTCTCGGAAACCATCCAGAAGATCCTCATCCCGTAGGATGAGGTCTGCTCGTGACTGAAGCCAGAAGTGTTGATTGGTCTTTCGCTTTAGCATCTCCTCAATAAAACCAATCCCTTGTTCTCTTGTTACGTTAAAAGTATTATCCCCTACATAAAAAATTTTTCGATTGTATTTCTCTTTGAGAAGTTCCAATTCGTCCGCGATCAATTTAGGGCTTCTTTTCCTCCATGTCCTCTTATAAAAGGCAGATTCTGAACAGAAGGTGCAATCCCATAGACATCCTCTTGAGAAATTGACAACCAATCCCCTTTTGCCTTCAGATGGGAGTTCGACATATGGATGCTCCATCTTTGCCAGGTGATAGGCAGGCATAGGAAGGGTATCGAGGTCTTCAATAAACGGGCGATCACCCGTATAGATAAAATCCCCATTCTCATTAAGATAGGCAAGGCCTAAGACTTTTGATAGATCCCCTTTTTTCTCCAGAGTCCGAAGGAATTCGGTCAGAGTGACCTCTCCCTCTCCAACACAGATATAATCGACGGCAGGGCAATCCCTAAGTGTCTCCTCCGCCATAAAAGAGGGATGTTCTCCTCCCATGATGATGGTGGAACGGGGGTGGACTGCTTTGATCAGGTTTGCCGCATTCATCCCATCGTATATAAATGCAGTACAGTTGACCGAGATTCCTATCACCTCAGGTTTTTCCCTTCGGATCTTTTCCTCAAGGTCTCTCCATGGGTTTTCATTCAGGGTACAGTCCATATAATCGATATCAAATCCTTCCCTTTCTAAGTATCCCAGGAGTTGAAGGCAACCTGGAGAGGGCACCCATGCGCGAAGGATCGTCCAGATTTTGTGAGGAGGATCAACAAGCAGAAATCTCATAGTCTCTTTTTCTCTGGATCAGTGGTCTTTTTTCATCTTTTTTGCACGCCATTTGAGGAGTTTTTTCAATAAGGATTTAGCCAGTGGGATCCTGAAAACATAATGGACAATAGGGATTTCAAAGATTTCTCCGGATATGAGTTTTTCAGAAAAATCTCTAATCTTTTGGGCTGCGCTTTGCAATTTCTGAAGGTTTACCGTTGCCACTCTTTCAAAGATCATTTCACAGTAGAGACATTGGGAGCAGGTGATCTGATTACAATCGTGTCTTTTAAAGTGTTCGATAAAACCATCCAATTTTTGGTTGTCGATTTGAATCAATTCCCTGAACTCAAGGTCAAAGACCTTCTCCAGTTCAGAAACTTTCATAATATTTACATGTTCAGGTTTTATAAAATATTCGAGGTGAAGAGGGGTAAAGGCACCTTTCCGTGGAAGCGTGAAAAGGTCTAAAAGATTTCCCTCGAAGTGTCTGCACTCATATGCTTTCACATGTTCAAGGAGAAGAGGTGTGCGTTTAAACCGCTCCGTGATTTTGAAATGTTCGTACCCGATCTCCTCATAATGGTGGACATCCTCTGGTCTGATCCAGGTGGATTTTAGTAATTCAACAGGGTTTGTCAATTTTCTATAAAGGCAGAGGTAACCGGGATACTGGAGATAGCAGGACTGCCCTTCTTCTCCTTTCCTGGAGGCATGGCCATCGTGGTTGACATGCTCGAAGTTGTAGGGACACTGCCAGAGGCAGATATTGTTAACGATCAGTTCAAGGTCACACTTCACCGCCTTTCTGATGGCCTCAAGGGTTTTAAATTCACGATTGATATGCTCATCGATGATGATCTCCTCCACACCCATATCCTCATATTGGAGGGCTTTCCTTACAGTATTTACCCGGGCTGTGGTGGAAACCTTGATTTTGAGGCGAGGGAATCTTTTTCTTACAAGGTCGATCAGATAGGGAATACCGACAGTGACTGAGTCACAATTAGATTGATCAATCCATTCTAAGAGTTCAATTAGTTTTTTGTAACCCCTTCTGGAGTATTGAAGATTTCCAAGACAAGGGGCATTGAGAAGGTAACTAAACTGAAGACCTCTTTCGTGGCATGCCTGGATATACTGCCTGATAACCTTCCGATCAATCTGTGGCAGAACAAATCCAGGCCTTGCTCCACCTACAATATCGAAAGGAAGTTTCCCAAATAGCTCATCCACAGAAGTGCCTTGGACGGCGTCAAGGAATGAGATATCCCAGTTTGCTCCCACACGAAGTTTCATCATTTTTTGAAGAGATAACATAGACCTCAAGGACTTTTCAAGGGAATGTGACGCATCCAAAAATTGAAGATAAACCTTGAAATAGATATTTTACCTGTTATGATTAAATTAAATTTTCTTTAAGAAAGGAGGATCATAAGATGGCTTATACGGCAAAGGACTACAATCATTTGATTGGAATGGAGGGATTTAGCGAAACCTTATTGAAAAACCATTTTACTCTTTATCAAGGATATGTGACCAATACCAATAAACTCCTTGATACACTTGATGAAATGGCCAAAGGAGGAAGGATTGGGACACCTGAATATGCTGAATTGAAAAGGAGATTGGGCTGGGAGTTTAACGGAATGCGGCTTCATGAACTCTATTTTGAAAACTTGGGTGGAAAAGCGACCTTGAATAAAAATGGCAAACTTGGGAAAAAGTTGGCTGAGGATTTTGGAAGTTATGACAATTGGGAAGCGGATTTTAAGGGGGTTGGCACCATGAGGGGCATCGGATGGGCCATTCTTTATCAGGATTCGGTGAATAGGAGATTATTCAATCAATGGATCAACGAGCACGATGTTGGGCATCCTGCTGGTTGCAATCCCTTATTGATCTTGGATGTTTTTGAGCACGCCTTTATGATTGACTATGGCTTGAAAAGGGCAGATTATATTGCCTCTTTCTTTAAGAATATCAAATGGGAAGCCGTGGAAGGTCGTTTGAGGTAATAACGATTTTATCAAGGAAGGAGTAGAGGGGAGGGCAGTATGAAATACTGCCCTCTTTTTTTGTAATTAGAAGTAATAAAAAGTAATAATTTATAATTTTTTTCTTGACAAATTTTTTAGATCCTTTTAGTATATATTTGCCATAGGAGGTTCATCATGCCTCAAGAAATGATGAATACCAAAGAGGTAGCGAATTATTTAGGGATCCACGAAAAGCAGGTTTATGGATTGATTAAATCCAGAAAGATTCCATCCACTCGAGTTACAGGTAAGTGGGTGTTTCCCAAGAAGTTGATCGATGAATGGATTGAATCGAATGCCAAAACAGGTCTCGAGCAGGCAAGAAAGAAGAGCCGAAAGATTGAGGGGGCAATTCTTGCCTCTGGCAGTAATGATCCTATCTTAGATATGCTTTATACCTATATGAGAAAATGTTTTCCAGAGTTCTATATCTTTTCTGCGAATACGGGGAGTACGGATGGACTCAAGGCCCTGAACCTGGGTTATACAGATATTGCATGGTCTCATCTTTTTGATCCAAAAACTAATGAATATAATATCCCTTTCATTTCCAGTTATCTCACAAATATAAAACCTGTTGTGGTTAATTTATTTCGCCGCGATATAGGGTTTGTGGTCGCTCCTAAAAATCCTTTCAACATCTGTGGCTTCGAAGATCTGACTCAAAAAGAAATTAAGTTTATTAATCGACAAAAAGGCTCAGGCACAAGGGTACTCTTAGACCATCACCTAAAAAAATTGGGGATTATTCCTTCGAAGATTAACGGATATGAGAAAGAGGTCTATACCCATTTTGAAGTTGGTCTCTCAATACTCTCAAGAGAAGCAGATGTTGGCATTGCGACGATAGCCGTTTCCAGGCTTTTTGGCCTCCGATTTATTCCCATCACCCACGAAAGATTTGATATGATCCTCGACCAATCGACCTTTTTTGATAAGGGGGTTCAGGCCTTTATTGAGGTTCTTAACTCAAAGGAATTTCGAAATAGGGTTGAGAGGTTGGGGAACTACGATTTTAAAAGTTCAGGGAAAATCCTTTATTCAAAAAATTGATTAATTGTGGAGTTGAAGTGATAAAAGGGGTTTGGTTCGGATTGTTTTTTTATTCTCTTTTAGGCTTGTTACATCCTTCGTTGGCAAGCACACAAAAAACAATCATTCTGGCAACCACCACCAGCACGCAGGATTCCGGGCTACTTGATGTTCTTATCCCCATCTTTGAGAAGAAGACAGGTTACTTCGTCAAGACCATTGCCGTGGGCTCTGGCCAGGCGATGGCCATGGGTCAAAAGGGGGAGGCGGATGTCCTCTTGGTTCATTCGCCTGCTGCGGAGAAGAAGTTTGTGGCCGAAGGTTATGGAATCAATCGAAGAATCATCATGCATAATGACTTTGTCATCGTGGGACCTCCTACAGATCCAGCTAAAATTAAAGGAATAAAATTAGCCTCAGAAGCTTTTAAAAAGATTGCTTCAGCCAAAGCACTGTTCTTATCGAGGGCAGATAAATCGGGCACCCATGTGAAGGAAATGGATATTTGGAAGAAATCTGGGATCGATCCCGAAGGAGAGAAATGGTACCAGCAGACAGGCCTTGGGATGGGTCAGACATTGAATGTGACAGCTGAGAAGAAGGGATATACCCTTGCGGATCGAGGGACCTATCTGGCATTGAAAAAGAATCTCGGACTCGATATTTTGATCGAGGGGGATGCCATTCTTCTCAATATTTATCATGTCATTGAGGTGAACCCTGACAAATGGCCCAAGGTGAATGCCGCAGGAGGAAAGGCATTTGCCGATTTCATGGTTTCAAAAGAAACCCAGAACATCATCAAAACCTTTGGAGTCGATAAATTCGGGTCACCCCTGTTCTTCCCCGATGCAGGCAAGAAGGAAGAAGAGCTTGGAAGATAAATTCTAAATTCGAAATCCTAAATTCGAAACAAGCACAAATTTACAAAATCCAAATGTTCCAAACGAAAGTTTTGTATTTTGGTATTCGGATTTCGGATTTGAGGTAAGAAGATGGATCTCATTCTCGAGGGAATAAAAAAGGCTTTTTGGCTATTGGTCACCCTTGACCCGGAGGTCATGGGGATCACTCTTCTTTCGCTCCAGGTCTCGGGGACAGCCACCCTGGTCAGTCTCTTGATCGGGATATCAGTTGGGGTAGCGGTTGCCCTTTCCAGGTTTACAGGTAGGAGAATTGTTATAAGTCTTATCAACACAGGCATGGGGCTTCCGCCCGTGGTAGTCGGGCTTTTTGTGACGATTTTTCTGTGGAGGAATGGACCTCTGGGTTTTTTTGGAATTCTCTATACGCCCACCGCGATGATTATCGCCCAGGCGATCATCGCTACTCCTATCGTGATGGGGATTACTTTGGCCGCTATTCAACAGCTTCCACAAAAACTTCGCTTACAGATTCTGGCCCTCGGGGCCACCCGCCTCCAGATGGTCTGGATCTTGATCAGAGAGGCAAGGCTTCCGCTTCTGGCTGCTGTGATGGCTGGATTCGGAGGGGTCATCTCTGAGGTGGGAGCCTCCATCATGGTGGGTGGAAATATCAAGGGATATTCAAGAGTGCTGACGACGGCGACCGTTATGGAGACCAGCCGGGGAAACTTTGACATTGCAATTGCCTTAGGGATTATCCTCCTATTGCTTGCCTATTTTATTAATTTGATTCTCACTCAAATACAACAGAAGACGAGGCCGAGGTAATATAATGGACGATGGACGATAGACGATGGACGATGAACGATGAACAATAAAGATTACCGCACAATATGGTCTGAAAGATTGGGTATGAATGAATCAGGTCCAATCCTGGAGGCAAGAAACATTGAAGTTGAAAGGGGAGGGTCGACAATCCTTAACATCCCTTCCCTGCAAATCAAAGAGGGGGAAATCCTTTCCCTGATCGGACCGAATGGGGCAGGGAAAACTACTCTCCTGCAAACATTATCCTATTTATTGAAGCCCTTTCAAGGAGAAATCTTCTTCAAAGGGAAGAAGGTCGAAACAAATCACTCCGTTTTAGAATATCGTAGAAGGCTGGCCATGGTCTTCCAAGAACCCCTTCTATTTGATACAACAGTTTTTAATAATGTGGCATCGGGTTTAAAAATAAGGAGAATGGAGAAAAAGAAGATCCGTGATATGGTAATGGAGGAACTCGATCGATTTGGAATAAGCCATCTTAAAGACCGGTCTGTAAAAACACTTTCAGGAGGGGAGGCACAGAGGACGAGCCTCGCCCGCGCCTTTGTCCTCCAACCTGAGATTCTTCTGCTTGACGAACCTTTCGCTTCCCTTGACCCCCCCACTCGTGATTCCTTGATCGAGGATTTAGACCATATCCTTCGTCAAACTCGCACGACAACCATTTTTGCCACCCATGATAGGATGGAAGCCCTCAGATTATCGGATAGAGTTGCAGTCATGAATGGAGGTAGAATTTTACAGATGGGTTTTCCTGGTGAAGTCATGAACCAACCCGTAGATGAATGGGTGGCTTCCTTTGTAGGGGTGGAGACGATCTTGACCGGAAGGGTGGTAAAAGAGGGTCACGGAACTTTCTTTGTTTCAGTTGAAGGGCAAGAAATTGAAGTGGTTGGAAGGGCCCATCTTGGAGAGAAAGTCGTTCTTTGCATTCGTCCAGAAAATGTCACCCTCTCCACTCACCCCTCCCGGGAGAGAAGCAGCGCCAGAAATGTTTTAACAGGAAAGATTGAAAAGATCGTCTCCTTAGGGCTTTATCAAAAGGTCCAACTTAACTGTGGATTTCCACTTGTTGCTTATGTCACAAATCACTCTTTAGAAGAGTTATTATTAACAGAGGGTAAAGAGGTGGAGGCCTCTTTCAAAGCCACCGCTATCACTGCGATAAGAAAAGGAGAAAGTTGAGATAACGGGAAGATTATTGTGAAGGGGAATATCATCGGACCAAAAATGAGAATGGGGAGCATCCCTATTTTGAAGGGGATTTCGGAGTGATTGGAATTAATATGGAGGTGAGGTCTTAATTGATTTTCAGAACGATGTAGTTTTTTGTTCCTCCTGGGGTTTGGACCTTTATTTCATCATTCACCTCTTTCCCGATTAAGGCCTTACCCAAAGGGGAGGTGATTGAGATCTTGCCCGATGGGATATCTGATTCCTCTGGACCGACAATTTGATATGTAACTTGGCCTCCATTATCGAGATTTTCCAAGGTGACCACAGAGCCAAAGCCAATCCTCCCATCTTGAAGATTGACCTGGTCAATAATCTCTGAGTTGGCAAGCTTCTGTTCAATCTCGCGAATCTTTTTCTCAACAAAAGATTGGCGCTCTTTGGCTGCCACATATTCAGCATTTTCGCTTAAATCTCCATGGGCGCGGGCCTCCTCAATCACTTTGATCACTTGGGGACGGACCACTTTTTTCAAATTCTCCAATTCTTTATGAAGGTGGTTATACCCATTTCGGGTAATTGGAATTCTTCCCATGTATACCCCTTGTTGAAAGATTATATAACTGACTGAAACATGTCTGTCAATTTATCTTCGTGAGAGTTCTGAAAAAGTCATAGAAAGACTGAGGAGGTGGGGTTCCAAACCCTTCGAATGCGGGCGTTGAGAAGTTAATTTGCTAACAATCGTTTAAGAGAAAAACAAACATTTTCAGGGAATTAATTAATAGTGCCAAACTTTTAAAGGTATCCGCTCGAAGGCTTTTCCACCCCACCTCCCCAGTCTATAAAA
>JBBIRM010000003.1:0-2433 GCA_037441765.1 Deltaproteobacteria bacterium | reverse complement strand
TAAGTTCATAGCAGAATCTTCATATGGTAACTCGGGTGGCCAGCGCCTTTCAAAGCTTTTCTTTTCCATTCTTCTTCCTCCTTGTATAATATGTTTGTCGTTCCTTCATCATTTAGTAGTTGAATTTTAAAATTTTTGCTCGAAAATGATATATTATTTTTAATAAAAATTCAAGTTATATAACCAAACTACCAAACTAATCAATTTGAATTTTAATCTAATTTTTGGTATCTATATTTAACATGAAGGCAATGATTCTAAGTAAGATTTCTTTAGTTGAAAATAATCCATTGGAATTAGTGGACCTACCGATCCCTGCCCCTGGACCGAAAGAGATACTAATTAAAGTTTCGGCCTGCGGTATCTGTCATACGGAGATTGATGAAATTGAAGGAAGAATTAAACCAGAACTCCCTGTCATACCTGGCCATGAAATTGTTGGTAGGGTGATCAAAAAGGGTTCAGAGGTCAAAAGATTTAATATAGGAGATAGGGTGGGTGTTGCATGGATTCATTCAACATGTGGCAGGTGTAATTTCTGTAAAGCTGGAAATGAAAATCTATGCCCTGAATTTCGTGCTACAGGCCTTCATAAAAATGGTGGTTATGCAGAGTATTCGTTGGTTTCAGAAGATTTTGCATACTCGGTTCCTGAGAGATTCTCCGATTCAGAGGCTGCACCACTTCTGTGTGCAGGAGCAATTGGATATCGTGATCTAATGCTTTCAGGAATTGAAAGAGGTAAAACGCTTGGGCTTTTTGGGTTCGGAGCGTCTGCCCATATTGTGATTCAAATGGCCAATTATTGGGGATGTGAGGTTTTTGTATTTACAAGAAGTGAAGAACATAAGAAATTGGCCAAAAGACTTGGGGCCTCTTGGATAGGTGGACAAGAGGATAATCCTCCCAAGAAGCTTAACTCAGCAATAGACTTTACACCAGTGGGAGAAACCGTTCCGAAGGCATTAAGACATCTTGAAAAAGGGGGAAGACTTATCTTGGCAGTGATAAGAAAGAGGACATTGATTCCAGCCTTAGACTACGGAGAATTTTTATGGGATGAAAAGGAGATTAAAAGTGTGGCAAATATCACTCGTAAAGATGCACAGGATTTTCTGAACCTTGCCTCTCAAATTCCCATTAATACAGAGGTAGAAGAATTTAAATTAGAAGAGGCAAACAAGGCATTAAATCTATTAAAACAGGGAAAGATAAAAGGAGCAGGTGTTTTACGTATGGACCAATGAAAAACTTAAATTAAAAGGAGGGATTTTAGCATGTTTTCAAAAAAAAATTTTTTATTAGCGAATTTATTTATTATTTTAACAGTCCTCTTTTCTTTCCAGCTATTTGCAGATGAAATCGGTAAGGGTGTAACGATAACATATCTTGGGCATTCTGCATTCAAATTTGTTTCTCCAAAGAATGTAGTAATCTATATCGATCCTTTCTTAAGTAAAAACCCAAAGACTCCGTCAGAGATGAAAGAGGTTGATAAGGCGGATATTGTTCTTGTGACCCACGGACATCATGATCATATAGGTGATACCATTTCTATCTCTCAGAAAACGAATGCCAAAGTTATTGCGATATACGAGCTTGGAAGTTATCTGACAAAAAAGGGGGCCAAGAATGTAGTAGGGATTAATAAAGGAGGCACTTATGAGTCGCATGGTATTTCCATCATAATGGTCCCTGCAACCCATAGCTCGGGTATTGTGGAGGGGGATCAGGTATTATATGGTGGTGAACCTGTGGGTTTTGTTATTCAATTCGAAAATGGATTTAAAATTTATCATGCAGGCGATACGGGTGTTTTCAGTGATATGAAGATCATTGGGGATCTTTATAAGCCAGATGTTTCAATACTTCCGATAGGTAGTCACTATACAATGGGCCCAAAAGAAGGTGCCTATGCTGCCAAACTCTTGGGTTCAAAATATGTAATTCCAATGCATTATGGTACCTTTCCAGCCCTAAAAGGCACAAGTGAAGAGTTTATAAATTGTATGAAGGATGTTCCCGATATAAAGGTCCTGATACTAAAGCCAGGTGAAACTGTAAAGTAAAAAGGGTCGTAGACTAAAAAGGCCAAGGGTTATTTTTATTATATAGACCTAAACCTATAACTATTTTTGTTTTTGCCTCTTCATCTCTTCTGAATGATTGTTTTAGTGAGTTTATTATCGAATTAATTGCTTTATCCTGTGGAAGGATGCTTCTTGCCTGTTCAAATTTTAAGGAGGCCTTTTCGAAGAGTCTTGACTTGAAATATTCAATACCTTCTAAGATTAGAGGAGATACCTGGTCTTTAAGATTTCTAATCTCCAAGGGATCATTGTCATAGATTTCAGAGATAATGATAGGATCTTTTGCCCCTGCAATAAAGATCTCACCTAATTTACGAATTCTATAAACATTTTGAGGAAGACG
>JBBIRM010000002.1:0-2482 GCA_037441765.1 Deltaproteobacteria bacterium | reverse complement strand
AGTACCCGGTAAGAAACCGGGTACATCAACAAATGTAACAATCGGTATATTAAAACAGTCACAGAATCGAACAAATCTTGCAGCCTTTACAGATGAATCAGGATCAAGGGCACCAGCCAGCCAGTTAGGCTGATTTGCGACGATACCCACAGGCATTCCAGAGAAACGAGCAAATCCAATAATGATATTTTTTGCCCACTCCTTTTGTACCTCAAGAAAATATCCTTCATCTACAACTGCATGGATCAAATTCTTCATATCATAAATCTTTTTTGAAGCTTCAGGAATCAATGTCTTTAAGGATTTTTCCATTCTATTTGGATCGTCTTTTGAGGGCTTTATTGGTGGTTTTTCACGATTATTTTGAGGCAGGAAGCTAAGTATTTCTTTAATGATCTTTATTGCCTCTTCATCATTTTCTCCCACAAAATGTGCCACACCGCTTTTCTCCATATGGACCTTTGAGCCTCCAAGTAGTTCAGAAGTGATTGGTCTACCATCAGAGGTCTCGGTTTTATTTAAGGCTGCTTTTATTACATCTGGGCCTGTAATATGCATATAACTTGTTTTTCTGGTCATGATAATAAAGTCTGTCATGGCGGGTGAATAGACCGCACCTCCTGCACAAGGCCCCATGATAGCTGATATCTGTGGAACCACCCCTGATGCAAGGACATTCCTTAAAAAGATATATGCATATCCGGCTAAGCTCGCAACCCCTTCCTGAATCCTTGCCCCTCCTGAGTCATTTAAACCAATAATAGGTGCTCCTGTCTTCATAGCAAGGTCCATTACCTTGCATATCTTTTCAGCCACAGCCATGCCAAGGGTTCCTCCAAATACTGTAAAATCCTGCGAGAAGACAAATACCAATCTTCCATCAATTCTTCCGTATCCCGTAATCACCCCATCACCCCAGAATCTCTTTTTTTCCATTCCAAAGTCTGTACATCTATGAGTAACAAACTTATCAAGTTCAACAAATGATTGGGGATCAAGCAGGATATCAAGACGTTCCCGCGCGGTTAGTTTTCCTTCTTTGTGTTGTTTTTCTATCTTTTCAGGACCGCCCCCAAGCAAGGAGTCAGTCCTTCTCTTCTCAAGTTCCTTTCTTATTGTTTCAATTGATTTCATTTCTCACCCTTATTTAATTTTTATAAAAGAGTCCTTCCTCGAGAATCTTTTCAACTAAAGAATATGGATCGGTTTTATGCATAATAATGTCATCTATAAAGGTTTCGAGTGTTCCATCTTTTTCCATTTTTTGAATAAAACGGTCCATCAATTCTGCCTTTAGGATTTCAAGAAAAGAAATCTTGGCCCTCAATCTTTTTTTCCTCTCAATAGCTCCACTTTTTTCAAGTACCTGTTTATGGCGATAAATACCATAAACGAGTTCAAAGATCCCCTTTCCGTAAATGGCTTCTGTTTTAAATATTAACGGTTCCCAAAGGTCTTCTTTTTTTCTTCCCATTTCAAGAACAAGTCTTATATCCCTTTCAAGCTTATCAGCACATTCTCGATCACACTTATTTATTACAAATATATCTCCAATCTCTATTATACCTGCCTTTATTGCCTGGATATCATCTCCCAAACCTGGCACAAGCACAACAATGGATGTGTGAGCAATGTTAAAAATATCAACTTCATCCTGACCAACTCCAACAGTTTCTACAATAATAATCTCTTTTCCCATTGCATCCATGACATTGATTATTTCTTGGGTAGATCGAGAGAGCCCCCCTAAGGAGCCACGGGTTGCAAGTGAGCGAATAAAAACACCGTCATCCGTAGCATGCCTTTGCATACGAATCCTATCACCCAGGATAGCTCCACCTGTAAATGGACTTGTAGGATCTATGGCAATAATCCCAATCGTTTTTCCTTCTTTTCTAAAAAGATCTATCATCTTGTCAATGATTGTTGACTTTCCTGAGCCTGGAGGCCCTGTAATTCCTATGATATAAGCCTTTCCTATATAGGGATAAAGTTCTTTTAGCGTTTCAAAAGCCTCAGGAAGTCCGTCATCGATCTCCCTCATCAGCTTTGAGGCTGCTCTTATATCCCCGTCCAGTATCCTTTTAGCCAGTTCCATAGATTTTATAATTCTATTCCTTTACGTGCGGGTATCCCATTATGATAATAATGTTTTATTTCTATCATCTCGGTAACCAGATCAGCCCTTTCAATAACTTCTAATTTTGCATTTCTTCCTGTAAGGACGATTTCCACAGAGTCGGGTTTAGAATCAATTAAATTGAGTAAATCGGAAAGAGAAATCAAGCCATAGTCTATAGCGACATTTATCTCATCAAGGATCACAATATCATATTTTTTACTTAATATTTCTTCTTTTGCGAGAGATAAACCTTTTTTTGCGAGTTCAATATCAAAATTCAACGTAGAGTCGGGTTCTCTCATCAGAAAGAAAAATCTCGTAGCATCAGAGCCAACCTCATCAACCAGTTCTCTTAAAGTA
>JBBIRM010000001.1:1199-4192 GCA_037441765.1 Deltaproteobacteria bacterium | reverse complement strand
TCTTTTGTGATACCATGATCTGCGGCGAGTGTAAAAATAACTTTATGACTAATTTTTGGCCTTGCTTCTCCCTTTATTCCTGCTATCTGAATTGAAAGAGACTCCAGTTGTCCAAGAGAACCCTGAGGTTTTGTAAGGCTATCCTGCCTCCTCCTTGCCTCGTTCATAGCTCTCTCATCAAGTGATCTAATATCTGAAATTAGTTTTTTAATCTTATCCATCACCTTCTCCTTCGGTTAAAAAATTTTGAGGAAATGGCCTAAAAAATTCCCTATTTAATGATTAATAAAATTATAATTGAGAGAAGTTCGGCAATCTCATTTGATGCTCCAAGTATATCGCCTGTTACCCCTCCCAACCTTTTGATAAAGTAAAAACGATATCCAATGCTAAAAAGAGAAAGCATTAAAAATAACCAGATCCCCTTGATTCCCAGAATAAAAATCGTAATAGCTAAAGTAATGAGCGAGGAAGAGATTACCTCTCTATATCCTAAGTTTTCCGTAAAAACCTTTCCTAACCCATTACCCTCTCGGGCATAAGGCGATCTATAACAGACAAGGATCATAGAATTTCTTCCCAGAACAGTCATCAAGATTAAGGATGAATAAATGGAGTGGTCAGGGATTTGATTAAGGAGTAAATATTTTGTTCCAATTAAAAAAATGAGACTGAATACCCCAAAAGAACCGATCCGACTATCCCTCATTACCTCAAGGATTCTCTCTTTCGATCCTCCAGAGGCCAGACCATCAATGGTATCTGCAAATCCATCCAGATGAAGTCCCCTTGTCAAAAATATAAGTAATCCAATGATAAACCAGAGGGTAAGGGATTTCGGAAATAAGAAAGAAAGGATATAATGACTGAAACATAGAATAAATCCAATAAATAATCCCACCACTGGGAAAAAGATCATTGATCTGGCAAATCCCTTAGCTTCAATCTCCTTTTTCTTTCCACCAGGCAGTATAGTTAAAAAAGAAAGTGCTATAAGAAAAGACCTTAACATTTTCCTTTTAAAAAGATAGGTATTCCAGACACCATGAAAATTACCCTCTTAGCAACAGAAGCGATTCTCTGATTAACCATCCCTGAAAGATCTCTGAAACGGCGACCGAGTGGGTCCGCCGGTACGATTCCCATTCCTACCTCATTTGAAACCAATATGAGGGATGATTGAACCTGCATGGCAACATCAGTAAACCTATCTATCTCATTCATTATCTTAAGATCATCATTCCATTTAAGTATCAAATTTGAGAGCCAGAGGGTAATACAGTCAAGAAGGATGACCTCCATCTGGTCCTGATATTGCTCAATTTTTTCAATCACATTAATTGGCTCTTCCACAGTTATCCATTCCTTTCCTCTCATCCTTCTATGTTCCTCAACACGCAAGCTCATCTCTTCGTCGAGAACTTCAAGTGTTGCAAGATAAAGTTTCTTATTGAAATGGCGATTCGCATAATCGAGGGCAAATCGACTTTTACCACTCCGACACCTGTAATGAAGATCAACTCTTTAACCATTTCTCCTCCAGAACACTTAAAGACCTTATAAGGTCTTTTATAGAAAATACCTCCAGTGAAACGATTCCACTGTAGTCTTTTAAATAAGATAGAATAAGAGTAAGCTGCTTCTCTGATAATCGATCGATACTAAGATGATCAACTCTATTTTCACATCCATGAAGATGAAAAATAGTGGTTTTTGAAAGGTATCGATCAAGATATTCTCTGAGATTATGTTTGTTTAAAATGATGTGACCAACATCAAGGCAGACGGAGAAGCCAAAATTATTTAAAATATCTTCTATCCACTCAAAAGGATAATCGAGCGTCTCAATAGAGATTTGACTTCCTCTAATCTCTGCCTCTGTAATTCTTTTAAGGCTCTCGATGAGCCGAGCCTTCCAGGCTTTTATATCCTCATGATTCCTTCCCTCTTTATTCTTTAAATCAAGATGCAGTGTATAGAAGGTAGGTTTAAGAGGTAGTGTCTGGTCAATTATCCTACTTATAATGTAAATCGCCCTTTCTCTCACCTCTTTCTCTTCATCCCCAAGAGAGAGATCAATAGGCAGATGGATATTATAATTTATCCCTTCTCTAAGAGAGATCTCTCTTAGAGATTCGACCTCGCCCTTGTCCGGGAAATTATCTTCTCCCTGGCTTTCAAAAAGGACAAGTTCAATCTCATCAAAAAAAGGTGAAAGAAACTTCACATTCGGAACGATCCGATCCGGGATTATATAAGAGGTCGTTGCCAGCCTGAATGGCAACGACCTCCTCTTAAACTCTTTTAAGATCTTAAATGCGTCCAGAATTTCTCCTTCCTTAAAAATTGAGCTTTATACCTCCATAGACGGAAAATCCTGCTGTCCCATAACCCCATGCATCTTCATACTTCTTATCAAAAAGATTCTCTATTCGACCAAATAATTGAAAATTTTTGTGAATATCATAAGAAGCAGCCAGGTTTACAACTGTGTAACCACCAACTTCTCCCCTTCTGGGATAGGGTTTTAAATCATCCCTTTCCCCTACATAGATAATATTCAGATTTAGGTTTCCTTTATCAAGAAATCGATATGAGAGATTGAGACTACCCTTCTGTCTTGGTCTTCTGAGAAGTTTCTCCCCGGTCTCTTTATCCTCGGTATCTGTATAGGTGTAATTGGCACTGATGGTAAGATCTTCAATCGGCCGTATGGAGATAAAAACTTCCATCCCCTCTGTCTTTGCCTTATCAATATTGATGTATCCCAGAGCCCAATCATAGTCGATGAGATCTTTAAAGTCATTTCGGAAATATGTAGCTCCAACAGTTATCTTCTCCTTTAAAAAGGATTGTTCTATTCCAGCATCCCAACCCTTGCTCTTTTCAGGTCTTAAATTTATATTACCGATTGAAGGATCAAAGAGCTGATAAAGGGTGGGGGCCTTAAACCCTGTCCCATAGGTTGCTTTTAGCTTGGTCCCTGTATTTTT
>JBBIRM010000001.1:0-1141 GCA_037441765.1 Deltaproteobacteria bacterium | reverse complement strand
CTGTGATCATCAACCCGTAAACCAAGTGTGGCAAAAAAGGATTCAAACAGATCAACCTTATCCTGAATATAGAAAGCTCGTGTTGAGGCACTCTTTCTGGGGAAAATACTTATATAGGGTCCCCACATGCTTTGTAAAAAATACTTCGATTTCCCTTCCTCTTTCTCATATTCTACACCAGCCGTAATTGTGTTAGTCTTATGTAGAAATAGATTATGCTGCCAGTCAAACTTCCATGTGAGTCAATCATAAATACCTCTTGAGGAATCGAATGGATGAAGGATATCAGGTCTATCCTTATATTCCCTTTCATGTTCAGCCAGGGAGAACCCTATTTTTTGTTCCCATAGTTTATCAAAAAGAGTAACCCTGCCCTGAGTTTTAAAAAATAGTTGCCTGTGGTCGAGAAAAAAGTTTGGATCATCCTGGTTTGGCCCCCCACCTTGATCAAGATCTGTTTTACTATTCATATACCTCAATATCAGATCTATTTCGAGGAACTCAAAAGGATTAACTCCCAACCTTGTGGAGATAGAAGTATTTCTATGGCCATCCTTCTCAGTATTTCCATACTTTTTATGCGCAGAAGAGAAACCCTCAGTATCAAAATGGGAGAGACCCAATGAGAAATTCAAAAGTTCTGTTCCAAAGCTGAAACCGGCTTTGCCCTGATATGTACGATAACTACCTGCTTCACCTGAGATAAAGAATTTTGGCTTCCCTTCCCCTTTTTTAGTTATGATGTTTATCACACCTCCGATTGCATCAGAACCGTAAAGGGTACTCTGGGGGCCTCGAATAATTTCAATCCTCTCGATATTATCAACAGTGAGTTTAGAAAGATCATAAGAACGTCCGGGATCCATTGGATCATTCATCTCAACACCATCTACCATGACAAGTGTATGTTCTGACTTTGCTTCTCTAATAAAGACACTTGTCAATCCACCAGGCCCTCCACTTTTTGATACATCCAATCCAGGGACATCCCTCAAAACCTCAGCCACAGTTGTAGCCTTTCTGCTCTCAATCTCTTTTTCTGTTATCACTGTAATTGAGCTTGCAACTTCCCTTACCGGTTCTTCTACCCTGCTTGCTGTAACAACAATCTCCTCCAGTGTAACTTCTTTTTCTGTCTGAG